>JALUXB010000056.1 GCA_027019175.1 Sulfurovum sp. | reverse complement strand
GGGTTTTACCATTATATATTAATTTGGTTTAAGATATAACTACCTACAATCATCCCTATACTTCATATAAAAAGGATCAGATTATGATGCAGCAACTCGATATGAGCTCACCGGAATTTTTGGAAGAGCTGGAGAAGACAAAAAAATTCACCGACAAGGTATGTGCACAGTTTGGATTCGAGTATCACCCCAATGAAGATGTCAACGAGGGTGTCATCATGGGGCTTGCACGTCACAAACTCCTCTACGGAAAGCGATTCTGCCCCTGTTTCATGGTAGAGGAAGATCCCGCAAAGCCGGGCAAGTTCAAGAGTGTCGACGACCGTGTATGTCCCTGTCCCCAGGCGCTCGAAAAAGAGATTCCCGAAGAGGGCAAATGCCACTGCGGCATCTTCTGTACGCCGGAGTTCGTCAAGGAGAACAGTTAAGCCTTACGAATAAAAAATAATTTTGGTATAATGCGCGATTATTTTTTATATAAAAGGTGAGATTATGCATGAACTACTGACAAAAGACGACATCACATCCGGTGATCTGATCACGCTGCTCGAGGCGCGTGAAAAGGGTGAAGCCGATTTCCTGCTTGTCGATGTACGTGAGCAGATGGAGTACGATATGGGACACATCAAGGGTGTGGACCTGCTCAAGCCGACCTCCAGTTTTCAGGAGTGGGCCGAAGCGCTCTTCAACGAGTACAACGGCAAGAAGCCTGTGATCTTCACCTGCCGTACGGGCAGCAGAAGCGGTCAGGTGCAGCATGTCTTCAAATCCAACGGATTTGAGAATGCCATCAACCACTACGGCGGTATCGTAACCTACAGTGGGGGCATCGAGCGCTAAGATGCCTTCTCTGCTCTACCTGCACGGATTCGCAAGCTGCGGCAGGGGGCAGAAGTCTACGGCACTTGCCGAATATTTTGGCAAAGAGAACCTCCTCGCTCCCGATCTTCCCTATGCACCGGACGAAGCCATAGCGTATCTTGAGGACTTGCTTGCCTCACGGCACTTCGACCTGCTTGTAGGTTCCTCCCTGGGCGGCTTCTATGCCGCCTGGCTTGCGGAGAAGTATGCACACAAAGCCGTGTTGCTCAATCCCTCGACAGCACCGTACGAAACACTCGCTCCCTGTGTGGGAGAGCAGCGACGTTTTTGCGACGGCGAAATATTCAGGTTCGAGGCGGCCTGTCTGCAGCAGCTCCAACAGTATGTCACCACGCCTGAAAAAGGGGAGTATCTCGTACTGCTGCAAAGCGGGGATGAGGTGCTTGACTATCGCATCGCCAAAGAGAAGTATCGGACTCAGCGTGTTGTTGTCGAATATGGCGGCAACCACCGTTTCGAGAACATTGAAGACTACCTCAGTATGATTGGAAATTTTACAGAATGAATACGCAAACAGAACATTATGATGTCATTGACCTCTTCATGAAACTGCTCAGTTTCGAGTCGATCACACCCGACGATGCCGGATCGCTCGATTTCATTGCTTCCTACCTTGAAGGGTATGAAGCGATCTGGGTGAATGAAGCGGGGGTGAAGAACCTCTTTTTGTACAAAAAGTTCGGTGAGGGTGACCATCTCTGTTTCGCCGGCCATGTCGATGTGGTACCGCCGGGAAACAAGTGGGAGAGCGATCCGTTCGTGCCGCTGGTCAAAGAGGGCAAGATCTACGCCCGCGGCGCACAGGATATGAAAAGCGGTGTGGCCGCATTTGTGCAGACACTCAAAGAGGCGGAACACTTCAACGGTACGCTTTCTCTGCTGCTGACATCCGATGAAGAGGGAGATGCGACCTTCGGGACGATCATCATGCTCGAACACCTCAAAGAGATCGGCATGCTGCCTGACTACTGCATTGTGGCCGAGCCTACCTGTGAAGAGGTATTCGGTGATGCCATCAAGATCGGGCGCAGGGGTTCCATCAACGGCTACCTGACCATTCACGGCAAGCAGGGGCATGCCGCCTATCCCGAAAAGGCAGTCAACCCCGTACACCTGACCGCATCGGTGATGCACCGTCTTGCGGGTATCCATCTCGATGAGGGTGATGAAGACTTTGCGCCAAGCCAGATGGTCATTACCGACATTCGCGGCGGTATGGAGGTGACGAATGTCACTCCCGGTGAGCTGAAAATCATGTTCAATGTCAGAAACTCCACCAATACCACTCAGGAGGATGTGCGCGCACATATCGACGAAGTGCTTGAAGGGCTCGACTATGACCTGACGCTCACCCAGGGCTCCTTCCCCTTTGTGACCAACCATGATTCCAAAGTGGTATACAACCTGCGAGAGAGCATCAGAAGAGTGACCGGTGTCGAGACAAAGCTCTCCACTGCAGGCGGTACGAGTGATGCGCGTTTCATGGGAGCATTCGGCATCGATGTAGTGGAGTTCGGGGTTATCAACGATACGATTCATGCCCCCAATGAACGTACTTCCATTGATGAAGTCAAAGGACTTTTTCACATTTTCCGTGACATAGTCAGTGGTTTTTAGGCAAGTCTATGCTGTTTGAACGCCCCCACTTCACCGAGTATGTGATGGCACGTCTGGTGACGGTCTCCGTACTTATTTTTCTTCTTTTCATTACCCTCCTTGTCTGGCTCAACGATAATGTACAGCAGAACCTGCTTGCCGTAAGTTTTGTCGGTGTCACTTTTCTGTTTTTTATCTATGCGATCTGGCGGGGTGCGAAGAAGATGCAAAAAGAGCTCGAACTGCTCAATGACTACCTTGCCAATCTCGAAACGATCGATGAAGCCTCCTATGAAGCTTCTTTCTTTACCAAAGAGTTCGAAGATCTCAACAGGAATCTGCTCAAGGCGCTCAAAAAGGCCAAAAAGCGTGAAGATGTCAAGCAGCGCTACAATGCCAAACTGAAACTGAAAAACCGTCAGCGTGCCGATATGATTTCAGCCATCGCGCACGAGTTTCGAAATCCCATCGCCTCCATTATGGGCTATTCTCAGACACTGCATGAAGACCCGGACATTCCTCCCGCACTGCGTGAGAAGTTTCTTGAAAAGATCTACAACAACGGTAACAAGATCGAAGCGCTGCTGGGACGCCTTATTTTGTGGAACAAGTTCGAAAGCGGCGAAGCGACGCTGCACCAGAGCAGTTTTGACTTGTATGCACTCATGCTGGAAGTGAAACGCTCGCTGGAAGAGAAGTACAAAAACCGTACTATAGCAGTGAGCGGAAGCAGCTGTATGGTCTTTGCCGACCGTACGCTGATGGATGTGGTACTGAAGAACCTTATTGAAAACGCGCTGAAGTACTCCAAAGAGGAGGTCGAAGTGCAGCTTACTCCGGAGTGCTGCGTAAGCGTCAAAGACCACGGTGTCGGCATCAGCGAGAAAGACATCGAAAAGGTGACCAAAAAATTCTACCGCTCCGGGACACACAACTGGGACAACTCTATGGGGCTTGGCCTCTCCATTGTCAAGACGATTTTGGGGCTTCACGGAAGCAGCCTGGAAATTGAGAGCCGACTGCATGAGGGCTCTACATTCTCTTTCTGTCTGCCGAAATCTAAAAACTGACGTTGAAAATAGTCTTGACTTTGAACTAAAACGTCAATCATTTGTTTTCCTGATGATGCCTATGAGAATGACTGAAGAGGCTTGAGATTCCCGTTACATTCTCTCCCATTTTACGCACATTTATTCAAAAATAATCTTTTGCACACAAACTCAATGAAAGTTAACGCTTTATGTACTACAATAAAAGCGTATTATGTACACTTATTGGAAGAGGGCCTCTGACAAGCAGCCCGTAGAGGAAGCTTGCCAGAGGTGCCTTTGTCCGGTAAGGTGCATTACGGATCATCAAATCAAGGAGGAAGTATGAAACTAGGTTTCTTAGTCGACCTGAACCTGTGTATGGGTTGTAAAGGTTGTGAAGTAGCTTGTAAAGTGGAAAACGAAGTTCCACTGAGCTCTTGGCGTCTGCGTGTAAAATATATTGATATCGGGACATTCCCCGATGCGAAACGTGAGTTTACACCGCTGAGATGTAACCATTGTGAAAATGCTCCGTGTGAGCGTATCTGTCCGGTATCGGCACTGCATTACCTCGAAAACGGTATTGTCAACGTCGATTCATCAAGATGTATCGGTTGTGCCGGATGTATGATGGCGTGTCCTTACGGGGCGATCTATATGGATCCGGAAACGAACACTGCTGACAAGTGTACCTACTGTGCACACAGAATCGAAAGCGGCATGATGCCGGCATGTGTGGTTATCTGTCCTGTTCAGGCGAACATCTTCGGTGACCTCGATGACGATACCAGCCATATTTCACAGTATATTATGGCACATCAGGGTGCTGTCCAGGTACGTAAACCTGAAAAACACACCAATCCTAAGCACTTTTATGTCGGTGGCGGTACACAGACACTCGATCCGCTTGCACAGCAGAGAATCGAAGGATACAGTCTGTTCAACAACATTACCCACCTTGATCATATAGGTGATCCTAACCACGGTGTGATCGACAGATTCCTTGCACCGTTTGAGTCACATGAAAAACTCGACAACAAGAGTTTTGTAGATTTTGACAATCACGAATCAGAGGGAGGTCACTAAGATGGTAGAAAGTACAGTTCACGCAACACACGCGGTTGTAACACTTGATGTCGCGCTGCCCGGTATTATCTGGGGTTGGATGATTACCCTGAATATGTGGGCGAAATCTATCGGTACCGGTGTGATTCTCGTAGGTGCATTCCTGCTCTACAGACACAAGAAAGATGAAATGCCGAATCTCAGATGGACAATGCCTCTGATTTCGTTCATTTTCCTGAACATCTTCCTGCTGTTCACCCTGACAGACCTGCACCAGCCGTACAGAATGGTCAACATCTTCCTGCATCCGCACTGGACTTCGGCGATTACTGTCGGTGCATGGATGGCGTCACTCTTTACTGCACTGGTCACTGTGCTGATGGTCATCGGTTACTTTGATGCGCATCCAAATGTCAGAAAGAATTGTGCGCTTGCCAATGCGGCACGTGCGAACAGTTCACTGTATGAGAAGCTCTTCCCGTTCGTTGTATTCCTGGCGATTCCTGTAACGCTCTATACGGCGATCATTATGGCGGAGTCTTCTGCAAGAGAGCTTTGGCAGGCACCTGCGGAAGTCATGCAGATGATGTGGGCAGCACTGCTTGCCGGTTCTGCAGCACTGATCCTTGTTTCCGGAAAATGGAGTGCAGAAGCAAGAAAAGACCTCGCGCTCGTTCTTGCCATCGCAACCTTCTTCAGCTTCCTGATGTATATGGGTGAGTACTTCTTCTCATTCAAATCTTCCGAAGCGGAAGCGACATTGGCGTATGTCCATGCGGGCGGCGCATACAATACTGAATTCTGGTTCGGTATGGTACTCGGATTTATCGTACCGTTCTTCATTGCCGTAGGCAATATGAAGAGCGACAACAAAACACTATTGAGATTTGCGGCGATTCTGGCACTCGTAGGGCTCTACATGGCTAAAGATGTATGGCTCAAGATTCCACAGATGCTACCGTTGAGTTAAGGAGGATATGAATGACTAAAATGAATAATGAACAACCTACTTTCGTAGAGAGCAGAAGAAGCTTCCTGAAGGGTACCGCCTACACAGTAGCAGGTGCCTCTTTGGCAACCGGCGTCTTCAAAACGATCGTCGAAACACCGGCTGTCGCAGAAGACGAAAAGTTTACACCGACACCGAAGACCCTTTCGTTCTATCCTGAATTCAAAGACTGGGACAGCTTCAAAGAGCTGGACGGTGATGACTGGAAACGCGGTGGTACAGAAAGAAACGGTGTCGAGAGCGACAAAAATCCAGACGGTATCAAAGTCAACGAGTTTATGCTTGTTCCTACTGTCTGCTCCAACTGTGAAGCACAGTGTGGTCTGACGGCATGGGTAGAAGTGGGCAAATACAAGAAGACAAAGAACCCAAGAGACCTCTTTGTAAGAAAGTATATGGGTAACCCGCTGCATGCAGGTTCACGAGGACGTAACTGTGCGAAAGGGTATGCAACCCAGTCACAGATGTACGATCCGGACAGAATCCCTTTCCCACTCAAGAGAGCACCGGGTTCCAAGAGGGGTGAAGGTAAATGGGTAAGAACCACGTGGGATGAAGCGATGGCGACCATCGGTAAAAAGATGCATGATACCCTTAAAAAAGGGGATGAGATCTCCAAAAAGATGATCATGTATCATGTCGGCCGTCCAAACGAGAACGGTTTCGGTCACAGAGTACCGCATTCAATGGGTGTTGACGGGTATGACTCCCACACCAACATCTGTTCTGCAGGTGCACGTGAAGGTACCATCCAGTGGGCAAACGACGACAGAAATGCACCTGACTGGGCAAATGCGAAACTGATCTTCCTTCAGTCTTCTCACGCAGCGGATGCGGGACACTACTTCCAGCAGTCTGCAGGCTACATTGCCGATGCGAGAAGAAAAGGTGCGAAGATGGTTGTTATGGATCCAAGACTCTCCAACTCGGCGGGTATCGCGGATCTGTGGCTGCCGGTATGGCCTGGTACGGAGACAGCACTCTATCTTTACCTTGCCAACAGAGTACTGCATGAAAAAGACATCAACGGCAATGACCTGGTCAACCACGACTTCGTGAAGAACTGGATCAACTGGGATCAGTTGATGAAAGACAAAGAGCATCTCTCTTTCATGGTACAGGAAGGCATCATCAAGACGCTTCCTCAGGATGAGAGCTACGAAAGCTACATCGCACTGATGAAAGAGCTCTATGCACCGTACACTAAAGAGTTTGTTACCAAAGAGTGTAAGATCGAAGGGTACGAAGACAAGCTTGACGAACTCTTCGAGATGTTCATCGATGCGGGTGACAGAGTCGCAACCTTCCTCTGGAGAGCGGGACCGATCGCACACAGAGGTGGCTGGATGATTACCCGTGCCGGCTTCCTGCCTTTGGCACTCAGAGGTGCACTGCGTGGTGATGTGGGCGGTACAAGCTTCCACCACTGGTTCGTTATCTCTGTCAACGGAAAGGGTGACGCTGCGACAGTAGCAGGACAAAGACCGCCAAGAGTCAATGTTTGGAATGAGATTGCATGGCCGCCTGAGTATCCGCTCAGCACCTACGAAATGTCTCATATCATGCCTCACCTGCTGATGGATGACGAGTGGAGAGCGAAATGGAAGAAAAAAGGACTTGACAAGATCCCTGACAAGTTGGCTGTGTGGATCCCGCGTATGTACAACCCTGTATGGATCAACCCGGACGGATTCAGATGGATCGAGGCGCTCAAGCGCGAGGACAAGATTGAACTCAGCTTCAACCTCTCTCCAACATGGTCTGAGACAAACTGGTATTGTGACTATGTCCTTCCGGTGGGGCTGGCAGGGGAAAGACACGATCAGTCTTCTGAGGCAACAAAGCCTACAAGATGGCTGAGCTTCAAGAACCCGGCACTGCGTGTTGCACTCGAGAAGAACGGCTGGAAGCCGAAAGATCCGGCACGTGCGACACTCGAAGCGCATATGGCGGCAGGACTTGGCGAAATCTGGGAAGAGGTAGAATTCTGGGCGAACATCATGGTCCACCATGTAGACCCTGACGGAAGCCTCGGTGTCAGAAAATTCTGGGCATCGAAGGAAGATCCTACCCGTGCGGTCACCATTCCTGAATGGTACCAGGCTGCATTCGACCTGCTGCCCAACCTGAGAAAGACAGCAAAACTGAAGTACCCTGACTCGAAGTATCCTAACTATGAACTCATGAGAGATATGGGTACATGGATGGAAGAAGACCATATCTACAAGCCTCAGGAGAGACCACTCAAAGAGGTTGACGGCAAGTACATTGCACACGGTCACGAGTATGACAAAAGTGAAGTCGAGAAGGATGAGTTCGGTACACTGCTTGTAGACGACCATGTCTTCGGCGGCAAGAAGCCGATTGGTGTTGTTGTCGAGGGTGAAGCGAAACAGGGCTTCCATACACTCAGCGGTAAGCTGGAGTTCTACTCCAAGTGGTTTGCAGAGTGGAAGTGGCCAGAGTATGCGGTACCGTTCTACCCGAGAAATGCCGATGAGCGTAAGAAGTATGTACACCTGGTTTCCCAGGTACACCATGACTTCATCGATCCGGCGAAGAACGAGTTTGCACTTAACACCGTATTCAGACTGCCGTACAACATTCATACCCGTTCAGTGAACTCCAAGCATTTGATGGAGATTTCACAGAACCACAACCCGGTATGGATCAGTACGCAGGATGCGAAGCGCCTTGGCATCAAGCGTGGTGACGCGATCAAAGTGACCATCGAAGATACTGTTTCCGGTCTTGAATCCGGTTACTTCATCGCGATGGCGGTACCGACAGAGGGTACCATGCCTGGTGTACTGGCATGTTCACACCACGCAGGCCGCTGGAAGCTCAAAAATGCTGTCGAGATCCCTGGCTTCGAGCACAAGCTTGGTGTCCTTGGACTCGGTGCGCCGCTTTACGACATGACAATGGACGGTAAGGTTGGTACGCTCAAGCCTAAGCAGGGTATCAAGGCAGGTATGATTGCCCGTAAAGATACATGGCAGTTCAAAGAGTACAACAAAGACCTCGACAACATCTGGTGGGACGGTCTCAGTGGTGCTTGGCAGAATGCCGTTGCGGCGTCACATCCGGATCCAATCGCGGGTAACCACGCTTGGCATCAGAAAGTACGTATCGAGAAAGCGGCACCGACAGACAAGATCGGTGATATCTATGTCAACTATGAAAATAACTTCAAAGTCTACCAGGCTTGGAGAGACAAGCTGACAAGACCGCTGGCAAAAGGCGACACACTCAGACGTCCGGTACACATCAAACGTCCGGCAGTACCTTTGACCCTCAAAGCGTAC
>JALUXB010000055.1 GCA_027019175.1 Sulfurovum sp. | reverse complement strand
CAGTTTTTGAAAAAGTGACCCAACCAATTCGTGCTTCACCAGTAGATTTATTTTCAACATACATAACTCTTCGCTTTAAGTTTTTTGTTAGTTGACTCATCTTCTTATCCTGTAGTGATGACATCTTAATTTTTTAATTAATCTTTTGATTTTCATCTATAGTCCATGCTGTTGATCTTCAGAAAAAGAACCGATAAAATAACCAATATACCCAAAGAGTACAGCCCATATCGGACCCCATAGAAATATCAGTGTCGCAGTAGAACTTCCGGTTTTCGCACCATCCCAGTCAAAAAACCAAGAAAAATGATAAAAATAGCTAAACCCAATACTCATAATTAGAAATCCATACCCTTCCAAAAGTTTCTTTTTTGATTTTGTTTCCCATGCTTTGTGGACTATGCTGTAGCCAATATAAATTGGTAGCAATATCCATATAAAAAATGGGTTAAATAAAAATCCTTCCAGCGCATAAAGAATAAGAATATTGATTGTAAGCATTAAAATGAATATTCTTTTTTTATTAAAATCTGCCATAAAATATCACTTCTTTTTTTATTTATTATAGCTTTTTTTAGAAGATAAATATTTTTTTGATAAATATAAATATGTTTTATGAGTAATATCCATTACAAGCATTAAAACCAAAGCATAACCCCAACCAAATAAATAGCTAAAAGCTACCGATGCTCCATCACTATTTGCAACTTCTTCGGCAATTTTTTTTGTTGGTGCATAATAAAATGAATATTCCTGTAGCACTATTGTTGAGAAAAATATAACAACCCAACCAAATATTACCACAATTGGATATCTATATGACCATTTGAAATTTTTTACAATAACAAACACTATAAATATAAAAAATATTGGCAGTGATCCCAATATTGCTTGTATTATTTCATACTGTTCCATCTTTTATATCTCTTCAAATTCATATCGTATAAGTACATTCCCTTTTTTGACATTTATTGGTTGATATATAAGTTTTGCCGTATTGCTATACCAATCACTTTTCCAGTCAATAGAAAAGTCTCCACTTAGTTTATCTGTTTTATATTCTTTATCATTGAGTATAAGTGAAATCTTAGATTGACCCTTGATTGTGCCGGAAACATTGATTTTTATACCATGAATATTTTTTTGAAAGTCTTTTTTCTCAAGTATGATTATTTCCTTTTGTCTTATATTTTGAATATGTATTTTTTGATTAAAAGTTTCACTAATGCAAGATAGTTTGATGAGACCAAACAAGCCAATAGCAATAAAGAGATAGCCTGATTTTGAGAGATATTTTAAAATTAATTTATCACTTGCACAAAAATAATTTTTGTATTTTTCTCTAAGTGCATATCTGTAAATTTTTTTATAAAAAATAGCAATTATCCCTAATGATATTATACCGGCAGATATAGTTGAATTAAGTATATTTTTTTGAGAAATTGTGGAACATAATACCAATTCTATACCTATGAAAATCATTGAGATTAACAATGTTAGAATTGCAATAGCTGTCAAGAAAATTTTATTCTCTTGTTTTTTTAATCCACTTTTTATGTTTTTCTCTGTTTTTAGTTCACATTGAACAATTTTATCCTGTATGTCTACCGGATAAAATCTACGAATGAACATAAGGATATAAGGAAGTAGCATTGAGAAAACAATCAGAACCCATGTCCAAGAATTTGACATAAGTGCTATTACATGCTCGATCATTCTGGAGTCCTTGAACAATATTCAGTAACTTTATTGATATAGAAAACTGATATATTTTTATCATATACTTTTAGCAGTTCAATATTCTCTTCATCAATATATTCACACAAATTGTCTATATCGTTGAGATGGTTCTCTGTAACAAAATAGATAATTGCTCTTTGAACATCATACGATAGTAATTTTCCAACTCTCTCTGTTTCCCCTTGATTTAAAATTTTCAGGAGTACCATATTGTATTTCATTTGAGTTACTTCATTTTTTAATGTAGTCTTCTCCTCATATTGATAGGCAAGATAAATAATACCGATAAGAATTACAGCAATTAAAATGATTAACTTGATCGTTTTTTTCATCTTTCTCATTTTAAGTTCTCAAGTGCATATCGAAACTTAGCAAAATAAGACACTATTGGGTTTTTATCATTTTGAAGTTGTTTTATCTTTCTTTTACCGGTTTTTTTATCAAGTACACTAAACAATCTAATTAAAGGATGTTCAGACTTGATAGCATCTTGTGCTGAAGTTTGTAAGTATTTTTTTGCCATATATGTAAAATCAAAACTACTGAACTCTCCTTTTTCACACAAGAAGTTTTTATCTCTTTTAAAGTCTTTGATCTTGTTGTGCGTCAAACAGTTTTCTATAGGTGTAAGCTCATTGAAATATGCACTATTTTCGTTAAATGAGGTAAAGTTATCAAGACTTATCTTTTCTATTCCATCAACTGTAATCCAACTGCGAGAATTTCCATTATGTCCTCTATATGAAGTAAGGTGAATATTTACTCTTTGTTTGATAGAGTCGGCAAATCTTTCTTCTATTTTTTGTTTTAATTTAGACCACTTCATAACGATTTCTCTTTTTTGATTTAATTATAGCTTAATAAGAAAAATTTATTATAT
Organism: Sulfurovum sp.; assembly: GCA_027019175.1. GTDB lineage: Bacteria > Campylobacterota > Campylobacteria > Campylobacterales > Sulfurovaceae > Sulfurovum. The sequence goes on along the minus strand of JALUXB010000055.1, from coordinate 39,210 downwards.
AAAATTATTTAAAAATCCAATTCTCTCAAGTCAATATCAAGAGCATACATACATTCCAAGAAGAAAGCAAAACTAAAAGTTCCCCGATTAACTTTGGTTACAATAGAATTATAACTCTCATCAATTCCTCTATCATTTAAGGCATGAACCAAGTCGTTATATTTTATGTTTCGTTCTTCTAAAATTTTCTTAAAAATGATTTTAGCTTCATAATTCCAATCTTTTTTATCCATATTTTATTATACCCCAATAATCAAAAAGTAAATAAATTCTATTTTACTAAGCAATCTCTAATGTCATTTATGACATAATATATTATCTAAGTAAAGGAGTGACATGGCTCAACACTTTCTTCTCTCTTCCCAAGCAAAAACTCTTAATCTTCTAAAAATCGCAAAATACACCGAAAAACAAGCCGAATCCTATTTCCGTAAGCTAAGATGGGCGAATACAAATGGAAAGCCTGTCTGTCCTCGTTGTGGCTCTTTAAAGCATTATGATCTTAAAGGCAGAAGTGTTTGGAAATGCAAAGAGTGTCATAAACAGTTTTCTGTTACTTCAGGAACTCTATTTGCTGGGCATAAGCTCCCATTGAGAACTTATCTTTTCGCTATTGCTCTATTTTCTAATGAAGCCAAAGGTATGAGTGCCTTAAAATTATCAAGAGATCTTAAAGTTCAATACAAAACTGCTTTTGTTCTACTTCATAAAATAAGAGAAGCACTTCTTGAAACAAGAGATGAAGAAACTCTTATGAATGGCACTTGTGAAATTGATGGTGCTTATGTCAATGGCTATGTAAGACCTGAAAATAAAAAAGAAGATAGGATAGATAGAAGACTGTATGAAAATCAAAACCCTAAAAAGCGGTGTATTATTGTAGTTCGTCAAAGATATGGGAAAGGAACAGAATATGTTGGCAGCAAAAGAACTTTAACTTTTATTCTGAAAAATGAAAACTCAAAAGATATTATGAAAATTGCTAATAATATAATTGAAAAAGGTTCAGAAGTTCATGCCGATGAATCTGATGCCTATAATCCCCTCCATGCCAAATACAATATGAAAAGAGTCAATCACTCCGTAGAATATTATTCCGAAGAAGGTGCTTGTTCCAACCAGGCTGAAAGCTACTTTGCAAGATTTAGAAGATTTCAGGAAGGACAAATTCACAAAATGGATAACCTCTATCTTTTGAACTATGCCAATGAAATGGCATATCGTGAAGATACCAGGAGAATGTCTAATGGAGAAATATTTAACGATATATCTGAAAAATGTATGAAAACCCTACAATCTAACGAATGGACAGGATACTGGCAAGGAAACCACCGAGTATCGGAACGGCTTGAATCAGCAGCCTAATCTGCTACTTTCCAATATAGCATTCGATCAGATAATTCTTTTTTATCTATCAATCCTTTTTTGTATTGGCTTCGCAATACTTGAAGAATACTTTTTTGGATTTTGTTTTTCAAATCCCTATCGGTGCTATCATACTTTTTCATTTCCATAAGATAAACCGTAATCTCATGAGTAGAAGCCCAATCATCTTTTTTTCTTAAAAAATCAAGTGCCTTTAAAAAAGCTTCACCATTCTCAAAATATCGTGTAGTGGGATTAAATTTCTTTGCAGTAACCGTTAATGGGTCAAAATTAGGTTCAAAGACCTTAATAGATACCTCCATGCTATCTACAATTTTTTTCAGGATATTGATTTTCCCCTGATAGTAATTTATTTTTCCTTCCAACTCCCGTTTTTTTTCAATTAATTGGCTTACAACATGCTGCATATAATCATACCTCCGTAATAATGTTGTTAAAGTATAATTATATTATAATAAGTGGATTAAGTCCCGTATTTACGGTGTTTTAGCTTGGTGAGTTTGCTACATAATACCGGTTTTAAGACCCCTCCAAACCGCCACCTGTTATAATAAACTGGAAAAACATCACACGTACTGATGAGTTTTAAGACCCCTCCAAACCGCCACCTGTTATAATTTGTGCCTTATGATACAATTTGGTTATCTTAGTTTTAAGACCCCTCCAAACCGCCACCTGTTATAATGTAACTTTCTGTCCAGTCGAACCAATCTGTGTTTTAAGACCCCTCCAATCTCCAATTTCCCCCAAAAAGTAATATTCCGGTTATATTCTTTCACTATAATACGCGCACATTCAATCAACAAAGGATCAAACATGACAAAATTCACCATACTTTCCATCGTAGCAGCTTCCGTGCTGTTTACTGCCGGATGTTCTGACGAAACCAAAAAGGCTGCTGCCGAAACTACGAAGGCAACTACACAGACAGTTGCTTCTGCGACAGAAGATGTAAAAACATCTGCGCAAAAAGCCGTAGAGGCTGCCAAGGAAAAAGCTGCTGCTGCAAGTGATGTTGTGGCGAAGAAAGCTGCGGAAGCAAAAGTGGCGGCGGCAAATGCTGTAGCAAGTGCCAAGGAAGTTGTTGCACCTAAAACAGAAAGTGCAGAAAATGCAGCTTCTTCTGACATTGATGGTAAAGCTCTCTTTGCCAAATGTGCGGCGTGTCACGGGAAAGACGGGAAACAAAAAGCACTTGGCAAATCTAATGTCATTGCCGGGCAGAGTGCCGATGAGGTTGTTAAGAAGCTGGAAGCCTACAAAGCGGGTACACGTAATGTAACCGGTATGGGAATGACCATGAAAGCACAGGTTTCCGGACTGAACGACGCACAGATCAAAGCTGTTGCAGGGTATATTTCTACACTCTAAAGGCTTGAAGCAGCAGCGCACATTTGCTCTGTGCTGCTGTCAAAAACCGCCACATCCTCTACATATAATAGACCTACGCTATAATACCAATCATATTTACATATACCCCAAACAGGACAAATTATGCCGACAGATGCAATACAACGTGTGGAAAAAGCCATTGATGAGATCAAGAGAGGCAAGATGGTCATTATGATGGATGACGAGGACAGGGAGAACGAGGGTGACCTGGTTTATGCCGCAACCTTCTCCACACCGGACATGGTCAATTTTATGGCCAAGGAGGCGAGGGGGCTTATCTGTACGCCTATTACACGAGAGCTTGCTGCCCAGCTTGACCTCATGCCTATGGTCAGCCGTAATGATTCCAACCATGAAACCGCATTTACCGTTTCCATAGATTCGGCAACGGCGAGTACGGGCATTAGTGCCGCCGAACGTGACGACTGCATTCGAAAGCTTGCAAGTCCGCTGAGTGTGGCGGAGGATTTCGTGCGTCCGGGGCATATCTTTCCACTCATTGCCAAAGACGGGGGGACACTGGTGCGTACCGGGCATACCGAAGGTTCCGTCGATCTGTGCAAACTGGCCGGACTTGCACCGGTGGGTGTGATTTGTGAAATCATTAAAGATAATGGTGAAATGGCGCGTATGGACGACCTGAAGCTTTTTGCCGAAAAACACGGGTTGCACATTGTCTACATCTCCGACATTGTCGAGTACCGTCTTGCCAATGAACAGCTGGTCAAACGTGTCGAGAGTACCGAAACATCCCTGCGTGGCATCAAAGTAGAAAAGCATACCTATAAAGACCACCTTGACCGCTGCCATACGGTTATACAGTTTTACGGTTTGCATGAGACAGCCAATGTCAAGTTTCACAACATCGGCAGTGATATTGACCTCATACTTGATGACAAGCGTTTCAATGCGCTTAACAACGCTATTGAGTATCTCAAAACAAACGGTGGACTTCTTGTCTTTCTTGATACCAAAGTCATCTCACAGGAGCAGGCCAAAGAGTTTGGGGTAGGCGCGCAGATCCTTAAAGATCTTGGCGTGAAAAAAATAAACCTGCTTACAACCAGCAAAGAAACAGAGTTTGTGGGGCTTGGCGGCTTTGGACTTGAAGTGGCGGAGAAGATCGAGATCGTCTAATTATTTCAGCCAAGTGTTACAATTAGGAGTCATTTACTCCTAATTAACTTTTTTCTTTTTCCTTCATACAAATCCGTTATCTTTTTATGTTAGAATTGTTACAACATAACCATATAAAGGAACACCCATGAGTGAACTCTATTACCCTAACAAAGAACTGTTCAAAGATGCTGCCATCAAAAGTATGGACGAGTACTGGGATCTGGTAAAGCAGGCCGAAGAGGACTATGAAGGCTTCTGGGCGAAGTACGCCAAAGAGAAGCTTGACTGGTTCAAGCCCTTTACAAAAGTGCTCAACGAAGAGAATGCCCCGTTTTACAAGTGGTTTGAAGACGGTGAACTCAATGTCGCATACCAGTGTGTAGACAGACACCTTGCCACACGCAAAAACAAAGCTGCCATTATATTCGAAGGGGACAACGGTGACCAGAAAACACTGACTTACCGTGAACTCTACTACGAAGTCAACCGCACCGCCAATATGTTCAAGAACGAGTTTGGCATCAAGAAAGGCAACCGTGTCGTACTCTATATGCCGATGATCCCCGAAGCGGCCATCAGCATGCTCGCCTGTGCGAAGATCGGTGCCATCCACTCGGTGGTCTTTGGCGGATTCTCCGCTGAAGCATTGCGCGACCGTATTATCGATGCGGAGGCGAAGCTGGTTGTTACTGCTGACGGTGCCTTTAGAAAAGGAAAACCCTACATGCTCAAGCCGGTTGTCGACAAGGCGCTTGAAGAGGGGTGCGAATGTGTTGAAGCCGTCTGTGTTGTTGAGCGTAACGGCGAAGAGATCACATGGGTAGAAGGACGTGACTATGCCTACAATGAACTCATCAAGAATCAGCCTGTCACCTGCGAAGCGGAAGTGATGAACGCCGAAGATCCGCTCTTTCTGCTCTATACATCAGGAAGTACCGGAAAGCCTAAAGGAGTACAGCACAGCAGTGCAGGGTATATCTTATGGGCACAGATGACAATGGAGTGGGTCTTTGATATCAAAGAGAACGATACATACTGGTGTACGGCCGATGTGGGCTGGATCACAGGGCATACTTACATCGTTTACGGACCGCTTGCAGCAGGTGCAACCACTGTAATGTTTGAAGGTGTGCCGACCTATCCGGATGCAGGCCGCTGCTGGAGAATGGTTGAAGAGTATCAGATAAACCAGTTCTACACAGCACCTACGGCTATCAGGCTGCTGCACAAAACAGGTGCGGACGAGCCCTCCAAATATGACCTCTCTTCACTGAGAGTGCTTGGTACTGTCGGTGAGCCTATTGACCCTGCGGCGTGGAAATGGTACTACGAAGAGGTTGGCGGCAGCCGCTGCTCTATTGTTGACACGTATTGGCAGACAGAGACCGGTGGACACATGATCAGTCCGCTGCCGGGTGCAACCCCTATCAAGCCCGGCTGTGCGACCTTCCCTCTGCCTGGTATCTTTGCAGAGATCATCGAGGAGGATGGTACACCGACACCGGTTGGCGAAAAGGGTTTTATGTGTATCACCAAGCCTTGGCCGAGTATGATACGCACTATCTGGGGTGATCCTGACCGTTTTGTCAAGTCCTACTTCGGTGACTGTAAAAAAGACGGAAAGCCTGTCTACTTCACCGGTGACGGTGCAATGAAAGACGAGGACGGCTACATTACCATCACAGGAAGAACTGACGATGTCATCAATGTCTCCGGTCACAGAATGGGTACAGCAGAGGTCGAAGCGGCCATTAAGAAACACGATAATGTCGCAGCCGTTGCCGTTGTTGGAAAACCGCATGAGATCAAAGGGGAGGGTATTTTTGCCTATATCGTTCTCAAAGATGATGAAGGTGTTGCAGATGAGCTTGAGACGATGAAGGAGATCAACGCTATCATCAAGAGCGAGATCGGTGCTATTGCCCTGTGTGACGATATGGCCTTCGTTCCAGATCTGCCGAAGACGCGCTCTGGCAAGATCATGCGTAGAATCCTGAGAAGTCTTGTCAAAGGCGAAAAAATCACTCAAGATACTTCTACACTTGAAGATCCAGGTATTGTTACAACCATTGAAGAGATCATTCAGTGCAAGTGCTAAGTGCTTTCAGTGCCAGATACTGATTTCGGGACTGTCCCGGAATCCTGTATACGTCGCGTCATTCTCTTCCTTCCTATCCTTTTAGATAAAAAACAAAAGTAGCATTACACACTCTGTTTTTTTGATACAATAATATATGTCAGAAAATAAAAGGAGTGTATGATGATTTCAAATAATGAAATGCCCGGAGAATGCAGTGCTGTATATCTTGAAGCGATGATAGATATGCCTTGTGATATGCCTGAAGTTTTTAAACAAATGCGTTATGTCAGGGCATTGACAAATGAAGCAGGAAGCACCAATTACTACCTGTTTTGGATGGAAGGCAGCGGAAACGAAAACAGCAGCGGGTTCGCTCTGTTAGATACAGAGAAGATGATGTATGCAGAAGGAGACAGTCCGGATGCCCTGCGTGCAGTAGCCTTGAATGAAGAAGAGAGCGAAGAGCGCTTTATGGAAGCAGATGCAGATACCGCAGCACTGTTCGATGAGATAAAAGAGACTGCTCTTGAACTTTACCTTGAAGGTACGAATGATGAATATGTATGGACATTGAAAAGTGAGCTGTGTGAACAGATGAAATCTGATGAAGGCGAAGGTACGAGATATCTTCTTGAAGATGACTATGAACTTTTCAAAGCCATCGCACAGTTTAAAGCCGTACCGGCAGTATACCGCCAAATAGCAGATTTGGAATATTGATTTTCCCAAGTTAAACTTCTACCATGCCTCTTTTCAAAAAGGGAAGAGGCAATTTATTGAATAATATTAAAAACTATTAATTTTTGCATACTATTTTGTTAGTTGCACACGTGCAAACAAAGAGAATATTTGAAAGTAAATAAAGAGGGTAGGTTAAAATAAGATACACCTCTTTCCGAAGAAAGAGATGCAATGGGAAAGGACGAGATTACTCTGCTACTTCTACTTCAACAGGCGTAGATTCCCAGATGCCGTGTTTTGTACAGTATCCGTGTGCTACGAGGTTGAGTTTCTTTTTCATCGGTCTGATGAAGAAAGTAACCTGTGCGTGAGACTTTTCGTTTCCGAATGTTCCGGGAACAAAAGTTGTCATTGCGAGTTTTGTGTCACCGTCAAAGAGAGTGATTGACTCGATGTAGTGGTCAAAATCGTCCGGGTGAGTGTACTCTTGTCCGAGTTGAACGTGTACTTCAAGAAGTTCACCTTTTTTTGCTTCACCTTTTACAGTAATGAACGGTGAATGTCTGTCGATAAGGTCTTTTTTGGCTTCTCTTTCTACGGTATCGATGTCAACATATTTATTGATCTTTGGCATGGTTAATCCTTTTTGGTTTGGTATTGTGGAAGTATTATAACATAAAAAGTTAATAAATGAGAGTATTTTACTCTCATTTATTGGGAGTGCTTCCAAAAGTGACATAATCTTGACATGATATAATGTTTTAAAAAAACGAGGTGTACCATCGAACTCTCAGGCTGGTCGATAGTCGGATCCTATCTTTTTATTCTTTTTGGCGGTATTCTGGTGTTTACTGCCCTTGGGCATATTATCTATCAGAAGCGCTCCTCTACAAGCATGATATCCTGGATGCTTTTCATTATCTTCGTCCCTTATATTGCCGCACCGCTCTATTTCCTCATCGGCATACGCAAACGTGACAACACCTACAAGAAAGAGATGGTACAATTTCCAAATATTAAAGAATATGAAGAATACCATATTTTTGAAACAGAACATGCACTTGCCAATATTCTGAAGAAAAACGGTATTCCCCCGGCAAGCAGGGCGAATTGTTTTAAACTGATCACCAATGATGTCGAAGCTTATGAAATCATGATGTCAGCGATTGAAAATGCACAAACAAGCATCGAGATGGCTACTTATGTGTTCGAGTTCGATGCAATGACCCTGAAAATGATCGATACGCTTGCAAAAAAGGCACGCAGCGGTGTAACCGTGCGCCTGATGCTCGATACTGTCGGATCCCTGGGAGCCTATCTGCGTCCGGGCAGGTTCGATATACTCAGGGAGGCAGGGGGAGAGGTAGCCTTTTTCCTGCCAATTATGAAACAGCCTTTTCAGAGTTATATTAACCTGAGAAACCACCGTAAAATTTACCTGTTTGACCAGAAGCTGCTGCTTAGCGGCGGCATGAATTTGAGTAATGAGTATATGGGGCCTCCAGACGGCAGCAAGCGATGGAATGATATGCTGTATCGTTTGGAGGGGCCGGCTGTACAGCATTTCCGATCCATTTTCAAAAATGACTGGGAGTATGCCACAGGCAGCAAGATAGAGCCCAATCGAGCAATACAGAAGCACTTTGAGGGAGAAAACCTTGTTCAGGTGGTGCCTTCTGGCCCGGACATTCCCAAAGATGCACTCTATGAAGCGCTGCTCAATGCTGTCTACAGTGCAAAAGAGCGTATCTGGATTGTTACACCCTATTTTGTGCCGGATGAAAATATTATTCAGGCGCTGGTAATCGCTGCACATAAAGGGGTAGATGTCAAACTCATCACACCCAAAGAGTCTGATCATTTGCTGACAGATCTTGTACGCTCCCCATATATGCGGGAGTTGTATGAAAACGATATTGACGTAGTACTGTTTGAGGGAGAGATGCTGCATGCCAAAGCAATACTGATTGACAGCATTGGCGGTATGGTAGGCTCGCTCAACCTGGATAACCGAAGTCTGTTTCTCAACTATGAAGTGGTCACGTTTGTCTATTCGCCAAAATTTATTGAAGCACTGGAGACGTGGATGGAGAGACTGATGGACTCTTCTGTTCGGGGAATAGCGCAGCCTGGAAAGATGCGGGAGGCTTTCGAGAATATCATGAAAGTCTTCGCGCCGATGGTATAGCCGATGTTTCAGCCACAACAGGTACACCATACCCACTGCTGCAGAGAAAGTGACAATGTGCTGCAACGCGCTTTTTCACTGCTTTGCTGGAATGTTTATAAAAAAAACCGGGATGATAGACGTTTTTCCGAATTTTTACAGCATCTCAATACCGATCTGCTGGTGTTACAGGAGGCAGAGTTTAAAGACGGTGAGCCTTGCCGTGTAGAGGGATACTCTTTCGATGCGGCAGCCAATATCACGTTTGGGACATCAAACTATGGTGTACTTACTGCAAGCAGGTGCCGTGCACTCGAGACAAAAGCTTACCTCTCCGAGAATCGTGAACTTTTCTTTGCCACACACAAGAGCCTCCTGCTGAGCCGTTATGCGATTGAAGGCGGAAATGCTCTGCTGGTTGCGAATGTGCACGCCATCAACTTTAGGGAGAACAGTGCCTACAAAAAAGAGAAAGAACGCATTCTCGACTTTCTGCAAAAAGATACCGGGCCGCTTATTGTCGCAGGTGACTTCAATGCGTGGAATAATACACGGGGTGAGAAGCTTCTGCAGATTGCCGACTCACTTGGTCTAAAGCGGGTACCGTTGGGTAGTGGTGACGGGGTCAAATCGATGTTCGGCAATCCGCTTGACTTTATCTTCTACCGCGGATTGAAGCTGTTGGAGTACCGGGTACTCGATGACGGCGGTATCTCAGATCACCGGCCGCTTTTTGCGAGGTTTGAAGTGCTTTAGCGGTCATCCCGAACCCCGATGCCGGATCTTGATGTTTGACGTAAAGTTAGTGCTTTTGTCTGATGTCAAAACGCCTGCTTTTTACAGATATGAGAAGGCATCAGTGCTTTCGGTTACGGCCTCTGTACCCGCCTCTGTGACGTCCGTCACCGGAGTTTCCGCGTTTTTTACTGCTGTGGCAGGCATCGCAAATGGAAAAACGGTAGGAGAAGTCGAGTACTTTTCCGCAGCGACGGCATTTTTTGGTGAAGTGTCCCTGGCGCAGAGAGTTCTCAATGTAGCTATTGAGTCTTGCGCGTGCTTCAATAGCCTTTTGGGTATCCTGAAAAAGATCTGGAAATTTGAAACTCAGCCAGAGGTAGAGTGAAATTTCCCGTACACGGTCTTCGGCATTGAGCAGCATATCGTTGGTCTGTGCGAAAGAGGGCAGGTCGCGTGGTGGAATGTAGAGCACTTTGCTGCCTGCTTCAATCTGTCGGATGTAGCGGTGAAAGACTGATTCGATGTAGGGTGAGGAGATGCTCGCCGGTGCGCAGCTAAGGTAGTAGCGGGTACGCAGATCGAGATCGTATTCGTCGACAATGGCGGCAATTTCGAGCATACTCTCAATATTGGCAGCGACAAAGGGACCGTCAAACTCCATATTTTCGGCAAAGAAGTTCAAAATGGTTGAGATGTTTTCTGTCTCAAGTATTTCCCCAATGAGCAGTACATGCTCAAGACTCGCCATGACAGAAACAGGAAGTTCAATGTCACTTAGCGGGGTATGGAATGTTTTATCGATCGTTTTGAGTGTATTCTCATCAAGCGCACCGACAAAGCCTTTCTCTTCGATGCCGTATCGTCCTGCACGTCCGGCGATCTGCAGTACTTCAGAAGGCGTAAGCTCACGCCGTCTTAAACCGTCGAACTTGTTGTCCTTGGCAAAGAGGATGGTTCTAATGGGCAGGTTGAGCCCCATGGCGATGGCGTCTGTAGCGACAAGTACTTCACTTTCGCCCTCTCTGAAGCGGCGGGCCTCCTCCCGGCGTACTTCTGGTGAGAGGTTGCCGTAAACGACTGAAACACGGTACTTTTCACTCAGCTGCTGTTTGAGTGAGAGCACATCACGCCGTGAGAAGGCGACGACGGCAGTTTGTGGTTCTATCTTCTTCATCGGTGTGGCACGTTTCATGACTTCCAGCGGGTTTTTTCGCTCAAAATGAACCACCTCCAGCGGCTCTTCGAGGTATTCACAGAGTGCTTCGACAGCATGCAGTGCATCGACAGAGCCGGTAAGAATGACCTTTTTGGCCGGTGCTCCTATGAGGGCGTTTGCCCATGCCCAGCCACGGTCACGGTCGGCAATCATTTGAATTTCATCGATAACACAAACATCAACATCGACACTTGGATTCATCATCTCAATGGTAGAGCTGATATGGGTTGCCTCTTCATCGATGATCTCTTCCTCTCCGGTAATGAGAGAAACGTTAACACCATCGGCTTTAAGATTTTCATAACCTTCCAGTGCCAGCAGTCTCAGCGGTGCGAGGTAGTAGCCGGTAGTTGCTTCCTTCAGTGCTTTAAGTGCGCTGTAGGTTTTGCCTGAATTGGTAGGGCCTACATGAAAAACGATCTGGCGTTTGAGCTCACGTGCAAGCGAAAAAAGACGTTTAAAGTCACGGATGGTCTTTGCCAACAGCTCCTCACGCTTCTGTTTCTCAAGCAGCGGCTTGATGTATTCTCCAAAGTGAAAGAGCACACGGCGTTTTGCTTTCTCTTTGATTTTGAGGGTACGGGAACTTTGTATCTGCGGTGCAATAAAACGTACAATGAACTCTTCATAGACACTTTCATCAAGATCAAGTTTTTCAGCCATCAGATGCATCTGTTCGAGCAGGTCATCGACTGCGACACGGAAGTGCGCCAGCAGGTCGTCGTTGACACGGTTGATGTCCTCCTTGACAGGCAGCGGTTCACCACGCCAGACGAGATTATAGACGAAAGGCTTTTCATAAGAGACGGAAGTGTTGTAAAAGAGTGTCGTTCCAAAAAAGTCGAGGAATTTTTCCTTTTCAATGATGATATGTCCGGTACTTTCAAAGACATCGTACTTATCACTTATATTTTTTAATATCTTTTCAATGATATAAAAAGGAATCGGTGCATGGTAGAGTGTTTCGTCCGGCGGCATCTTCCTCAGTGCCTGTGCGATCTCCTCTTCGCTCAGCAGTGGATGGGGACGTTTGTAGAGGGCTTCGAGGAATGCTTCTATCTCCGCCTCTTTTTTCTCGATACAGGTTTCTTTTGTCTGTTCAAGGTAAGAGATGATCTCTTCTTCCTCTTTTTCCCAGAGTTCATCGAGTGCAATGGGGTCGCTGACGCACAGCAGCAGTTTACTGAAGTCGTGTGCCTTGAGCTTGAACGTAAAGCTGTGGGTGAATTCTATCTCATTGAGTGGGTTGAAGACAATATTGAGCTTCTTCTCAAAATTTCTGATGCGTTCCTTCATGCGCAGGTAGTATAGTTTCTTCTCAATTTTGTCCAGGGTGATCTTTGCACTTTTGGTATCGATGAACGATTCGAGAATGAGATTCTCTTCATGTTTGCTGTGTTCAATATCTTCAAGCAGATGAAGAATCTTGTCAACCTTGTCCAGAGGCTGGTTTGATTTTTGTGCATGAACCGCTTTGTGGTTCTGTGTCAGGTAGGAGACGATCAGTTCCCGTGCACCGACTCCTTCTTCACTCCAGACACGTCTGAGCGCGCGGATCATTTCATCGCGTTCGAATGAAGGCAGCTGCAATTCAAGCAGCATCACCAGTTCAAGCAGCTTTTCATCATCAAGTAGGGCAACCCCCTCGTCGAAAGGTTTGCCTTTGAAGTAGTTTCGTATTTTGTTGTTGAGTTTGATTAGATATTTTTTTTTCTTTTTTGCCATTATAGGATTATATCCAAATGTGGTTGCGAAAGGTAAATGGCGGTAAACCCACAACCCGTAAAGAGAGCTTTTGATCAGTCAACGGTTCTGATATCGACAAGTTCCACACCTTCGCACTCTTTTTTGAGACGTTTGTGGGTGCGTGCATCCTCTTCAGCCAGTTCGAGCAGGTCTGCAAAATCGTTCTTGCTTGCGGTAAAAGTGTGTATTGTTTTGGCAGTTTTCAAGGTAACAGGTACGTCTTCTTTTGTACTGACTTCGATATTGCGCAGGCCTTTTGCAAATTCGCCTTTGATGGTACGCAGTACCTTCTCGTTTGCAAGCAGTTCACTCAGTGTGATTTCAATGCGTACATCGTTTTTACACATGACTGTGTAGCTTACCTCAATTGTCCCGTCCATATTACTCTCCTGAATCATATTTACCGTATCGTAACCCATTCATCCCGAATGTGTTAAAAATATGTCATTTTGTCATATTTCACGGGAGAAGCCGGTTATATTTTGCAATGCGCTCTCTAAATTTTGGGTATCGGTGTGCCAGTGAAGCGAGCTCCTTTTCCAGTCTTTTGCTCAAACCGTGCTGCTTTTTGCGTATGGCCTGTAAAAAGGCGATGCGTCTTTCAACAAAGTAGAAGTAGAGAAGTACGCTGACAACGGCCGCGTAGAGACACCAGACCGAGGTAAGTCCGTAAGGGTTGACCAGATAGATAAAACTGAGTCCAATAAAATTCAGCCAGCCAAAAAGCTGGATGGCGATGCTGCGGCTGAGTATGAGTGAGCCGCAGGTGGTCAATACATATCCGAGCCCAAGCCAGAGGTGATCGGTCATAGGGTTGTAGTAGTAGAGTACGCCATGTACGACAGAGACTTCAGTGGGTTTGATACTCAACCCATACAGTGAATAGGCCATTAGAAAGGCACCCAGCCCCATGAGTAGACCTATAATATTTTTTCGCCATCCTTTCGGTTCGAGCAGCCATACGGCAAGAGGCACGAGGAATTGCAGAATCCCCTGTGCGTAAAAGACAAAGAGTGTCTCGGCCATTTCAAGTGCCCGGTGGTTGATAAGCCCTTCCATTCCCAGCCATACAAAGCCCTGCGTGAACTGGTGCAGGGCAAAAAAGAGGGGCAGTGAGGCAAACACCACCTCTTTGGGTGTACTGACTTTGTTAAGGGTAAGTATGCCCACCACAAAAATAGCCCCCGAGAGGGTAAAGTTCAAAATGGCGAAAAACATGCGGGTACCTGCTATTTATTGCTGTTGTGGCACTTCATGCTTTCTGCTTTGATCAGTTTCAGTTTTGTCAGAATATGTGCAAATTCTGCATCTTCTTCTTCATAACGCTTTTTCAGTGCTTCGCGTTTTGCTTCGATCATTTCGATCTGTTTGTCAATATCTTTGGGGTCGGCATGGCATCCTTTGGCTGCTTCTGCCTCTTTTTCAAGTGCCCAGTCCATTGCTTTTTTGAGAAAATCCATCATATTCAATCCTTTTCATGTAAAATATGGAGCTATTATAACCAAAAAAAATCCTGAAAAGATGTAACCCTGGTGACATCTTTGTTAGTAAATTTGTACTACCATAACAGATAATATATATTAAAGGACAGAATATGTGGAAGTACCCAGAGGAACTCGAGCAGCTCGAAGTTTTCAAGAAGAATGCCAAAACAGTGGGGATCATTTTGATGATTCTCGGATTTTTAGGAGCCATGTTCCCTATTGCAGCGTCACTGACGACAGTACTGTTTGTAGCATGGCTACTCCTTTTCAGCGCTTTTCTGGTGGGCTTTTATACCTATAAAAGTGATCCTTCCGACTGGAAAGGGTGGCTGAAAAGCCTTATCTTTTTTGGCGTAGGGGTCTATATGATCGTCTCACCGGCAGGCGGTATTGCGACACTTGGACTGCTGTTCTCGATTTACTTTTTCATGGATTCGTTCAGCAGCTTTACGTTTATGATGTCATTCTACCCCAAAAAAGGCTGGGGTATTTGGCTGATCAATGCCATTCTTTCACTGCTGATCGCGGTTATCTTTGTAGTGGGGTGGCCACATACCTCTATACTGCTGATTGGACTGCTGGTAGGTTTTAGTCTCTTCTTTGACGGACTCGCCCTGCTGATGGGCGCGAAACTTTTCGAGGTTCCCCATGGCGATGACAAAGAGTGATACTACAGAAAAAAAAGCATTTGGTCTCTGGTCGGCGGTATTTCTCGGCATCGGCTCGATGGTTGGAGCAGGTATCTTCATTGTTATCGGAGAAGCGGGTGCCATTGCGGGGAACCTCGTCTGGCTCTCTTTTGTTTTTGGCGGTATTGCGGCACTTTTAAGCGGATACTCTTTGGCCAAACTCGCTATTGCCTACCCCTCGCGCGGCGGGATTGTCGAGTATCTGGTTCAGGGGTTTGGAGAAGGGATTTTTTCGGGAAGCGCTGCGGTACTTTTCTACTTTTCCCAGCTCATTGCCATTGCAGCGGTAGCCAAGTCGTTCGGTACGTATGCCGGAACCCTGATGGGGGGCAGTCACATGGCGAACTGGTATGCGCTCGGCATTGTCGGTTTTTTTACACTCATTAACCTTTTGGGTGCTTCTCTGGTAGCCAAGTCCGAAAATATCATTGTTTTCATCAAGCTGAGTGTGCTGGTGCTTTTCACAGGAATCGCACTTTTTTACATTAACCCGAAACTGCTCAGTGCGGCTGATATGCCGCCGATGAAAGAGATGCTGTTTGCTGTGGGGCTGACTTTCTTTGCCTACCAGGGGTTCAGTGTCATTACCAATACGGTAGAAGACATGGAGAACCCTGCAAAGACGATGCTGCGTGCGATGGTGATCACCATATTGCTTGTCGGTGCACTTTACATTCTTACATCAGTTGCCGTACTGGGTAACCTGACACTGCCTGAAGTGATCAAGAGTCAGGACTATGCGCTTGCTCAGGCGGCACAGCCTATTTTTGGTACCATTGGTTTCAAAGTGATGGCTGTTACGGCACTGCTGGCGACAGCTTCGGCGATCAATGCAACACTTTATGCCGCGACTGAAATCGGATACACCATGGCCAAAGACGGGGAGCTTCCAAAGGTGTACTCCTATAACGTATTTCAGTCTTTCGAAGGGCTTATTGTCAGTGCACTTCTGATTGTACCGATGATTCTTTTCCTGAACCTTTCGGAAGTGACAACCATCGCGGCTCTGGTCGTCTTGATCATTCAGGGAATCACCCATGTGGGACATCTTTTCCGCATTAAGCAGACCGGAGCCAGTTTTGTGATGGTACTGCTGGCTGTGGTTGCCATGTTCGCCATTGCGGCACTGACACTCTACCATACCAGCCAAAAGATGCCTGACCTTGGGTTTTATCTGATGGGGGCATTCGTTGCGGCATTTGGTGTGGAAGTGACACTGCGGCTTGTGAATCACCGTACAATTTCAAAACAGACACACAAAGAAAGTTTACTTTCAACGATAGAAGATAAAATTAGAGAACGGGTATCCCCAAAGGAGAAATAAGCATGGGAAATATTTCCAAATCGGTCGTATTCGGTTTCAAAGAGATCGTACAATGGCATACAATGAAATACATTCTGCTCAGCGGAATGGTGGTGACGGCACTGTGGATAGGGCTTGGATACCTGATGTGGGACGGTATTGTGGCATTCAGTGCCAAGATCATAGAAATGGTACCGTTTTCACTGGTACGCTCGAATGGTGCATGGATGCTCTCAACCTTCCTGTGGTTTCAGCTGGTACTCATTACGTTCGCACTTGTGTACGCTTTTTGGGGCAATCTTATACTGCGTAAGATAAGCAAAGAGAAATACACCTCACTTTCCCTCTTTATTCTTGCCGCTTCAGGGGTATTCTGGGCGGTGGTTTGGTACTTCAAAGGGCACTACATATACGAGCAGTTCGTCAAGCTGCTGACCTGGCTGCCGTTTGAAACTGTAGAGAAAGGGATTGCTTTTCTCATCGGTTTCTATTTTATCTATAACGCTATTGTAGTGACCATGCTCTTTGTGACGAGTATGGTCAGCGAAGCGATCGTTGAAGATATAGAAATACGTGAATTTGCAGAAGATGATGTTGTAAGGGCCAATACCGGGAAAACCATCAAGTATACCCTCCGAGACAGTCTCATCTTTATTACCGTTTCTCTGCTGGCGGTACCGTTGCTGTTTATACCGGTTTTGAATATCTTCATTCAGGTTGCCCTGTGGATATGGCTGACAAAAGATACCATTACCTATGATGCACTGGCATTGACACATGAAACCGTAACCCCTTCACTCAAAAAAATGTATAAACCTGCCATCTGGTCTATCACGTTTGTAACTGTACTTTTTAACTTCGTGCCGGTACTCAATATTTTTGGACCTTTCTTCGGTCTGATTTCTCTTTTTTACTATATTAAGACTTCCAAAAAAGAGGCGTAAGATGGTGCGGCTTTTTCTTCTTTCTTTACTTGCCGCTTCCCTACTGTTTGGAAGCAGTGCCCGGGAAGAGGCACAGTTTCTTGGGGCAGAGACAAATTTTAAGAGGGCGTTGGCAAAAGCCAAAGCCCAGAAGAAAATGCTGGTAATGGTCGTGGTGAAAGAGAATTGCCGATGGTGCAGCAAACTGGTTCACCGCACCATGGGAGATCCTGATGTCAAGAGTGTACTGGAGAAACACTATGTTACCCTGATTCTTGACCGTCATGACACGTACCCCAAAGTCTTTACTGAAGATTTTTTCCCTTCCATCTTTTATATTGACTACAGTACCGGACAGAGTGTTTATGAAAATGTGGGTTTCATTGGCAAGAAGTGTTTTCTGAACGACTTAAAAGGGGCGGAAGCAACACGTGCAAGCCTCTATACAAAAGAGTAGTAGCAGTATGAAAAAAGGCAGTGCGGCATGATTTTAAAATTGATCGTTGCAGCCGTACTGACAGGTCTTATCAGTGGTTTTTTTATCACTTTCTATGAATTGCTCATTACCTTTTTAACCTATTTCTTTTTTATGGGTGATCCTTACAAGACCATTCCGACACTGCCGGTTTGGTACCTCTATGCATTGCCGACAGTTGCTATTTTCATTGTCAACCATCTCATAAGCCGTGACAAGAATATTCGTGAGTACGGTGTGTCGGAGATCGCCGATTCTATTGCACAAAATACGATGATTCTGAATGTACGAACCCTCTTTTTGAAAGTTATTGCTTCGGCTCTCTCGCTTTCAACGGGGTTTGCCGTGGGAACGGAGGGACCGAGTGCGGGGATCGGTGCGATGATCGCCTACCAGATTCACAAAATGTTCAAAATGCCCCAAATGCTCATCAAAATGATGATCAGTGTAGGAGCGAGCAGCGGTATTGCCGCCATATTTGTTTCACCCATAACGGGTATGGCATTTGCCATCGAAAATATCGCCTATCAGTTCATCAAACAGTATGTGACCTATCTGATTCTTGCGTCAGTCCTGGCCTTTGCAGTCAGTCTGAATTATCTTGATCCTATTATATTTCAGCATTCGACAGGACGGCACCTCGATACCGATTATCTGTATGCAAATCTGCTCTTTATCCCCTTCATTACAGCATTTGTCTACTTCTATCTTTTTCTAAAACAGCGTCTGCTGCATTTTATCGACCTTGAACTCTTCAAAAAGTTTTCACGGTATCGCCATCATATTTTTGCACTTATTGGCGGCAGTGTTGTGGGAACGGTACTGCTCATCGAGCCGCATGCAGCCTTTTCCGGAAAAGCAGTAGTGATGTATCTGATCAATGCCGAAAGCAGCATTCCGCTCTATTTCATTCTCGGTATTATCGTACTGCGTATTATCGGTACGACAGTGGCGATCTACTCCAATGCAGTCGGGGGAATATTCCTGCCGCTGATGAGTATTGGTGCACTGATTGGGTACGGCTTTGCCGAAGCGTTCAGTATGCTGCACTTTTCTGTGGAACCATTTTACTTTGCTGCCATCGGTGCGGCTGTCTTTATGGGGGTTCTGATGAAACTGCCCCTGACCGCAGTCATTCTTGCAATGGAGACAACATTCGACTACAATGTTGTCATTGCTACGGGTATCAGTGTGGTACTGGTGGAGTACCTCTCCAACCTCTATTTCCACATTCGTCGCCACAATGCTACCAAAGCCTATAAATCACCGGAAAAAAGTACCTCTGAAAAAGAGGAAAAAGCCTCTGATACAAAACATGAAATTTCAGAAAAAGAGTAGCGGATGGAAAGCTATTACTATCTCCGTCTCCTTGCTTTTGTTCTGGTATTGACTGCAATCTATCTCCTTGTGCAGGTATTTGGCTGGTACAAAAAGCGAAAACTGCTTGAAACAATAGCCCAGATGCCGTTTGATCCGAAGTATCGGAAAATACTGGAAAAGACACCACATTATCGTTATCTGAGTGAAGAGGATAAAGAAAAGATTGAACGTTCTATTCTTCGCTTTATCCATACCAAGGAGTTTGTCGGTGTCAAGATGGATGTCACTGACGAGATGAAAGTGATCATCGCATTTTATGCCTGTCTGCTGTTGCTGCATATTGACACCGATAACTGCTACGACAATCTTAAAACGATCATTCTCTATCCTTCGCCGGTGGTGCTCGACAATGTGCGTAACAATGGGGGCATTTACACCAAAGAAGATTTTCTGATTGACGGGCAGTCTGCCAACGATACGGTGGTGCTTGTATGGCACGATGCGCGCTATGAAGCCTATCATTTGCGACATGATAATGTCATTGTGCATGAATTTGCCCATGAGATAGACTATATGGATGGCGAAGTGGATGGTGTACCGCCGCTGGAGCGCTCAAAGTATGACAGCTGGACGAAAGTACTGTTGGAAGACTTTAAAAAGCTCAATAATGTTGCCCTTAAAAACCGTGAGTGGGGAAAATACAAACTGCTTGGCAGTTATGCCGCTACCAATGAAGCGGAATTTTTTGCGGTGGTGACAGAGCGTTTTTTCGAATCGCCACACAGCCTCAAACACCACTTTCCCGAACTCTACAAAGAGCTTAAAGATTTTTACAATATCGATCCTGCGGCAATGCTTCCAGCCAAGGCGTAGGAGATGAAAAAGTATCTCTTCTTGCTTGTGTTGCTTGGCGCACTTTTTATTGCATTTCGCATCTACAAGATAGACGGTACAAGTATGAATTACGGTCTGGTAGATGGAGATATTGTGATCTCCACCCATTTTTATGACCGTATAGAACGAGGTGATCTGCTGGTGATCCGGCATCCGCTTGATCCAAAGCAGCGGCTTTATATTAAACGCTGTGCGGCACTGCCCGGTGACAGATATTTCGAGCAGGGAAGAATGTTCTATTTGCAAATTGAAGGGAATTCCAAAAAAACGGAGAGACTGGGACGACAATACGGACTGACGCTGGTAAAACGCCCTGAAGGCTATTTCATTAAAGAACCCTATGCAAAATATTATGGTGTGGTACACGACTGGGGACTGCGTGTTCCCCGTGTGCTGACATCACTGCCTCTGAGTACGGTTGCGCCGCAGCACTATCTGGTGCTGGGAGACTTCAGAGACAATTCTGCTGACAGCCGTTTCTTTGGTGCTGTTCCGAAAAAATGGGTGATGTCAAAAGTGATTGCTATTGTAAAGCGTCCCCGAAGCTGGCGGGAACTGCTTGAGATAAAAGAAGCCGATTAGATCAGGCCGAGTTCGGCAAGGATCGCTTCGACTTTTGGCGAGATTTTTGCCAGTTCATTGATGAATGTGCCCCATGCCTGGTCTTCGGCATACCACTCTTCAATGTGTTTGAAAGAATTGCTTTTTTCTTCTTCTGTTAATTCTGTCGACTTGTCGATATTCTCTTTAATGCGTTCAAGATGTTTCAGATTGCTGTTGCTCATGGCTATTCCTTAGTAGTTGTCATATTTTCCGGCAGCAATTTCGGCTTTAATGCCGTCGAGTGCTTCCTGCATGGTGTGAACAATCAGTTCTGCCGCTTTTCTACTGTCGTTTTCGGGAATATCCCAGTCGAAGATCTTCATATTGGCTTTGAAAATGCCTCTTACCTCTTTTTCGATCTCACTTTTCATCATTTCAAGCTCTTTTGCCTGTGGTGTCATTGTATAGAATCCTTTCTGAATTGATATTCTCTTATGTGATAGAAATAATAACACTTTTATATTAACGAAAATACCCTACAATTCCAAAAGCATCACCAAAGTGCGCAAATTGTACAATCAGGCACTTTTTTCAGGAGAGACAATGCAGTATTTTTTTCGTTTTGGAGCAGTTGCGGCAGCAATGTTATGGGTGCAGGTCAGTGCATCGGATCACAGTGTAAAAAGCTGGAATACCGTTACTAGAGCCGGTATGGTTTATGAGCGAAACGACACAAAACCCTTTACCGGTACGGTACGATCTTTTTATCCGGGTGGAAAACTTTCAGAAGAGCGTCCGGTTAAAAACGGTGTAACGGAAGGGGTAGTGACCACCTGGTTTGAAAATGGACAAAAAGCTTCACAGACACATTATCATAACGGTTTGAAAGAGGGAAAATGTATCAAGTGGCACCGTAACGGCATCAAGAAATATGAGGCTGATTTTGTCAAAGGAAGAGAAGAGGGGGAAGTAAAGTACTGGTATCAAAACGGTACCCATCGCAAGGTACTGCATTTTCACAACGGCGTACGTCAGGGAAAACTGGAAATGTGGTATGACAGTGGTGAAAAACGGGCGCTAATGCACTTTAAGAACGGTAAATATGACGGAAAACGGATGACATGGTATAAAGACGGTAAGCCAAGCAGTGAAGGGCACTATGTAGAAGGCCGGAAAGAGGGGCATTTTGTCGACTACTTCAGGAGTGGCAAAAAAAGTCTTGAAGCCACATACAAAAACGGCAAACTGCATGGCGTACGTACCGCCTGGTTTAAAAACGGACAGAAAAAACATGAGAGCAGTTTTAAAAACGGTACCCCGGACGGGTATGACATTATTTGGTTCATCAATGGTCAAAAACAGCATGAAGCAGTCATTAAAGACGGCAATACAGTATCCGTGAAAGTATGGCATAAAAACGGGGCACGGGTAGAGTAACTTTTTGCCGTTACAAAATCGCTGTACCTACAGTGTACGGCTTTGGAAGTTTACTCAATCAGTTCTCCCAACGCTCTTTGTGCGCGTTCGTATCCAAGGAGTACCATTTCTTCCGCACGGTCAAACTCCAGTGTACCGCAGGCGTTGCGGGGAATTTCAATGGTGAAATCGGGAGGATAGGCGGCAAGCTTCTCTCGGGCAATCGTTCCCTGCATGGTATCGAATGCCTGGTTTGCAATGTCATACATATCAAAGTCGATGTCGGTGAGTGAGGCTGTATTTTGCTTCAGCTCACGTATGAAGCGGCGAATTTTGTCTGAAAGATCATTGTCTGTATGCCGGGGAGCAGGTTCAGTCCTGGTGCTTTTCTCTTCAAAACGTTTTTCAGGCTTTGCACCAAGGTTGACGGCAATGGTCATATCCGTCGTGTCATGAAAGGTTGGGGCGATGGGAACAGGGTTGAGCACTCCGCCGTCAATCAGTTTTTTCCCGTTGTACTCAAACGGGGTGAAAAAGAGCGGCAGCGAGATGGAAGCACGGATGGCATCAAAGAGCCTTCCATTGCTGATCCAGACCTCCTTTTCCCGTTCAATATCGAGGGCTACAGCTGTGTATCGGATGGGAAGTGATTCAATGTGCTGATCGCCGACAAGTTCAATCAGAGTATTGATGATACGGTCACCTTTAAAGAGCCCGGCACTCTGCCAGGCGATATCGAGCAGACTGACAATGTCGAGCTTGTCAATCGCTTTGACCCATGTTTCGTATTCATCGAGTTTTCCCATGGCATAGACTCCTCCAATCAGTGCACCGATAGAGGAACCGGAAATCGAAGCAATGTGAAAATGGTGTTCCTCCAGCCAGTGAATGACACCGATATGTGCCAGGCCTCTTGCACCGCCGCTTCCGAGTACCAGAGAGATCGTTTTTCTTTTTGGCATGTTTTTTCCTCTTTTATTCTCTGTCTGTAGTATGGCATAATTGGTTTAAAATGGGAAGTGTATAGTTTTTCGTCATTCCTGCGAATGCAGGAATTTTGATGATGACGGGTCACATGAGGATCGGCAATTAAAAGAGGCTGTACTCTTCCTTGATGGTGTTGAGGATGGAACGGTCGGCATTGTAGATGAAGGCATAGTTGAAGTGCATGCTCTTGAGCAGTTCACGTACCTCTTCCTCGGTTTCGAACCAGTGTGGGTGATCGATGCCCGGCACTTTGGTTTTTGGCGGTGTGAGGACAATACTCTTGACCCACATATTGGAACGTTTAACATACTCGCGTGCTTTTTCGATGTCGGGCAGGTTGTCGACAAAAATAGCGACTTTGTCACTCATGCTCGACTTGGTAGAGTTGAGTTTGTGGTCGATGAAGACCGGAATGAAGTGTTTGGTGTAGCGGATGCGGTCGACCGAGTAGGGAAGATCATTCTGTTTACAAAAGTCGACCACACGCAGCAGATATTCCAGGTGGAATGGTGCCATCTCTTTTTCCTGATAGACAAATCCGTCTACCTTGAAGGTAGTGCGGAAGAGGGTGTCTGATATGGCATATCCCTCGACCTCTTTGTTGAGTCGCGGAACATCCGGTTTGATCATCTGCATCAATTCCTTGTTACTGCCGACAAAGAGGATGTCATCGGAGTTGAGGATCTGCTCGAAAGCCTTGCGCCAGTCATCAGCGATGAATGCGATGTTGCCCTTGTGGGTAAGGATCATTTTCAGAAAGCTCATCTCATGTTCAAGCAGCCAAAAGAACTTTGCTTCTTTCTGGATGATGACATAGCGCAGCAGTTTGAAGGCCGCCAGTTGTACATCGGAGACTTTGATCCATGCGATCTCGTCATCATTTCTGACAATGTCATCATTGTCGTATACGATGGCGTAGGCACCGTTGGCAACAGCTTTGTCTATCTCCTCCTGCGATGAGGAGAAGAAAAGGTCGCCGTGGTCTACCTTTGACGGGTATACGGTTGCGCCTTCTATGGCCTGTACCTGTGGTGTGTTGGAGAGGGTGCCCTCTGTGAGATTTACGATATCTTCTATTTTCATTCTTATCCTATCGGTGTGCCGGGTTTTTTGGGCTTTTCGGGACGGATCATACACAGACCGTCCTCGTCTTTGGCTGCCAGCAGCATACCTTCGCTTGTGTAACCCATCAGTTTGGCAGGTTTGAGGTTGGCGACGACACACACCTGTGTGTCCAGCATATCTTCAGCGCTGTACCACTCTTTGATCCCCGCAACGATCTGTCGCGGCTTCTCTTCGCCAAGGTCGACCTGAAGCAGGAGCAGTTTTTTGCTTTTTGGTACCTCTTCGGCTTTGACGACAGTACCGACTTTTAGGGAAGTCTGGAAGAACTGGTCGATGCCGATCAGTGCAACACCTTCTTCTTTTTTTTCTTCTTTTTTTGCAGGCGCCTTTGGAGCTTCCTTTTTTGTCTCAGCCGGTTTTTCCTGCTCGAGCAGAGGCTCTTCGATACGTGGGAAGAGTGGCGGAACTTTTTCAATGGTAAAGGCTTCGATGAGCTTTTTCTCTTTAATAAGCCTCTGCCAGCTTGCATTGTCGATGGTAAAGCCCAGTGCTGTAGCGATCTTGGGGCATACCTGCGGCATGACAGGGTAAAGCATAATGGCAACTTTTGCCAGAATGGTGGCAATAAGTCCATTGAGTGCCATTGCCTCCTCCTCTTTGCCTTCTTTCATGAGCGTCCATGGCTGGTACTTGTCGATGGCTTTGTTCGCAACTGTCAGCGGACGCCAGAGTTCTTCGAGGTAGCGGTGGATCTGCATCTCGAACAGCAGAGGCTCGAGTTTCTCCAGAGAGGCTTCGACTTCGTCGAGTTCCTGTTGGTAGTACTTTGGTGTGTCTGATGCATCGACACGTCCTTCGAAGTATTTGCCGCTCATACCGATGAGACGGTTGAGCAGGTTCCCAAGGTCGTTTCCAAGGTCGGAGTTGATACGGTCAATGAGCGCTTTCTGGCTGAAATCGCCGTCACCGCCGAAAGGGACTTCTCTGAGCATAAAGTAGCGGAAATTGTCCAGTCCGTAGGCGTCTGCCACTTCTTTTGGGTTGATAACATTGCCTTTGGATTTGCTCATCTTCTCACCGTCTCTTGTCCACCAGCCGTGCGCGGCGATGTGTTTTGGCAGTTCAAGGCCGAGGCTCATCAGGAAGGCCGGCCAGTAGATGGCATGGAAACGCAGAATGTCCTTGCCAATAAGGTGGACACGTGCAGGCCAGAAGTCCATCTTGGCTTCATCTGTGCCATAGCCAAGGGCGGTAACGTAGTTCATCAGGGCATCGAGCCACACATACATGACATGCTTGGGGTCGTTGAGTTCTTCGGGGAGCTTCACGCCCCAGTCGAAACTGGTACGGGTAATGGAGAGGTCTTCAAGTCCTCCTTCCACAAAACGGATCACTTCGTTTCGCTTGCTTCTCGGCAAAATACACTCGGGGTGTGCATCGTACCACTCCAGCAGTTTGTCTTGATATTTGGAGAGTTTGAAGAAGTAGCTCTCCTCTTCTACAACTGTAGTAGGCTTGCCGCATTCGGGGCAGAACTCACCGTCGACGAGCTGAATTTCGGGGAAGAATGTCTCACAGGAGATACAGTAGTGCCCTTTATAGACATCTTTGTAGATGTCACCGTTGTCATACATGACTTTAAAGGCTTTCTGTACCCCTTTCATATGGTCTTCATCGGTCGTTCTGATGAACTTGTCGTAGCTGATGCCGAAGTCGTCCCAGAGGTTTTTGAATGTTGCGGAGATTTCATCCGCATACTCCTGCGGGCTTTTACCGCGTGCTTTGGCAGATTCCTCGATCTTTTGGCCGTGTTCGTCAGTACCGGTCAGAAAGAATGTATCCAAACCGCTCATGCGGGAGTAGCGTGCCAGTGTATCGGCAATGATCGTTGTATAGGCATGGCCGATGTGGGCGATATCGTTAACATAATAGATGGGGGTGGTGATGTAGGCTTTGTGACAAGATGACATGTATGGGGTTCCTTAAACAAATGAGCTTATTAATAATGGATATTTTAGCCAAAAAGTGCTGTGGAGCGGGTAAACTAACGGTATGTATTATCTTTACATCCTTGAATGTGCCGACGGCACGCTTTATACAGGCATTACTACCGACCTTGCACGGCGCATCGAAGAGCATAACAGCTCGGGAAAAGGAGCCAAATATACCCGTACACGACGTCCTGTAAAACTGTGTTACAGTGAAGTGTGTGAAGACAGAAGCAGTGCTTCAAGGCGTGAACATGCCATAAAAAAGATGAGCCGTACACAAAAGCTTCGGTTAATCGAAGAGAGTCTATAATATATTTGAAAATATGAAAGGGATTGATGATGTTTGAATTACAGGAAGAGAACGCTTCTGAAAATGAAAAGCGTTTCAGCCCGGACGAAAAGAAGAAGATCATGGCGAAGCTGCATGAGCGCAGACGTCAGGAACAGAAAAGCAAAGAGGCGCTGCGGCGCTATCTTTCTGACAAAAAGATCTACAATTATCAGGGTAAAGAGTACTACAAGATCAAAGACTACAAAAATAATTTTTATATCAGCAAAGAGGTAATGGAATCGTTGGCAGAAACCGTTGTCGAAGTGGAACTCGAGCGCAGCGGCTATACGGCAAACCGTAAACAGAAAGGTTTCATTAAGTGGGATCCTGTGCGTCAGAGCATCATGGCTTCACTCAGCAAGGTGCGTGTCTACTTCAAGCCCTTTGAAGTGGAGTGAATCAGAATTCGAATCCGCCACCCGTTCCTTTGTTCATGCTGTCGTAGACGGCTTTGACATAGGCATCACGCAGTTCACACAAAAGCAGTTTCTCACACTGTGTACAGCTTGTTACGTTTTTTTCCTGCTGACATTTTTTCAACTCTTCGGTTTTGACCCGAAGGGCGATCTCCCACTCATCGAGCACTGCTTCAGCCATCAGGCAGTCACTCCGTACGCCGCTTTAAGTTTTTCAATTTCGTAGTTGGAACCGAAAAAGCAGGGGCTGGTATCATGCGGATGGGAGGGGACAAGCTCCATCAGGCGTTTTCCTTTGTCATTGATCGCCTGTCCGCCCGCCTGCTCATAAATGAAGGCAAAAGGGATCACTTCAAAGAGCTGGCGCAGTTTTCCGTGCGGTTTGTCCGAAGTACCCGGGTAGGAGAAGATGCCGCCGCCTTTGAGAAGAATCTGGTGCAGATCGGGTACCATACCGCCGGAGTAGCGCAAACGGTACCCCTCCGCAAAGAGATCGTCAACAAAACGCTTGTGGTAGTCGCACCAGTTCTGCTGTGTGCCGCCAGGGGCATTGAGTTTGCCTTTCTCGTTCAGTACAAGTTCTTTGCAGACAAGGTTGAAGTATCCCTCTTGCGCACGGTAATGCATAGGACGTTCACCTTTGACGGTACGTACAATTTCAATACGCGGCCCGTAGACAACGTAGGCGGAGGCTACAAGGTTTTCACCTTTCAGTTCACCTTCATAGATGCCGAAAATAGAGCCTACCGAAAGGTTGACATCCGCAAGGCTTGAACCATCCAGCGGATCGTAGCAGATAGTGTACTTGCCAGCTTCATGCAGCAGCAGTTCCCCCTCTTTCTCTTCACTTACCAGTGACTTGACAAGCGGAACGTTTTTAAACGCCTCTTCAATGATATAGTCACTCTTGACATCAAGTTTGAGCTGGTCTTCTCCGGAAGAGTTTTCAGTATCACAGTAGCCGAGATCTTCGGTTTTGATCGCGTTGTCGATTTTAAATGCGCACTGTTCAATGGTTTCAAAAATGGTATGCATGGGTATCCTTTATATGGCTTTGGCGTTGGTGTCGATCCACTGTAAAACAGCATCGAGATCGTTTAGGTCGAGAATATCGATATTGTCAGGGATAGTGTAGGCAGAAAGGTCGACGGTGTTATCTATCGCGATCGCTTCGGAGCAGGGGAAGTAACTTTCGTCAATACTGCCTCTGAAGATGGCAATGCGCGGCAGAGGAAGAGTTTTGAGCCCTTCTACCAGCAGAATGTCAAAGTCGCTGACCATGGCAACGATCTCATCGAGCCGCTTTTCACGGTGAGAGAAGTAGGTCGTACGTGTCGGTGAGGTTACAACGACTTCAGCACCGGTCTGGAAGAAGCGATAGCTGTCTTTGCCTGCAACATCGAAGTGTGCTTTGTCTTTGGGATCGTTCTTGATAATGGCGACTTTGCGTGTTTGTATCAGCGCTTTGGCGACTTTTTCCACCAGTGTGGTTTTTCCGCTTCCGGAGGGGCCTGTAAAGGCAATGGCAACTCTCGTTCTCACACGTTTTCCTTCAGTTGAATAGTAGTGCGATTATACATCAACCTTTATTGAAACTATGTTAAAATCGCTCAACGAATCAAAAGAAGGAGCAGTGATGCGGACAATGACGGCGGCACTCTCGCTTGTGCTTCTTCTTGCAGGCTGTACAACCAAAGAACAGGCAAAGCTCGAACGTTCGTATGAGAAAGAAAAAAACTACCATGCTGAGCTCATCAAGACAGAAAAAGCACAGCTGTACGAAGACGGGTTGACCAAAGTCGTATTGACCGCGACCTATCTGAATGAACAGAATGCTTCCAAAGATGCCAAACCGTGCGACGAACGCTTCATTGTCGGTCTTTATGTCGATGAGAATGTAGACAACTCACAGCTGAATGACTTCAACCTGACACTTGACGGTATGCCGCCCAAAGCAATTGTGCCGCTTAAAGCGCATGATCCGCGTCTGAAACTGCTCTCTTTCAAAGCCCCATGGAATCACTTCTTCCTGGTCACTTTCCCCTATACACCTAAACAGCGCTTCCATCTGATTTTTGAGAGCAAAGCCTATGGGAAGAAAACACTCGATTTTGCAAAGAAGGCAAAGTATACCTTTACCCATACCGCATTTTAGCTTTTTAAAGAGATGACAGGGGATACCGGTTTCTTAAAAAGCAGGCATCTTGGCATCTGAAAATCTGACCTACTTTCTGAAGCGGTCTGTCATACTCGGGTCGGTAAGGGTTTTGAGAAACGGAAGCAAACGGATGGGCTTGCCCAGCAGGTTCATATAAACAATGTAGTTGGTGAGAACTTTTTTGCCGTATTCTCTCGCTTCGGCATTTTTCATTTTTTCCATACTAAGATAGGGCTCGAAGCGCCCGGGTCTGAAATTGCCTTTTTTACGGATGAGTCGTTTGGTAAAGCCGATGCCGCCGTTGTAGGCGTAGGCAATGAAGAGCGGGTGATAGAGGTATTTGTTGAGATAGTCCAGATGGTAGTCGGCATATTCAATGGCTTTATAGGGATTGAATATATCATCGTAGTCGATGCGTTCCCCTTTCTGTTTGGCGACATGATCGATGAGAAAGGGCATGAATTGCATCATTCCCAGTGCAAAAGAGCGGGAGATAGCAGCAGGAACAAAGCGGCTCTCCTGACGTGCAATGGCATAGATGAGTGCCTGACGCTCGACGCTGTAGTGTTTCATCAGGTCACGGTAGGGCATGGGGAAGTAGGACTTGCGGTAGTTGCATGCACGTGCTTTGATATAGGTGTGCATCCCGATGGTCTCTTTCGAACGGCAGGTGTCTGCAAGGTCATCGAGGTCGATATTGCCGGCAAATATCTTGCGTTTCATCTTTGCCCATGCAATAGGATCCTGCGCATCGATGCCCCAGACACTGTCTTTGGACACTTTGGGTACAACAATGGTGCTTGGGTATTTACTGTGGGTGAGATCGGCTGCAAGCAGCGTATACATATTGATATGGTAACTGTGTTTGAGCTGTTGAAGATAGTATTTGTTCTTTGTTACAAGGTAGAGCCAGAAGAGCGCTTTGTCTTTCTCCCAGCGGTCTTCGTAAATACGGTAGGCAGCGTTAAAGTATTCTGCTGCGCGGCGGAGTTCGTTCCGCTGTACCATAGCAATGCCTTTTTTAAAAGCGAAGTTCCCCTGTGAACGGTTTTTCCACTTGTCGGCATCATTGACCCGGTAGCGTACAGGCTTAGGGTGAAAGTCAGGGTAGCCGCCGGTTTTTCGGCGATATGCCTCTTTCAGCTTTTTATTCAAGCTGTTGGTTTCACGGATAATGCTGCGTGCCTGAGCCGCAGTGGTGCTTCGCTGTCTCAGAAAACGCCAGATATAGTAGTCTTTTTCCACACTTTTTGGCATATTATGCACCTGTGTGTAGGTGAACGTTTTTGCCTCGGCTGCATTGACAAGAAGGCTGAGCGACAGCAGCAGTGCACCGGCGACTTTTCTGACCATGGTTTACCCTAAAAAGGCGCGCATCATGAAAATATCGAGAAATTGCAATGCCAGAATAATGACCAGCGGCGAGAGATCGATGCCGCCCATGATTACAAAGGGAAAACGGCGTCTGATCCAGCCGTAAACCGGTTCGGTAAGGCGGTAGAGTGTCTGGACAATAGGGTTGTAGGGGTCTGGCCGTACAAAACTCAGCAGTGCTGAAATGATAACGATCCAGATGTAAATGTTGATAACGGTATGTACAATTTGCAGCAGTGCAAAAAAGAATGCATCGATCATGAGATAACCTCCAGTAGATAAGATTTGATGTGTGGGTAGAGTGTTTCAAGTTCCGGCCCCCGGTCTGTACCGGTAAGCAGCAGTCTCAGAGCCGGTATCAGCGTCTCTTTGTCTGTACCGCTTTCACGGCACAGGTGGGCAATGAAGGCTTCATATGTGTCGATCATCGGCGCATTCCAGATGATCTCGCTGAGACTGCGCATTGCTTCACCTGCTTCACATTCGAAGTTTTTGGGTGTAAAGATGGCTCGGATATAGGTTTCCAGTTCCGAGACAGTGCTTGCCTTTTCAGCTTCAAGATAGACTTTCGCCAGCTTTCCTATGGCTGCATCGGCAAAGCCAAAAAGTGTCGAGAGGCGTTTGTCGTCCATGTGAAGCAGATGTTCACGGTTAAGATAGCGCAGGGTTTCCATGTCGAACTGCTCAGGCTTGGAAGAGAGTGCTTCAAGTTCGAACCACGCTATGGCTTCGGGCAGGGTAAAAACTGCTTTTGGCGCTTTAGGGTTGCCTGTAAGCAGCAGATAGTTGATGATCGCATCAGGGATGTACCCCTCTTCAAAAAGCATTTTCAGTGAAGGAAGATGTGCTTCGCCTGTTGGGGGGAGCAATGTGGACAAGTGAGCATAGCGTGTCTCTTCACTGTAGCCAAGTTCTTGCTTGATATACTCCTGAACCGGCGTTCTCTCAAGTCTGTTTTCCGGACGGATAACAAGGCTGATATTGTTGAGCATATCTTCGGCGGCAGAGGCAAAGTCGCAACCGGGTGTTGCATCAGCATGGAGAATGACCGTATCGGTCAGAGTTTCGGGCTTTGCAGTGATGTTACCCCGGTAAATGTCATGGAACGTAACATCGCTCTGAGGTGCTTTGAGACGAATGACAAAGGGGGTACCGTTCTCTTTTAAGTTTGTGTATGTCTCTGTTTCAACAGTTGCACAGCCGGCACGGCAGGGGGTATTTTCGGTCTCTTCACGCGTAGATGCCGTACAGGTACAAATGAAAGCTTTTTTTTCTTTGAGAAGCTGTAGTGCGAGGGTAAGATGGATATTGGCATGTTCACTCAGGTGAAAGAGCTGGTCGTGTGTAATGGAGAATTTTTCGAGAATCTGCATGATCTCGGTATCTTTGCCTTCAATAACATGTGCTTTGTCAAGGTCATCAATGCGCACCAAGAAAGGCTCCTGACGCTGCCTGGCGACAACGAAGCTTATGATTGCGGCACGTAGCTCATCTATGGTCAGGTCATGGGTAGGCGAGGGGGCAAATCTAAGCATTCATACGACTCCGAAGGTTTCTTTGAAACGATATTATAGTGGGTTAGGGTTAACACGTATTTAAGGCACTGTGCTCAAAGGCAATTCTTCCTTTGTGTGGGTGTTTTAGGTGCCATATTTAACTCTATTTCGATAAAATACAGCCAAGATTACGAAGACACAATACCCCTATGGCATTTGAATCATTTTAAATCCATAATACATGTAAGGTGTTGTCCCCTGACAACGCCATGGAATTGATTAACTATTCTATCATGTGCCGGGTTGCTGTGTTCTCATTGTTACTTAGAAGTATTGGTGTTGTGGGGCACAACACCCTACGGGAATATTTGCAAAAGACTAATAAACACAAGGTTGAAACAAAATGAGTGAAACAAAAAAAGATTTTCTACGCGCCATTGTTGAAGAGGACCTCAAAGCGGGCAAATATGAGGCAGTGCATACCCGTTTCCCGCCCGAACCAAACGGCTTTCCGCACATCGGGCATGCCAAGTCGATTGTCCTGAACTTTGGTATTGCACGCGATTTTAACGGGCAATGTAACCTCAGAATGGACGATACCGACCCGACCAAAGAAGACATGAAGTATGTCGAAGCGCTCAAAGATGCGGTCAAGTGGCTTGGGTTTGACTGGGGCAAGAAGGTCTACTTTACCTCTGACTACTTTGGTAAACTCTACGACTATGCCGTTGAACTCATCAAAATGGAGAAGGCGTATGTTGACAGCCTGAACGAAGAGGAGATCCGCGAGTACCGCGGTACGGTCACAGAACCCGGACGACGCAGCAAGTATGCCCAGCGCAGCGTGGAGGAGAACCTCGACCTGTTTGAGCGTATGAAAAACGGCGAGTTCGAAGAGGGGGCGCACGTACTCCGTGCAAAGATTGACATGGCTTCACCCAATATGAAGATGCGCGATCCGCTGCTCTACCGCATTCGTCACGCCAGCCACTACCGTGTGGGCGAGGGTTGGCATGTCTACCCCATGTATGACTTTGCGCACTGTCTTTCGGACTACATGGAGGGCATTACCCACTCTCTGTGTACGTTGGAGTTTGAAAACAACCGCGACATCTACGACTGGGTCATCGAGACACTTGGGCTCAAGCCGCCGCGCCCGTACCAGTATGAGTTCGCCAGATTGAACATGAACTATACGGTCATGAGCAAGCGAAAACTGCTCGAACTGGTAGAGGGTGGCTACGTCAACGGCTGGGATGATCCGCGTCTGCCTACCATTGCCGGCTACAAACGCAGAGGCTACACGCCTGAGTCTATCATCACGTTCTGTGAGCAGATCGGGGTTGCCAAAGCCAACTCCACGGTCGATGTCGCACAGCTTGAGTTCTGCATCCGTGATGACCTGAACACCAAAGTACCGCGTGTGATGTGTGTGCTTGACCCGCTGAAAGTGACCATTGAAAACTATGAGGGCAGTGAACTGCTCGATGCATCGTATTATCCGCACGATGTCCCAAAAGAGGGGAGCCGAAAACTGCCGTTTTCCAAAGAGATCTACATCGACCGAAACGACTTCAGCGAACATCCGCCAAAGGGCTACTACCGCCTGACACCCGAGCAGCCTGTCAGACTCAAGCACGCCTATATCATCGCATGCAAAGAGGTGGTTAAAGATGCAGAAGGCAACATTGTCGAGATCAAAGCCGAGTACTACCCAGACTCCAAAAGCGGCTCAGATACCAGCGGCATCAAAGTACGCAGTGCCATCCAGTGGGTCGATGCCGCATCTGCCAAAAAAGCAGAGGTAAGAGTGTATGACAGACTCTTTAAATGTGAAGCACCCGAAGGACTGGACGATCTCAACCCAGATTCTTTGAAAGTCATCAAGAATGCGCTTATTGAACCTGCGGTGATCGAAGAAAAGCCCGATGTACGCTTCCAGTTCGAGCGTGAGGGGTACTTCTATGCTGATCCGGTAGATTACAGTGATGAGAACCCCGTCTTTAACAAGATCGTCGGGCTCAAAGACTCATGGGCAAAAAAAGAGAAACCCAAACCGCAGCCTGCCAAAAAGCAAAAACAGCCAAAACCGGTACAAAAAGAGGGTGAAGTCGCCCCTATGAGTGCCGAGGAACAGGGACGATACGACCGCTTCACCCATGAGTACAAGCTCAACCCGGAAGTGGCAAACACCCTTGCGCGTGACGAGAAGCTTTCACACTTCTTCGACGAAGCTGTTGCTGCCCACGAAAGCCCAGTCACCATCGCCAACATTGTTGCCAACGATGTCGCACGTGTGTTCAAAGAAAATGGTACCGATAGCCTTACTTTCGGTGCCAAAGAGGTCGCAGAACTTGCCAAAATGCTCGATGAGGAGACCATCTCAAGCAAAATCGCCAAACAGGTTTTTGAAGAGATGACTGCCACCGGAAAAGCACCGGAGACCATTGTCGAAGAGAAAGGGCTGAAGCAGATCAGCAACCCTGCCGAGATAGCCCCTATCATCGATGATGTCATTGCCAAGAACCCTGACAATGTCGCTAAATACAGAGACGGCAACCAAAAACTCTTTGGTTTCTTTGTCGGGCAGGTGCTCAAAGCGACAGGCGGCAAGGCGAATCCGAAGGTGGTTAATGACCTTGTGAGGGAGAAGTTGGAGGCTTAGGGTTGCTCAAGAAACGTGATGACATTAGCAGCTATGGATCATTTTTAAAATGGTTTTGCTCTTGTGTTGTTAGTGCCAAGACAGCCTCTTTATTCAATTGCAAAATCTCTTTGTAGCTTAATCTGGGATTATTGATCGTGTATATAGAGAAACTGCCAAGCTCTTCATAAAGTGAACGGTATTCGTCAATGAATTCATCAAATGCTACTACTTCTCCGGTATGATCAAGGGCTACAGTTACAGTGTTTGAAGGTTGCATTAAAGTAGTTATTGTCTCTTCAAAATCCTCTTTGACTTTCTTTTGTCCGGGCATTAGTCCTTCAAGTTCTTTATCGAAAAATGTTTTTTTGATACTGTTAAACTTCTCTATTACATCGAAATATCGATCAATATCTACGATTGATTCTGCTTTGAGTTGTGTCAGAATTTTATCTCGTTTTTCTGCAATGGCATAATCTACAAAATCACGTATCGTTGCTTTTTCTCGATATTTCAGTTTTTTGGAGATGATCTCTTTGGCAGTTTGCACTTTGATATTGTCTCTACCGAAGACCTGAGTATAGCGAAATGGATCTTTTGTAAGAGGTTCAGAATAAACAAAATCCATTTTCAATCCATAGTTGGCATCATCGATAATAAAGGTTACACCGGTAGAGGAAGATTGAACCGATAAGGGATCAATGCCAAGATTTCCGGCTATCTCCTCTTGATATCTGATGATTTTTTGTATTTCGCTGTAATCTTCAAGAAAGATGTCGATGTCATAGGACATTCGATGTTGATAGTAAAGTAGGGAAAGTGCAGTACCTCCACCAAATGACCATGACTTAATGCCATAGTCATCAAGGATTTCCAATGCTATTTGAAAAAGTTCTGACTGAGAAGAAAAGTTATAGGTGTTCATGTTGCTTAATAGGGTCTAAGGTCAGCCCCAAGACGATTCATTGCATGGTATATATGAACAAGCCGGCTTTCGTCTATACCTTCCTGTTGCATAAAAGAGAGAATAATATCCCTTGGCACTTCATTAAACAGTCTTATGTAGATATGCCCGTAGGTTTCATCAAACTCTCTAAGAAGTTGTCCTAATCTTTGTGTATCAAGATGCTGACTTTGGTCATATGACCAGTTTGTATATGTCAATAACGGATGGCGGATAGTTCGTCGATCTGGTATCGGTTCGGTAGAGTTGCGCCGTCTATACTGAAGCATATCCGCCTCCTTTCATTCAGATTATTTTTGATTATTATAGCATAGTTTTGAGGGGGAGAGATTTGTTTGGCTTTTAAAGACTATTGCAAACTATAGGTTTTTAAGCTAAAATAAATTACTTCAAAGGGGAAGGGGTGATTTCGTGGTATATACTAAAAGTACATCAGAGGCGTTTGCGGTGGATGTGTATTTTGGGTTGCAGAGGGAAATTTATAAAGGATAAATATTGAACATATCAATACTTCAACTAAGTGATATTCACTTTAAAAAAGAGAATAATAGTATTTTGAAAAAAAAAGAAAAAATATTTGATGCCATAAAAAATGAAATAGATAATAGTAAATATTTATTCATAGTATTTACTGGTGATATAGCATTTTCTGGACAGGCATGTGAATATTATGAGGCTGAATTATTTATTGAAAGCTTAAAAGAATTAATAGAAAACTATAATCGTGATATAAAAATAGAATTTATCTTTACACCGGGAAATCATGATTGTGATTTTAGTAAAAATAAAGATGTTAGAAATTTGATAATAGATAATATTATTATTGACCCAAAAAAGATTACATCTGAACTTATTGATACTTGTGTTTCTGTACAAGAAGAATATTTAGAATTTATTAAGAAATATTAATACTGAAGCATCTAATACTTTATTTACTCGATATGAATATAGTATTGGCGAATATAGTATTGCATTTAATTCATATAATTTAGCATGGGCATCAAAAAGAGAAGAATCACAGTCTGAAATCATTTATCCTTCAAATATGGTTAACAAAGATTTAATTTCAAATGAGAACTACAATATTACTATCTCTTTATTCCACCATCCATTGCATTGGCTTCAGCATCAAAATATTAGATCATTTAAAGAGCTTATCAATTCTACGTCTAATATTGTAATGACAGGACATGAACACACACATAGTGTCACAAAAGAAGCAAAAATTGATCGGAAAGATCACATTGAATATCTTGAAGCAGGAGTTTTACAAGATTCAAAAGATATGAATTGTAGTAGTTTTAATTTATTAAATATTGATTTAGAAGATAATAAGCAAGATATCTCAGAATTTAGTTGGAATACCAATGTCTATGCAAAAAAACATACTTATTGTAATATTGCTTTACCGTTTAGCAAAAAGTCAATTTATCCATTAAAAGATACTTATAAGAAACAATTAAATGTCTTGGGACTTAAAGTTACACATCCGACAAAAGATAATATAACTTTAGAGGATATTTTTGTTTATCCTGATTTACAGGTTATAAGTAGTGATACAAAAAACAAAAATATATTTTTAGAAGAGAATTCTAAAAAGTTCAAATCAATTACTGAAATAGGTTATTCAATCATTTATGGTGCAGAAACATCAGGAAAAACTTCGCTAAGTCGGATATTGCAACTTAAATATAAAAGAGATGGATTAATACCTATTATTATTCAAGGAAAAGAGATAAAAAGTAATGATAGTAATTCATCTAAAATTAAAGCATTAATAAAGAGGACGTTTAAGAAGCAATATGATTGTGATATATCTATTTTTGAACAAATTGATAAAAATCAGGTATTAATATTTATTGATGATTTTCAGGAAGCTAAGCTTAATAATGAGTACAAGGCTAAATTTATAAAAACACTAACAGAGCTAAATTACAATAATATTTTATTGTTTGCTCATGAATCGTTGCAATTAGAAGCGACTACAGAAGGTGAATTGGCAAAATCACTACTGAAGTTCAATCACTATAAACTTTTAGAGTTTGGGCATAAATTAAGAGAAGAAATCATACAAAAGTGGATTTTATTAGGACAAGAAACAACTTTAGATAGAAAAGAATTAATTTTTAAGACTAGGGAAAAAGCCACATCTATTAATAGAACAATAGGATATAATATTGTACCTTCATATCCAATTTATTTATTAACATTGCTTCAAGCTATGGAAACAAATGAAACTAATTCTCTCTCTAAAAGTTCATATGGTTATTACTATGAATTTTTAATTATGAAATATCTTAATGCGAATTCTCCAATGGAACCCAAAGATATTAATACAATTTTTACATATACCTCTACTTTAGCATTTGAATGTCTAACACAAAAACAATATACTTTTAGTTTAAGTGAATTAGAAGAGTTTGATAAAGAATATCGTAGCCGAAAGAAATTTTCTCCTTCTTTTGATATTGTAACTAAATTAGTGCAATCTAATATATTATCTGAACATGAAAATGAGTATAGGTTTTCTCATGATTATATTTATTATTTTTTTGTTGCACAATATTTATCTGACAATATTAGTAAAGATAAAATAAAATATATAATTAAGCAAATGTGTAAGAGACTATATCGAATAGAATTCGCGAATATAATAATGTTTCTTATTCATCATTCTCCTCAGGACTTTATCCTTGAATCAATTATTGAAGAAGCAAAAAATGTTTTTCAAGAAATTTCTGAGTTTACATTTTCTCCAGAAGAATTAACAAAAATAAACTCATCAATCAAGAATGAAAAATTAAAATTAGAGAATAGAACTCTTGAAGAGTCGCGAAGTTTAGAATTAGAAGAAAAAGATAAGAATGATAAAATTAAAAGTTTAAATCATACTATTGATAGAGATGAAGCAGATTATAATGAAGAAATACAAGAATTAAATCAGTTTGCAACGTTAAATCTTGCTTTTAAAATGATTGAAATTTTAGGTGAAATTACAAAAAACTATTCAGGTTCATTAGATGGTGATATTAAATATGAACTTATTAATGAAACATATAGTATTGGATTAAGATCCCTAAAATCACTTGTAGAATTTTTTGAAAACAACCATGAGTTATTAGTAGAAGAGATAAAAGAAGTTATTACAAAAAAACAATATATTACTGATGATAAAATTCATGAAACTATAGCAAATATGATTTTTGCTATGGT
The DNA here is from genome assembly GCA_027019175.1 of Sulfurovum sp. GTDB lineage: Bacteria > Campylobacterota > Campylobacteria > Campylobacterales > Sulfurovaceae > Sulfurovum. Next base: position 999 of record JALUXB010000055.1, on the reverse strand, counting down.
TTCATCGATTTCAACTGGTATTGTAAAAAAAATTGCTAAATCTATTGGATCAAAAGATTTAACTGAAATATATAAAGAAATTCTCTCTAAGAATGAAGGGAATGTAGCTATAGAGCTCATCAACCATGGGATAGCACTAGATTTTCAAGGAGGCTTAAATGTTACTAAAATTGAAAAGATACATAAATTATTGAAAGAAGAGAATAATCGTTTAACAGATTCTGTTTTAAAGAAAATGGTATTGGAACATATTTATATGTTTGATATTGATTTTGCTAAAAAGCAATCTATCTGTGCAAAACTTGATATAGATAATGATAATTCTAAAAAGGAAATGATAAAACAAATTAAAAAATAGGATGATATCAAGTGAAAAACTCAGGTAGGCAGATCGTCAGCTACTTCTTACCCGGTACCTTCTGCAACGGTGAAGGATCGGTAAATTTGGTGTATTCTGTTTTAACACCTTTCTCACTGACTATGGTCAGTTTGTTGTTATCGAGGAAGGTGATGGTGTTGACTCGTTCCCACCGTCCTGAGACTGCGAAAAAACCTTCTTACAAAAATCTAAACCACCAGCTAACAAAAACGCTCTCACACCATAAATTCCCTTACAAACTCACCTACCCAAAACTCCTAGGACAGGACAGAGGAGGACAGAGGGGTCAGACAGAGGGGTCAGGTGATAATGGACAGAGGGACAGAGGGGTCAGGTGATAATGATAACCTATTTTTCTGAAATAATGTTTCTATATGATACAATTTACAATCCAACTTGACAGAATACGATCTCTTTAGTTGCATTATCGTTATCACCCGACCCCTATGCTTAATCGTTATCACCCGACCCCTATGCTTACGACCCCTATGCTTATAGATACGGAAAGTTGCTTTTCAAACTTCTGTATGCAGATCTTGTTCTTCTATGTGTATAATGCCATTTCCCTGTCTTTTCATTGTAGGATTTCTCTTGTAAAAATATGCGATAGCGTTTATACC
>JALUXB010000054.1 GCA_027019175.1 Sulfurovum sp. | reverse complement strand
TCGTAATCTTTCAGCAGCCCCTCGTTGTACTCCCGGTACATCTTCATCAGCTTTGGCTTGTCGAGCAGTACATAAGCATCGTCAATAATGACATTTTTCTGTGTTGCAGCTTTTTCCTGTAACGTCTGTTCCTTCTTCTCACAGCCCGTTGTGAACAGCACTGTCGTAATCAATACAGTACATAGATAAAACCGTTTCATTATATCTCCAGTTTGAATGGTTGATGTGCTTTGGCATCCGCTTTAAAGTAGGCTTTGGGCTTAAACCCGCCCAGTGCCGCAACGATATTGGCAGGAATGTGGCGCAGATAGGCATTGTAGTCACCCACTGCCTCATTGAACTGCATACGCGTAATATTGATGCGGTTCTCCGCTCCTTCTATCTGCGACTGCAGCTGCAAAAACTGTTCAGATGAACGAAGCTCCGGATAGTTTTCGGCTACAGCAAAAAGTTTTGCGGTAGCGGCATCCAACTGCTTTTGCAGTGCTGCCATTTTTGCTACCTTTGTCCCGTCACGTTGAGGCTGTTCAAGCATCTTGCCTGCCTTGGCTCTCAGTGCCGCAATCTGGGTATAGACCTCTTTTTCATGTGCCGCATAGCGTTTGACTACCTTGACAAGATTTGGCAGCAGATCCACTTTGCGTTGTATATTGCTTTCGACTTGCGACCATGCCGTCTTCACCTGTTCTTCTTTCGTTACGACACTGTTGTAACTCAACGCAAACCATCCGACAATCACCAAAAAGAGTGCGCCCAAAAAGAGCAGCAGATACCCTGTGATACTTTTTTTTGTTTCCATTTTATCCTCCTATTCGCACGCAGGCAGTGAACCTGCCAGTGCAGCCAAAGTATAAGGGAATTTTTCCCTTTCATAACGGCAGACTGCTTTAAGCGCCGCGTATTGTTCCTGTAATTCGCCAAGCGATGCTTCCGTCTCCTCGAGTATGTACATCGCCTCGGTTTTATCTGTCCGTCCAAGAATGAGCTGGGTATTTTCCCGGCTACTTCCCTCGGCCAATATCTTTTCAACTGCGTCCGCAAGCCTCTTTTTTCGTACTTCAAGGTCGGAAATCATCTCTCCGAGTGCCTGCATCTGCTCCTGATGCTTCCAAATACGGTTGTAGTAGCGGTGAACAAGCAGATAAAAAAGAAGAAAACCGCCTACCCCCGCCGCAAAAAGCAAGAAGCTGAATGTACTGCCTGCACCAACCCCCGCACGTGTGTTATTCAATGTTTGCGCCACATCTTCCACACCGCCTGCAGCCCCAGTTGTACCAACCTGGATGCCTATATAGAGCAGTATCATCCCAATCAGCACCACTCCGGCAATCTCCAGAGAAAAAGTACGTTGCTTTGGCAAAGATGCAACACGATTTTGCACCGAGTTTTTCAACTGCTCCGCCTCTTTATCACCAAGTATTCCCTTTGCTTTCAGTGCAGCAATACGTGTTTCATAGTTCACCGTTAATCTCCCGTATCATTCTAATGCCCTCTTTGGCATTGATCTTTCCCGCCTCTATCTCGGAAAATATCTGTTCAATAGAGACTTCATCCTCTTTCTGCTTTGTCTCCAGCGATGCTGAAAGTTCAGAGAGACGTTTTTTGAGTGTGGGGTAGCTTATGTCAAGTGCAGCCGCCATCTCTTTGAGGCTTCCGCCATGAAGTATCAATGCCTCGGCCAATTTCCTCTCTTCTGCCGTAAGCCTTGCCAAACGGGGAAAATAGAATTTTCTGCCATACTCCATCTTACAGGCAGGGCAGGAGAGTGCAGCAATGTGAAGGCTCTCTTCACAGATTGGACAGCGTGTCAAGGTATCTCCTTTTTAAATTATTTTTAAAAATTGTACATTATTTTTTAATTATTGTCAAACTTTATGACAATAAATGCAAGTATATGAAAAAGATGAGGCGTAGTGCTACTGCCTGCAGTACTTCTCCACGAGATTTTCAATGACCTTGACATCGAGCGGTTTGGTGGCGTAGTCATCCATCCCCTCGTCCATATACTTTTCGCGGTCACCGGCAAGGGCGTTGGCAGTCAGTGCAATGATGGGCACATGGGCAAGATCGTTCTCTTTTTCATACTCCAGAATCTTGTGTGTCGCCTCCACACCGCCCATTACCGGCATCTGCACATCCATAAAGATCATATCGTAGCAGTTGGCCTTGCGTGCTTCAAGCGCCTCTTCTCCATTGTTGGCAAGAGAGACATTGAGACCGAACTTCTCCAGTACGATACGGATAAGTTTCTGGTTGATGGGGTTGTCTTCGGCGACCAGAATCTCAAGCGGCTTTGCTTCTCCTTCGGCCTCCTCAACAGTTTCTGCCTCCACAACCTCTGGCTCGACGGAAACATGATCTTCTGCCGGTATTTCAGGTGCTACTGGCTTCTCAGACTCTTTGAGGGCAACTGTAAAGTAGAATGTCGCCCCCTTGCCCTCTTCGCTCTCTACGGCAAGCTCTCCTCCCATAGAGCCGACGATCTTCTGCGAAATCGTCAACCCAAGCCCGGTACCACCCGCTTTTCGAGTCGTACTGGCACTCGCCTGGGCATAGGCATCGAAGATCTTTGTCTGCTGTTCTTTACTCAGTCCGATACCCGAATCCTTCACTGCAATCCTCAGAACGATCCTGCCCTCTTTGTTCTCAACGAACTTCGCACTTACATCGATGCTTCCGCCGGGTTCTGTAAATTTGATGGCGTTGCTGACAAGGTTGGTGATGACTTGGGAGAGACGGGTGGGGTCACCCTTAACCTCGCTTGGAATCTGAGGATCGATGGTAAGGGTCTGCACAATATGCTTCTCGTCAAAACGAGGTCTGAAAAGCTCGACAGAAGCGTGTATTTTTCTGACCACATCGAAAGGAATGCACTCAAGCTCCATCTTCCCGGAGTTGAGTTTGGAGATTTCCAGAATATCGTTTACGATGACACGCAGGTTGTCCGAACTGTCACGGATAAGTGATACAAACTCCTTCTGTTCTGCATTGAGCTCCGTACCGTCAAGTACCTCTGTCAGCCCAATGATACCGTTTAGCGGCGTACGTATTTCATGCGACATGCTTGCCAGAAAAAGTTCTGTCATTTTTTTGTCATGTTCAAGTTTTTCAGCTTTCTCTGATGCTGCTTTAAACTTTTTCTCAAGCAGACGGTAGGCCTCACTCTCTTCCGTCGAAAGCTTTTGCGATACATCAACAGAGACAGGCTGCTTCTTTTTTCCCAGAAGTGCCGCAAAGGGTGCCGAAAGTAAAAAAACAGCAACTCCCAGTACGCCTGATTCAAGCCAGGTCAGTGAAAAGTAAGTGTGACCGGCAGCTGCAACAAGCAGTGCCAAAAAAGACAGAACAATTATTTTTTTGAACATATGGATTTCCCCTCCTTGGTACTTCGTACCTTGTTGGGATAATTCTACCCAAAAAAACGTTTTTTTACAAAAAATACTCTCATATCATAGTAAAATATTATACAATAAGCTTCAATACCGAGACATACTGCTCAGGTACTTCAAACGCTTTCCCCTCCAAATAGGTCGCGGCAACTGTGTTGATCCAGGCACGTGACGTATGGATGCCGTAGGCTTTGAGGTAGTGTTTTCCACCTGCTTCGGTCAGTTCATAGCGCTCTACCTCCACCCTGAGCGGCTCTTTCTCCCCCTCAAGCATCACTTCCATCATCACTTTCTTGCTTTTTGAGTCAAGTTCCAGTTTCAGCATCTTTCCATACTCCTTCATATACCTGTTCAATGCCGCTTTCACACTTTTGGTGAGTGTTGCATCTTTCATTTTTCTAAACATCTTACGCCCCTTCAGAGGTTGCACGGCGGATGCTCTCGGAGTCTATCTTGTCTATGGCAAACGCAATCGGCTTGCCGATGTATCTGGCAACTTTCATGGAAAAACCGGGATTTTCCAGTATCGCTTTTACATGCTTGAAATCGGAAAGCTCATCGGGTATCAATCCATTTTCAGTGTATGGTTCCGGCAGTTGCATCATCACTTCCTCAGTTTCGGACAATACGCATCATTTCATCACCACCCTTTTGGAACTCATATCCACTCTTTTCAATCGTAACGGTATATCCTTTGGACGCAAGGTGACGCTTCACAGGTTCAACATGGGGCGAAAGTTCGTTCTCCAGTGTCAAAAGCGGAAAGATGCGTACCTCATCTGCCACCCTCAGCATCTCCTCAATAGCCGCCTTGTGAAAGGCTTCATCAAGATGGTCACTGTAGAGAAAGAGCAGGTGCGAACTGAGCGCCAGATTGAAACTGCTGTCTTCAAAAGGGAGGTTCGGAAGCTCCGCAGCGATATAGCGTCCCTCCTCCAAACCATCCTCGTAATCCATCAGAAACTCCATCATCGCTTCGATACGCATATGCTCCAGCGACTCCACATCAGGGATGTTCTTCCAGACAAAGCTGTCAGCATTGGCCTTCACCTGCACCATCACATCCTCAGCCACCTCATCGATACGCTGCATGATCTCTTTTTTTGTGTAGGCATAGAGCGGATCGATGGAAACCACCTGCCCATCGTCATAGTCCACTTCGGTATTGAAACTGCTCGGGCCATCACCGCAGCCGAGAATGCGCTTGCTTGTCACATCCTCCTTGGTAAGATTGAACATCTCCATATACTCTTTCTTGCTGCGTCCCCAGGGGATGATGTTTTCAAGTGTCATTATGATCTGCCTTTCATGTTTAATTCAAAATCAAATCGGGTGTTCCGCTCTTTCAGGGAATCCCGCCAATCGTATTTTATTGTTTGGTCCATGAATCAATAGCATATAATATCAAATCTAATATTGAAATGCTTTAACCTCTTTTGGGTTATCCTTTCACAGACAGCACAAAAGGAGCTCCAATGCTTAAAAATAAATTTACAGAAGCGATGCAGTTTCGACACGCCTGCAAACTGTTTGATGATACCAAAACCATACCTGATGAGACCATGCACTACATCCTCGAAGCGGGACGTACCTCCCCATCTTCTTTTGGAATGGAGCCGTGGAAGTTTCTGGTCGTAAGCAACGATGCGCTCAAAGAAAAACTCAGACCGCTGTGCTGGAATCAGCCGCAGATCACCACCTGTTCACATCTGGTTATCATATTGGCAGCCATTGAGAGTGTCCGACCCCAAAGCGGGATTCCGCAAAAACGGTTTGCCAGACGCCCGCTGCCGCCTGAAAAGATTGATGCATACATTGACCTCTACGGAAACTTTCTTGCCGACACGTTCTCGACTGACGAGAAGACCTACTGCTGGACGGCAAGACAGACCTATATCGCCCTTGCGAACATGATGACCGCTGCTGCGTATGAAAAGATAGACTCATGCCCCATCGAAGGGTTTGAAAAGGAGAAGGTAGAAGCCCTGCTTGAGATCGATACCACACAGTATCAGGTTGCCGTCATGGCAGCATTCGGCTACCGGGTCAACCCGCAATGCGAGCAGATACGGCTGCCCTTTGAAGAGGTGGTGGCGTTTATCGACTGATCTGTTTTTTATATATCTAATAGCACAAAAATCGTAGGGTGTTGTCCCCTTACGACACCAAATCGTTTTTTATTATATCAGCGTGTTGTCAGGGGACAACACCCTACAGGAGCATGTATGAACCCACATTTTGAAATTACGGAAAAGGCTATCATCTACGACGTTTTGGACAATGCCGAACACGGCACCTTGGCACTGAGCATCGGCGATACACCCTACGCCGTGCCGGTCAACTTCGTACGCATTGGCGATGCGCTTTACTTTCACGGTGCACGCAAAAACAAAAAGATGAAGATGCTTGCACAAAACCCCACCGTCTCTTTTTCGGTTGTAGAAAACTACGCGCTGATCGACTCTGACTTTTCAAGTACCGATGGGTTAGCATGCCCTGCCACACAGTTTTTTAAATCGGTCAGCATCAACGGTGCAGCGTCAGTAGTAGAAGGACGTGATGAAAAAGCGAAGGTCTTTGAAGCCCTGATGCAAAAGCTCCAACCCAAGGGCGGCTACAAACCTTTTAGCGACAACGCCTACGACACACCCATCAAAACAACCGCCGTTGTGAAAATAGCGATACAGCATATCAGTTGCAAGTTCAAGTTTGGTCAGCATTTGAGTGATGAACGGTTTGAGATGATTGTGGAGAATCTGCTGAAACGGGGAACGCCTATAGATATAGAAACTGTGAGAATAATGCGCAAACAAAAAGTGGTAAAAATTCTTAAAAAGTCTTGAGCCTTTACTCCTTAACCCCCCATCAACCCCTCTGTAAACGGCAAGACAGACAATGCTTTGATCTTCTTGCTGACCAGTCCTGCAAGCATGCTTTCAAACATCGCATCATAGTAAGTTTCATAATGCGACTCTACATCCATAAAGCCGTCTATGGTAATGGATGCCAATCCATGCAGGGATGACCAGACGACAACTGCCTGGGTGAAACTGTCTGCTTTTTTAAGCAGACCGCTCTGCTGCCCCTCCTCAATGGTTTTTTTCAAGGCACCAAAACCGCTACACTCATCCCCAAGCGTCATAATCTCTTCCCGGATATGGGCATATTTTTTACCAAACAGTAACCGGTAGAGACTGGGATTGGCTCTGGCATAGTCGATGTAGGCTTTTCCACTGTCGTAAAACCGCTCGACAAGTGGTCTGCTTTGCTCAAGCAACAGCGGCGAAAGTACGGCATCAAAATCTTCAAACCCCGCAACGATCATTGTTTCTATGAGTGCATCTTTGGATTTGAAATGCCGGTAAATCGCAGAACGTGAGGTACCAGTGGCATCGGAAAGCACTTTTAGCGTGAGTTCCTCAACATCATGCTTACGAATAAAATCAAAGGCGATCTTGAGCGACTCTTCTTTGAGGTTTCCATGGTGGTATTCATCTTTTTTCATAGCAAAATCATAGCATATTTTTATATGAACAATGTTTACATTTAAGAAAGCGTATGTTAACATTGTTCACATCTACCGATAAGGAGTCTAAAATGAAACGAACAGGGATAGTTCTAATGCTCATGGGGACACTACTCATGGCACAAAGTGCACAAGAGGTTGCCAAACGTTCATTTGAAAAAGTATCGGGGTACCAAAGCAGTATTTCCGAGACAACCATGATACTTAAAAATGCACAAGGCGCCACAAACACGCGCAAAATGCGTATTTTAAAACTTGAAGGCAGTCATGGCGACAAGTCGCTCATTGTCTTTCTCTACCCGATGGATATTAAAGATACAAAACTTTTAAGTTATGAGCAGATCGGCAAAGATGACAAACAGTGGCTCTATTTGCCGGCACTCAAACGGGTAAAGCGCATCAGTTCGAGGAACAAATCGGGCTCTTTTATGGCAAGTGAATTCAGCTATGAAGACATTGCCTCACAAAACTACCAAAACTACCGCTATCAAGGAGAAGCCAAAAAAGTCACTATCCACGGGAAAAGCTACCTGAAAATTGTACGCATTCCCAAAGACAAGCACAGTGGGTATTCAAAACAGGTTGTCTATATCGACCCCAAAACCTATCTTGCACAATTTGGCGAATATTATGACAAAAACGGAAGATTGCTCAAAAAGGCAACCTTTTTGAAATATAGAAAGATAGACGGTATCGACCGCATTGTCAAAATGAAGATGAGCAATGTACAAAACGGCAAAAGCACATTGCTTATTTGGAACAAAGACACGATACATGCTCACTTGTCAGACAGTGACTTTTCAAAAAGAATTTTACAATGAACCGGGCTGTCTTGTCGATACTGCTTGCTCTTTCGCACCTTGGGGCAGTTGAGTTAAAAAGCACGGTGGATGTAACACATACAGGCTATTCACACTCAGGAGATCAAACAGAGGTAAGCGGTGATATTGAACTTAGCCAACATAGCAGTTTTTTCGATGGAAAAATGAGTCTTATTTACCTTTACAGTGATCGTTATAAAGAGAGAAGATACCTTTACCTAAATGAACTTTATGCATCAAAAAGTATGGGAGAGTACCGGTTTGAAATAGGAAAACGGATTGTCTACTGGGGTGAACTGGAAGGGTACAATATTACAGATGTCTTCAACCCAAAAAACTATCTTCTCGACCCCTTTGACAAAAGTGCCAAACTTGGAAGCTGGTCGGCTGCACTCAGCCGCTATTTTGGAGACGATGTGCTTGAAGCGGGGATAAAGTTCTACGAAGAAAACCTTGCGCTTTCAGATGCACATACCCCCTACTATCCACTGCCTCTACCGTACAGCACTTCTCTCAAACTTCAGGAAGAGCGATACACACCTACAGTGTATGTCAGCTATACCGTGAGCAGTGAGAAGGTTGTGGAGAGCGAGAGCCGTCTTATTGTGTGGCACGGGTATGACAACAAACGCAACTTTATACCTGTAGCCTACGGACAGGAACTGGCGCAATATGCCTACAGGGTGAACAAAGCACTCTTTTTGTCCCACATTGTCTATGACGATATGCTCTTTAAAGCAGAAGCAAGCTACACACATGTTATCGATTATGCTCCGATGAGCGACTATTGGCAGTTTGGTATAGGGGCAGAAAAGAGTCTCTATGACATAGCCGACACAGATGTTACCCTTTATGCCGAATACTACCGCTACGTATACAAGGAGAGTACAAAGGTTAAAAATGTAGATATATCGGAAATCTACAATGATGACCTCTTTCTGGCGGCAAAACTCAATTTCAACGATACCCAAAGCAGTGAAGTCAGAGCAGGCATGCTTTATGATATCGGCAACCGTGAAAAAGTCTTTAAAATCGAAGCTAAAACAAGACTGCTTGATCGTTTTGTACTGCATGCGCAGTGGCTGCATATACTGCCGTCAAACCATACACTCTTGTCTACATTTAAAGATCATACCCGGATACAGTTCGGAATACGTTATACATTTTAGGAGACTCTATGCAAAGCTATATCAATTTTTTAGACAGAAACAAATACAGGCTGATATGGGCAGTTACCCTTGTAACACTTCTGCTCTCCTATTCACTGAAAAATATCGCCTATGAGGGAAGTTACCGCATCTGGTTCGATGCCGACTCCAAGATCATTACCTCTTACGATGCCTTTAGAGACACCTTTGGAGGAGACGACACCTTTGTCGTCTCCTTTGAAGACAAAGAGGGTATCTTTAGACCAAAGCCGATTCAGACCATATTGAAACTAACACGTGAATTTAAAAAGATCAAAGGTGTTCAAAAGGTAGATTCACTCACAAACTACCAATATATACGCAGTGAAGAGGATGATATTATCGTAGAGGATTTCATCGAAGATACGGTTGCACTGCCGGAAAAAAAAGCGTTGGCACTAAAGGATTCGCTGATTGTCAATCACCTCATCAGCAAAGATGGGAAAACCACACTTATTGCCGTGAAACTCTCTTCCCGTCAGGGAAGCAAAGAGGCAGTCAATATAGCCGTGATGAAAGAACTTCAACAGATCCTAAAGCAGACCCAAAAAGAGACAGGTTACCACTTCTACCTCTCCGGTGTTCCTGCTATTACCGCCTCGCTTGTAACAGTCTCCCAGCATGATGCGTTCTTGCTGATGCCTTTGGCGGTCATCATTGTCGTACTCATGCTGTGGCTGCTTTTTAGAGATGTGATGGGGGTTATTGTACCATCCGCAGTGATTGTGTTTACATTTTTGATTGTTTTGAGTATACAGATGCTTTTGGGCTATAAGCTCAACAACTTTACCGTTAACATACCCTCTTTTATTTCGGCAATTGCCATTGCCGATGCCATGCACCTTTTTTTGGCATGGGTCTATTACAGAAAACAGGGACTTAAAAACAAAGAAGCGGTTACGGTAGCACTGCAAAAGAACTTTCTTCCTATCGCCATGACCTCTTTTACCACCGCAACAGGCTTTGCCACACTGGGGCTAAGCGCCATAGAACCCATTGCCACCCTCGGACTTGCCATCACCAGCGGTGCACTCATTGCCTTTGTACTGAGTGTTACACTGGCACCGGCAATCTTGCTGACACGCAAAGAAGAACAGTCCGTCAAACCGGTACATTTTTTGGATCTCTCCCATATAAAAGGCTATGGTACTTTCATCAAAAGGCATGATAAAAAGATCATTCTCTTTTTTACAGGGCTCTTTCTCATTGCCGGGTATGGACTGAGCCATACCAAGGTTGACAGCAACAGCATCAAATACTTTTCGCCAAACACCGTGGTACGTAGCGGAAGTGATTTCATCGAAAAGCATATCACAGGACCGATGGTGTATGAGGTAATCATCGATTCCTCCAAAAAAGAAGGCATCAAAGATCCGATATTTCTTACACAGATCATCGCTTTTGAAAAGGCATTAAAAACACGGTATCCTACAGTGCGATTCAGTATATCCCTCAAAGATATTATTATGAGGATGCAAAAGGTTTTAAACCCCAATGCCCCTACCCCGCTGCCTGATGAGAAAAATCTTGTGGCACAATACCTGCTGCTCTACTCTATGAGCCTGCCGCAGGGTATGGAGATAAACGATCAGGTCGATACCAATGAACGCTATCTTAGACTGACACTCAACACCAATATACAGGACACTTCCAAAGATCTGGAAATGATAGCATGGATCAAAGAGTGGTGGCACGCACATGCACCTTATGCAGCCGACGTACAGGGACAGACTGCCATCTTTGCCTATATGCAAAGCAGTGTAACAGACACACTGATTGTCTCCATCGCCTCCACCCTGCTCATTGTGATGGCGGCGATGTTTTTAATCTACCGAAACCTAAAGATGCTCTTGCTGTTTGTGCTGCCAAATGTCGCACCGTTGCTTCTGGTTGCCGGGGTCATGGGCTATTTAAATATCCCTATCGATATAGGCGTTGCTATTTCAGCAGCGGTTATTCTTGGTATTGCCGTCGATGATACCATACATTTTTTCAGCAAATTTTTTGATGCTATCAAAGAAAAACCTTTTGACAAGAGCATCGACTACGTCATCAGCCACAGCGGAAATGCCATGATCCTTACCACACTCATTCTCTCACTGACTTTTACGGTATTTGGCGTAAGCAGTTTTATCCCCAATGTCAATTTTGCCATTGTAACGGTCATAGCACTCAATATTGCACTTTTGCTTGATCTTTTGCTGTTACCGGCACTGTTGAGTCTGTTTTACGGGAATAAAAATTGAGATTTTCTGGTATGCATCTATCGAATGATCATGTGAAGTTGTCTGGAAAATGTGTAAAATATTTGGAGGGCGAGATAGGTTAAGTAAAATTATTATAGTATACTAAAATATTTTATATATCTAAATTTTAGGACACTATCATGCCAATCAACACTCTCTCACTAAGAGAGAAAAAACAAGCCACACTCAAACTCAAAATTCTCGACACTTTTGATGAAAATCTCAAAACAAAAACCTTGGCAGATATATCAGTCAAAGAGGTAGCAAAAGAGCTTGAGATATCGGAGATGACCTTTTTCAACTACTTTGGAAGCAAAAAAGAGGTGCTGATTTATTTTATAGAGCTTTGGAGTCTGGAGATGCAGATGCATATAGAAGGACTTGAACCTTTGGAGGCTATTTATCGTATTTTTGAAGAGACGGCTAAAACGATAGAAAAAAACCCCAATCTTTTTATGGAGATAGTCGCTTCTATGGCACTGTACGGGATGTCCAAAAAAGATATACCCATAAGCAGGGCTGAACGCATACTGCGTTTTGGACAAGATGTCCCCTATGAAGTGGGCGGATTCCCCAATATCGTCAAACCTTTACTCTCAAAACTCAACCTTACACCAAAGAAACAGGATTTTATCTATACGGCACTTTTTAATACCTGTTTTGCAACACCACTTTTGATAAAGTGCCCGGAGTTCAGCAATTTGAAAGAGCGCTATTTTGAGCATTTGGATTTTATTTTGAAGGAAGTGAGATGACATTTTTAGCCAATAAAAAGAGTGTCATACTTTTGGCAATACTTACTGCTTTCATGGCATTTGTTGTGATGGGAATTGTAAATCCTATGATAGACGGTAAAGACGGTTTAAGTGTCATTGCCCTGCAACTTTCTTTTGACAAAGCTGCCGCAAAAGAGATCGTCTCTACGTGGGATATTGAAGCATTTAGAGAGTGGATATTTACGGATTACATCTATGCATTGAGCTATGTGCTCTTTTTTACATCCCTGCTTTTGTGGCTTGGAAAAGAGAAACATGTAGATGTAAAACGGTTTGTCGCTATCGCTCTTTTTGCCGGTCTGTTTGACTGGGTGGAAAATAGCCTGGAGTTATGGTTCTTGCAGGATACGGAACACTTCTCCTCTACACTTTTTTTCATTCACTCCGTACTCTCAACCCTGAAATGGCTTGCGCTTCCTGTTGTTTTGTGGAAGATTGTACAACTTTTAAAAACCAAAAGAGTAACATATGTATGAAACCCCATACTGCCAACTCCAACACCTAAAAGAGAAAAATGCCATCCTCTGCAAATGGAAACAGTTTTGCAAAGGTGATGACTACCGTGACCCGTTAAAATTTGCCGCACAAGAGATAAAGAAATATCAAATCAGTACATGGATAACCGATACAACCCACGGCTTTGAAAGTGATGAAGCAGATACCAAGTGGCTTTTGGAGGAGTTTGTACCGAGTATGATCAACAGCAGTATCAAAAAGGTTATTTTTATCATTGCTGAGGATAGTCCTTTGATGAAAGAGATAAAGGAGCAAGAGGCAGCTTTGAGTCGGTTTTTTGAAGTGAAGTTGGTAAAGGCTAATGCTCACTATACTACATAAAAAAGGTTTTTTGATGAAGAATATATTTCACAAAGAGTATAAAAACTATTTTACTCTTTTTATATCCGTTTGATCAAACACGGGTTTACCTAAAGCTGTAGAAAGTGTATGTGCATCTTGTAATATTTGTTTATAATCTTCATGAGCCATAATATTAATTCTGTTTCCATCATTTAGTACAATATTTAAACTATATACATCAAAATACTCTTTGGGTTTTTTTAAATCAGTTTGAATAAAATCATGACTTTTTAAAATTTGAAAGGCGTATATATTTTTAAAACTAGTATATGCATTGATTGTTCGTGCTTCTTGTATGGTTTTACCTTTATAAAATTCTTCTGTATTCAGATCAAATGTAAATGTTTCAGAATTTGTCATTAAAAAGTATAGATAGAAAGATCCAAGCATAAGTAGACCAATTGCAACACCAATAATGTTAAAAGATTTTAAAAACATATAAGTAATAAATAGAGCAAAGGCAATGGCTAAATATACTTTTAGATTAGAGGTATTATTTACATATTTATATTCATTGTTTTTATAAATAAGCTCAAATATAGGAGTTTTAGTAAGAAATGAATATATCGGTTCTGTAGAAATTTTGTTTTTATTAAAACTTGATGATTTTTTTATAGTATTCGAAGTATATTGACTATTTAATTTTACATCAGTTTTATTGAAAAAAACTCTATAAAATTGTTTACTCTTGTTGTTGCTTTTTACTGCAAAGTAGATAGTGACTTTATCACCTATATTGTAATTTTTTAATGCTGTTTGTGATACATCAGATAGTGCTACCTCTCCATTTAAATTATCAAAAACTAAATCTTTCCCCTCTTCATACTCCTTGGAAGCATGCCTTTTCATAACCTTAGCTTGAGATTTTACTATGTAGTAAGTTTCACCATTATATTGCTTTGTGTCTACTATGGAGGCAGAATAAGTGTATGTTAGAAAAAAGAGTAAAATAGATATGATTTTCAAATAGACATCTTTTTATGGATTGTAAATAAATTAATTCTACCTAAAGAATCTTAATATGCAGGACTAAAAGTTTAGAGCATCATTCAAAACAAAAATCATAGAAGTATGTAATAAAAAAGATGAATAGATAACTTTGACAGCATATTTAGTAGAATTTCTTTGTACCAAATATTGTAGCCAGATCACTATGATGAAACTACAAGAGGAAAACCCCTTGTAGCAGCTTATTGTGCTATATAAGTCTGGTCTTCTTTAATGATCCTATCAGATACTGTTGCACTAAGATTGATATCGTAGATATCGCTTGGTTGCGTATATTCTGGATCGATACGCTTTGTAACTACAGTATATTTGGGATCATCAAGATTCAGGTGGCTTCCTTCAGGAAGAATCTCTTTGCCATCACTATCCAAACGGCCTGCTGCCATTTCACCCCACTGTACCCATGATCCGTCATACATACTCACTGGATAATCCAATACAGCACTCGCCGTAATACCAATCAGTGTTGCTTTACGTCCTGTTCTACAGTATGTAATAATTTTATCACCTTTTTTGTATCCTTTTTCATAATAAAGCATCTCTAGGTCAGCTGGTGATTTAAATTTATAGGAAGCATCTTTTTCATCAATAATCCCATCACCGTTAATATCTTCTTTCTGGTCATCCATAATAAGAATATCTGTATAAGGAAAGTCTACAGCACCTCTAATATGTCCTTGAAGCGGCATAAGGCATACTTCATTTTTGTTTGGACCACACTTCATTTCGTCGCTAAAACGTGAAGCTTTTTCACCTGTATATTCTTCTGTACCTCTTGCATCAGCAATAAAATAACCTGATTGGTCATCTAAAGATGCAATTTTCATCATATCCGAGATATAGGTTTGTATTTCAACTTGTAAATTATTCAATGATTTCATAGAATAATGGGTATATTCTTCAGGCTTGAGAGGAGGAGTTGGTGCATCAACAAGCAAATCTGAATGCAAGTAGTCATAGGTTACAGAACCGCTAAGAAATGCTAATCTCTCTTTAGGCCATCCCCAATACTTTAATACCCACCAAGAGCGAACTACTTCACGCATTGTTGTTGATCCTTCACCTACAGCAAAAACCACATAGTCTTTTTGGGGGTCAATACCGAACATATTGATCATACCGTCCACATGTGCACCATCAAGAAGTGCCCCCGGGATATTACTGATACCATCATGGCGCATATAAGATGGATCACAAGCACCCCCTGCAGGAATCTGATAGACAAAAACATCTTTATCATCATGTTTAAGAAATTTACCATTGGAAGTAGCTCCTGCTTGAAAGATCACCAGTCGCCCAGTTAGCCCCTTGGGTCTGTTGACTTTCCAGTTCTGAATATAAGAGGAAAGAGTTTTTGCATTGATAATGCCAGATTTTTTATTGTCATAATTATCATCTTGACATCCTGTTATCCCCAGCAATACCAAGAGTATTGCAATACCTTTTATGTACAATTTCATTTTGAATCTCCTTTAAAAGTTACGTAAGTTTGCCGGCGATATTCATTTTATATCATAAGTATTACTTTAATATTACCACCTATCATATAAATAAAATTGAAAATATATACTTGCAGGTGGCTGCATGAAGGCAGTTAAAAAAAATAGTATAATACCTTTATGAAAAAACAACCCACCCGAGAAAAACTCCTCGACATCACCTTCGATGAAGTCTATATCCACGGCTATACAGCTACTTCGGTCGATACCATCCTCAAAAAAGCGGGTATACCCAAAGGGTCTATGTATCATCACTTCAAAGGGAAAAAAGAGCTGGTGTTGGCAATGGTGCAAGAGCGACTCTTTCCAAAGATGGATACTTTTTTTATATTTGAACGTGAAGATGGCGAAACGGTGATGCAGCGACTGCGTAACACCTATGCAGCCATGAGCAAAAACAAGCCGCTTGTTGCTTACGGGTGTCCGCTCTATCGCCTCATGGTCGAACTCTCGGCGATTGACAGTGAGTTTGATGCGCTGCTGGGCAGCAGAGCAAAGCAGCTCCATCAAGCACTTACTACGCTGCTGCAAAGCGGCATCGACGATGGGGAGTTTACAAACAAACTTGATGCCGAAAGCTTTGCGCGTTTTATGCTCAGTGCCACATGGGGCATACTCTCTATGCCGCCCTCACTCTCCTCTCCCCGTTTGTTTCTTGAACAGAGCCGCTTTATTTTAGAAGATCTCGAAGTCTACACCAAGTAAACCAACAAGGTTAGACTGTTTAGTCTAATCTAAGCAGATTTTCTCTATACTACCATTAGACCAATTAGTCTAATCAAAGCGAAAGGAACCGGTATGTTCATCATCACACCTGAGCCAAACAGAGAAATGCAGGTACTTTTAAGAGGTGTCCGCGCCAAGCTTGGTCATGTCCCGCCGCACTGGGAACTATTTGCATCCATCAACCCCACGCGCTTCAAGATGTTTCTTGAGGAGATCAATTACCTCACTGCACATTCAAACATCGAGAAAGACTTTTTTGCCTTTTTGCGTTATGCCATAGCCACGGACAATGGGTTTGACTACTGCATGCGCTTCAACCAGCAGCTTCTGCTCTCTACAGGCTATACACCGGAAGATTTGCATGCGGTAGAAGGTACAGACAAAAACATACCGTTTGATAAAAAACACCAAGCGCTTTTTGATGCGGCGCTCACAGCCGTTTTTGAACCTGATAGATTTACAGCCGAAACCATAGCCTCCCTGCATCGTATCGGCTGGAGCGATGCCGATATCTTCGATGCTATTGACCATGCGGCGTTTTTGTTCAAGTTTGCACGTATCCTCAAAGCCTATATTGACAAGGCGGCATGATGGAGATTGTACAGATACCGTTTGTCAAGCATCTGGGCATACTACAACAGGACGATAGACTATGGCTGCCCCCTGACACAGTACTGCAAAACCACATCGGTACCTTCCATGCCGGGGTGATCTACACACTGGCTGAAACAGCATCGGGTATGGCACTGACAAGAGATTTTCCCAAACTCGCAGGCAACGTCACCGCCCTGCTTCGCAGCAGTGAGATACGTTACAAATCTCCTGCAAAAACCGCGTTATACGCAACAACACAGATAGACAAAACTGAGGCAGAAACATTTTTGCACCGGCTTGAGACACGGAGAAGAGCCTCCATCAACGTATATGTAACTGTGAAAGGTGAAGAGAATGATATAACTGTTATGGAAGGGGTATTTGGCTGGTTTGTTGCTCTCGATGCAGATGGAGGATCTTAGTTGATCACCCCGGAAATGTCTGCATATCAAGTATAGAAGATCACTCTTTTACCGTTTTTTTACCCGCTTTTATCCATCCGTTTTCTATACCGCCTTTGAGTTCGTAAATTTTCTTGAAGCCCATCTGGTCAAGCCCTTGGGCAAGTACTTTGGTACGGCTGGCATGGGCACAGTAAATGATAAAGGGCTGTTTTTTGTCTTTGACAATGTGCCCGAGATTATAGAACCAGTCGGCAAGATCCGGCTGTCCGTTAGGGGTGAAGAACATCATTTTGTGCGCACCCTTGATGATACCTGTCTGTTTCCACTCCATTGGAGTACGGATATCAATGACCGGTACGCCTTTAGCCTGCAATTTCACAAGTTCATCCGCATCGATACGCTTTACTTCGGCAAAGAGTGCAACACTTAACAGCATGGCACCTATCAGTATCTTTTTCATAATCTATCCTTTAAGATGGTTTTGGGCATTCTAACGCAGAAACATTAACGGTGCGTTGCCGTCCACTCAGCATGTACAATAAGTTGGTCTCCCTCCCATATCTCACCGGTAAAATGATCTCCCTCACGGTAGTTACCAACCCCTTTTGGCGTACCGCTCATAATAATATCACCATCTTCAAGTGTCATAAAGCCTTTGATTTCTTCAATCATCACATTTGGCTTGTACATCATCAGCGTATAGTCAGCATACTGCACCAGTGTACCGTTACGGTAGAGTTTCATTGCAAGTGCTTCAAGCTTTCCGTCGAAAGGTACAAAACTGCTCAACACAGCAGAGCCGTCAAACGCTTTGGCCCGCTCCCAGGGCAATCCCTTGCGTTTCAATTCGTTCTGTATATCGGCATGTGTCAGATCCAGCCCGAAACCCACTCCGGAAATGGATCCTGCTTCAATAAGAAAACATATCTCCCCCTCAAAGCGGGTTGTTTCATTAAAGTAGCAGAGTGTATCACTGACAGCTGAGTTTGGTTTATTGAAAACAACCATCTGCGAAGGAATTTCATTGCTAAGTTCGTAAATATGCTCGACATAGTTACGCCCAATACAGACGATTTTGGAAGGAATGACAGTTTTTCCGTCAAAATCTACAGTATGCATCAGTATCCTTTTTATTCATCTAAGAAAATCATACCCAAAAGAGCACAAGAACCCGCTTTTGACGCCTCAGACATAAAAAGCTATAATGGGTGAAAAAAGGGAATATTATGCAAACTGCTTCATTCTACAAAGACCTGAACTTCAGCGATGAAAGTGTCGTCATTACCCCTATGCTTGAGAGCAGTTTCGGCAAAGAGATACGTATTGCATTCAAAAAAGGGCAGGTTATGAAAGCGCACAAAACCAGGTTTCCCATTACGGTCATGACACTCAAAGGAAATATACATTTTGGTGTAGGAGAGAAAGTCGTCATACTCAATGAGGGAGATGTCATCGCTTTGGAGGGTAATGTGGTGCATGAGCTGAAGGCGCTCGAAGAGTCAGTCGTGCGCCTCAGCCTTCACAAAGGTGACAGTGTCGACAGAGTCAAAGGCGTACTGAAACTCTAACTCGCCTTTTTATCCATTAGCTTCAGCATATCTGCAAGGGTTTGATGCATATCATTACGGTTAACGATCATATCGATCAAACCATGCTCGAGCAGGAATTCAGAACGCTGGAAGCCTTCCGGAAGGTCAACCCCAACCGTCTGCTTGATAACACGCTGTCCTGCAAACCCGATGAGTGCACCCGGCTCTGCCATGATGATGTCTCCAAGCATCGCAAACGATGCGGAAACCCCGCCCATCGTTGGATCGGTCAGCACAGAAATATACGGAAGCCCTTTCTCACTGAGACGCTTGAGTGCCGCAGAGGTTTTGCTCATTTGAAGCAATGCATAGGTACTCTCCTGCATTCTTGCTCCACCGGAAGCAGAAACAATGATAACACCGCACTCTTTTTCAATAGCCCTGTTGACTGCACGGACAATTTTTTCACCTTCTACCGACCCCAGGCTTCCACCCATGAAGGCAAAGTCAAATACTACCAGTTCTGCAGGGATACCTTCGATCGTACAGCTACCACTGACAACCGAAGAGGTTTTACCTGTTTTCGCCTTGGCTTCTTCCAGACGCTTCTTATAAGACTTTTTGTCGGTAAACTTCAAAGGATCAACCGGTGCAAGCGATGCATCATGTTCCTCAAAACTCCCCTCATCGGCAATCGAAGCAATGCGCTTCTCCGCACTGATACGGAAGTGATGGTTACACTTGGGACAGACATTCTGCTTGGCTTCCACCTCTTTGTAGTACATCAGGGAAGTACACTTCGGACACTTGATCCACTGATTTTGCTGTTCTTCTTTCGCTTTTTCTTTTCCAAATAGGTTACTGAACATCGTTCCAAATTCCATTACACGTCCTCTTCCATCTGCCTGGCTTTGACGATAATATCTTCAATCGTCTCCACCACACTTTTTTCTTTTGATACTATAACATAATCTTGCTCAACGACCACTTCGAGCCCCTCACAAAGTGCCAGACCCGCGGCAAAGTCATAAATGCGAAACGCTCCGGCAAAAAGAACAAACTTCACATTGTGTGCATAGGCAAGCGAAAGCGCAATGGCACCTGGTGCACGAAACTTCAGTCCTGATGCATCAAGCTGCGCAACAAGGTTCGGGTTGGCATAGGCTTTTTCAAAAAGTCCAATCTCGGCATTGGGAACATTTTGTGGTTTGTGCCATTGTGAAGCAAAAAGTTTTCCCGTCAGAAGGGGTTTGCCGGGCGTTTTAATAAAGATATCTCCATTGGCAAGGTTGCAGACAATCGCTGCATCAAGTACGCCATTGGTATTGACACGGGCAACAGAAGTACCATAGTAGGGAAAAGAGGAAAGCGCGTTGGAGGAGCCATCAATAGGATCAATGATAATGTGAGCCTCCCCTTTTCCAATGATACCTGATTCTTCAGACTCAATGAAACCGAAAGAGGAAAGATGCTTCACAAAAACCGATTCGGCAAAAAGGTCAAGACGCGAACTCACATCACCGCCTGCACCCACTTCAGTCTTTTCAAACCACGATGCATCAAAACCCGTTTCAATTGCCTTGCTGATCTCTTCGTTGGCACAGATACAAGCTTTGACAAAACTGTTCAACTGAGTCTCTCTTTTTTCATTATGTGACCATTAGTGGTGCGTGATTACGCACCCTACGCGATTTACTCGCCTTTTTTGTTCATCTCGAGGGTTGGCCTTGCGCCACGCGGTACGACCATCCAGAATTTACGTACGGCAACTCTGGCATTCTCAAGAATCTCCTGCGCTTTTTTGCTGCCTGTTTTGGCAACATAGTCTTTGAGCAGTCGTTTCAGTTCAAACATCTCAAAGTCCCACTCATCTGTATCGATACGGATCGCTTCGACCAGTTCAGGGTTGAGTTTTTCATAGAATGTATTCTCTTCGTCATAAACGAAAGCTTTACCGCCGGTCATACCTGCACCGAAATTCACACCGGTATTGCCCAAAATAACAACCGTACCGCCTGTCATATATTCACAAGGATGATCTCCTGTTCCCTCAACTACCGCGGTAGCTCCCGAGTTACGTACTGCAAAACGCTCACCGACCATTCCGCTGACATAGAGAGTACCGCCGGTTGCACCGTAAAGACAGGTGTTTCCGCCCAGTGCAAAGTGAGGACCGGATTTACTTGATGTAATTACGATACGCCCGCCGTTCATACCTTTACCGATATAGTCGTTTCCTGCACCGTAAAGATTGATACTGATTCCTTTGGCAAGGAAGGCACCAAGAGACTGTCCTGCCACGCCGGTCAGGTTGATAGTAATAGTGTCATCAGGCAGTCCCTTGTTCCCGTGACGCGCTGCGATTTCACCGGAAATACGTGTACCGAAACTTCTGTTGAGGTTACTGATCTCTTTCTCGAGTACAACCGGTTTACTTGGATCTTCAATGGTCGGCATCAGCTCTTTGACAATCTCTTTTTCATACTCGTTCTTGTCAAACGGTTCATTGAACGGTACCTGACAGGTGTCGATACCGTCAACTTTTTGCAAGAGCTGTTCAAAATCGAATTTCTTGGCAAATTCATCATCAATCACCTTCATCAATTCAGTCTTGCCAACGATCTCTTCAAGACTCTTGTATCCAAGCTGTGCCAGAATTTCACGTACTTCTTCCGCCAGCAGCGTAAAGTAGTTGATCACCTTCTGTACATTTCCTTTGAACCGTGCACGCAGATGCGGATCTTGTGTCGCAACACCGACACCACAGGTATTCAGGTGGCAGACACGCAGCATCATACAACCCACGATAACCAGTGCACCGGTACCGAATGCATACTGTTCTGCACCGAAGATCGCCGCCTTGACAACATCGAGTGCCGTTTTAAGACCACCATCGGTCTCTACTGTAACAAGCTGACGCAGGTTGTTTGCTTTAAGCGCATTGTGTGCCTCTACCAGTCCAAGCTCCCACGGGTTACCCGCAAAACGAATCGAACCGATAGGCGCCGCACCCGTACCGCCGTCACCGCCGGAGATGATGATCTTGTCCGCATAGGCTTTGGCAACACCCGCAGCGATGGTACCGACACCCGCAGTCGAGACCAGTTTGACCGCTACTTTGGCATTGGGGTTGACCTGTTTCATATCGAAGATCAGCTGTGCAAGATCCTCGATGGAATAGATGTCATGATGCGGCGGCGGCGAAATGAGTGTTACACCCGGTTTGGTATAACGCAACGAAGCGATGAGCGGAGATACTTTGCTTCCGGGAAGCTGTCCGCCCTCCCCAGGCTTGGCACCCTGTGCCACTTTGATCTGGATCTCTTCAGCCGAACGCAGATACTCCGGAGTTACCCCAAAACGTCCCGATGCAATCTGTTTGATCTTGGAGTTCTTGATGGTGCCGTAACGTGCAGGATCTTCCCCTCCCTCACCGGAGTTGGATTTTCCGCCAAGTGTGTTGAGCGCTTCGGCAAGAACCTCGTGTGCCTCCTGGGAGATGGACCCCATAGACATTGCCGCAGAAGAGAAGCGTTTAAAGATTTCCTCAACCGGCTCCACCTCATCGATGCTGATAGGTTCCCTTGAAGAGTTCAGTTCATAGAAGTCACGGATGAACTTCTTGTCACGCTTGTCGATCATATCTGAGAGCTTTTTGTAATCCTCTTTGCTGCCTGTCTCTGCCGCTTTTTGAATAGCCGAAATGACCGGTCTTGAGAAGTCGTGATACTCTTCACCTCTTTTGTACTTGTAGAATCCGCCTTTGTAAAGCGCATTCTTCTTTCCTTCAAACTCATCAGTATAGGCACGGTCATGGTAGGTATTGAGGCGCTGGTCAATATCTTCATACCCCAGTCCTTTGAGCAGTCCCACTGAACCATTGAAACACTCGCTCACAATCTCATCACTCAAACCGATGACATCAAAAAGCTTAGAGTTTCGGTAGGAAGAGATTGTTGAAATTCCCATTTTTGACATAATTTTGAGCAGTCCTGCACCCATGGCACGTCTGACACGTCTGAGTGTCATTGCCATATCGTCAGTCTCGTCTTTCATCAGCTGCTCGACTGTATAGTAAAGCAAATATGGATAGATTGCTGCCGCACCGTAGCCGATCATACAGGCTGCAGAATGCGGATCGAATACTTCACCTGTTGCAGCCACAATGCTGACAAGGTGTCTCAGCTTTGCATCAAGAAGCACCTGGCTCAACCGTCCGATGACCATAACCATTGGCATGACTTTTGTTTCAACAGAAAGGTTCCTGTCATCAAGAATGACTGTTCTAATGCCATTGTCACGGACATCGGCAACAATCTTCTCTACAAGCGCATCAAGACTCTTTTTGAGGTCATGCGTATAAGTAGTGTCGTAACTTGCAACTTTGTATGCAGGGTCATATTTTTCGTTCCCTTCTGTTCCGAACTCCTGCAAAATGGCAAATTTCTCTGCCGACATTACCGGAAGTACAGTTTTGAGACGCTTCGCGTGTTCTGCATCATCTGAAAGTACATTTCGTATTTCACCAAACCCGGTATTGAGGCTGGTAACAGTCTTTTCACGGATCGGGTCAATCGGAGGGTTTGTCACCTGTGCAAACTTCTGTTTAAAGAAATCGGTAAAGTTGCGCTGATGGGTGGAGAATGCAGCAATCGGCGTATCATCACCCATTGCACCGGTAGTCTCCTTCCCTTCAAGCACCATCGGTTTGATCACTTCACGCATCACTTCGAGTGTAAAGTTGAAATAACGCTGCTTAGCTTCCATCTCTTTATGGTCTGTGGAAACTTTGTCTACTTTGGTATTGGGAACATACTCCTGCAGGTAGCTCATATTTTCACCCAGCCATTTGTTGTAAGGGTGCATCGATTTGATGTAGTCATCAATATCTTTGGATTTCAGCACTTTACCGTACTTGAGGTCAACCCCCATCATTTCACCCGACTGCAGGCGGCCGCGCTCTACAATCTGCTCTTCTGGAATTTGAAGTACACCATACTCCGATGAGATCAACAGACGGTTATCGGTAGTAACAATATATTTTGAAGGTCTCAACCCGTTTCTGTCAAGGACACAACCGATGTAACGTCCGTCGGTCATACTTACCGCGGCAGGCCCGTCCCATGGTTCAAAGCAGGTACTTGCATACTCGTAGAAGGCACGAAGATCACCATCCATCTGCGATGCATTATGCCATGGTGCAGGAATGAGCGAACGTGCCGCTTTGAAGAAGTCAACACCGTTCACACGCAGGAACTCCATAAAGTTGTCGAGACTTGCCGAGTCGCTCATACCGTCCTGGATGACATCGGTCAGACGTTTCATCTCTTCATCGGTAAAGACAGTGGATTTGACAGCAGCCATTTTGGCCTTCACATTAAACCGGTTGGCAGTCACGGAGTTGATCTCACCGTTGTGTGCGATCATTCTGAACGGCTGAGCCAGTCTCCACTCAGGCAGTGTGTTAGTAGAGAAGCGCTGGTGGAAAAGACAGAAAGAGATTTTAAAGTCTTCATCTGCAAGATCCTGATAGAACTCTTTGATATGCGTCGGCATAACCAGTCCCTTGTAGGAGACCACTTTGGATGAGAAGGAAGGAATGTAAAAGTCTCTGTCATGTTTGAGTTCATGCTCGATCTCTTTACGCGAAAGGTAAAGCAGCGCGTCGAAACGTTCGGAAGCAACGACACCCTGTGGTGCGACAAAAACCTGTTTGATGGTTGGAAGGGTAGAGAGTGCCTGCTCACCAAGCGCATTGGTATCGACAGGAACAGTACGGGTATAGACCACTTCAAGGTCATTGTTGTGACACACTTTTTCAATAATGGCAAAGTCATTTTCATTGCGGGAGAAAACCATTGCCACACCATACTGTTCAGGAAGATCGACACCCGCTTCGGAAGCCTTCTTTTCAAAGAAACTTTTGGGCATGGAGAGCAGCAGTCCGGAGCCGTCCCCTGTCTTTCCGTCAGCAGCGATTGCGCCGCGGTGCATCATGCGCGAGAGCGCAGTAACCGCATCCTCGAGGTTTTGATGTGACGGTGTATTGTCGATAGAGCACAGCAGCCCAAATCCACAATTGTCTTTAAATGAAGTATAGAGATCTCTCATAGTCCAACCTTGAATTAAAATGAAAAAACGCCCTTGTATAAGCGTCTGAAATGGGGATGATTATACTTAAATATACGTTAGAACTCCTTTAACCACATAGCAAGAAGTGCCCCTCAGCCCGGAAGAGCGACTCTTTTTAACCCAAAACGCACTATAATCGTTTCAAGATAAAATCAAACAGGAGCATCTGCATCAAAGGGTTCATTTTACGTGTGCGAAAAGCCAAGAACGAAGACTCCATTGCCCTTGTTTTGACACGCAGTCATATCAGAACCTATTACCGTTTTTACGGTGCGCGGCACTCCATTTTGCAGCTGGGGAACCTCATCGATTTTGAGGTAGAGGGAGAAGACGGCAGGTTTCTTCCGAGGCTGCGCTCGCTTTCGCATCTCGGCTTTCCGTGGATGTTCGAACGAAACCGGCTGATGCTTTGGCAGAACTTCATACAAAAGTTCGAACCCCACCTTCAGGATGCCGATGAGATAGACACTTTCTACTTTGACCTGCTGCTCGATGCTGCAAAACGGTGGCACCGTCAAAACCCGAAGCGTATTGTCTGCGAGAGCTACATCAAAATGCTCGATTTTGAAGGTCGGCTCTACCCCGAAGAGCACTGCTATATTTGCGAAAACCGTATAGAAGAGGAGATAGCCCTGATGCAATCGTTCAAACCGGCACATCCACACTGCATCTACGCCGCTGCCCTGCCGACCAAAAAAATACTTGACTTTTTCAAAAGCAAAAAAACAGTCTTTCTGGAAGACTATGAGGTAGACATTCTCTTCGATACGGTAATGAAAGGGTTTTAGCGTGGATTTCAGGGAAGATTGGTTATGCTTTGCGCACATAACCGATGAAGGATTTCAGTATGATAAAAACACTTTTTGCAGCAACAATTGCCGCACTGCTTTTTAACGGATGTTCGGAGTTTAGTTTCCAGTCCTCTGACACACCGCCTGTTACCGAACATGACAAAGCTGTCTATCAGCAACAGCAGGCACTCAAGACACAGCAGGAAACCATGCTCGACACATATAAAAACTAAAGACAAAAAGGCCTATGCCTTTTTGACAAACTCCTGCTTGAGCTTGATCGCCCCCACACCGGGTACTTTACAATCAATATTGTGACCGTCACTACCCTCGACCAGACGGATTCCTTTGATCTTGGTACCGACCTTTATGCCGCCGCTGCTTCCTTTAACCTTGAGGTCTTTGATAACAGTAACAGTATCACCGTCTTGGAGAATATTGCCGTTGGCATCTTTGACAACTAATCCTGATTCCGCCTCTTCAGCTTCACTTTTGCTCCATTCATATGCACACTCCGGACAGATGTAGAGATCGCCGTCTTCATAGGTGTACTCACTGCCGCACTTTGGACAATTTGGAATGTTTTCCATAAAATTTCCTTTGTAAAAGATTATTGTGGACGTATTTTACTCTTCTTTTTTTAAAGCGCATAATGCATACGTCAAACACTGAACCAGGAAATTTTCGTTTTGCATCTCCTTTCAATTCCTTTTTGGATCAAATATATCATTCAGAACTTATATCCGCCGATAAGCCTGAGTGCAGAAATATCAGGTTGCTGATCGATGTTGACAAACTCATAGGTACCTGTGAAGTAAAAGCCGCTTGGATGGTTATAGCTGACACGCAGACCATACTGTTTTTGGTACTCCTGTCCCGCACCATTTAACGATGATTTCGAGTACTGAGGATCAAGGTCAAAATAGGTGTATCTTCCGCCAATCCACAGACCGTCAATCCCCTGTTTGCCAAAGTCGTATCCAAGCTGCGCTTTGTAGGAGTTGGCGTTGCGCAGGCTTCCCGCTTCGAAGAAGTGGAAGATCATCCCATTGGCGAAATATGGATAGCCACCCCATGCACCAAGCGTATCGCCTGTACCGTCACCGTCAGTGTAAAAGGATGCGCCAAGAGCAATGTCAAAGCCGGTCTCGTGCTTGGCGTTTAGACGTACGGAGTAGATGCTGTAGTCGATGGCACGACCACCCAGTACATCGTGATAGTAGTCTTTCAAACCTCCAACTCCTTGAAAATCGATAAACTGCGCACCCATATCGTAGCTGAAGCTCTCCACCTTACCGGTATAGTCGTACTGTGCAAAGAAAGTGTTGTAGTAGTCTTGCATATAGTAGTCCCATACCTGGAAATTGTGCGTGCCGTCATCATACTGGAACACACCGGTCCAAACACCTTCATCTCCGGCTTTTTGCTTGTATCCACTGTCAACAAAACTGGCATCGCTCATCGTATGCCACTGGGTACCGTTGGCACCGCTGTCCCACACACCGGCCATTTTAGAGAAGTACCCACCGGCAAATTTGATATGCTCGAAACTCTTGTTCACATAGTATGCACCCTGAAAACTGTTGGCAAGCATATACCAGTCATCCGCATCGATCATCGGTGTGACCACCTCTTTCGCCCCGGCAACAAAAGTATGTGCACCATCTTGGCTCTTGTACGCCACATAGGCTTCCTGCAAAATAGCGAACGATTTACGTTCTACAGCGTCAAACACAAAGTTTCTCTGTTCATAAAGCGGGTCATTCAAACCAAAGTCTGTAGCACCCGCCCCCGTAACTTTAAAACTGAAACCGTTGTAATCTGGGGATGTTATCGAAACTTTTGGCATGAGGTAGACACCACGCGAGTTGGCATGCCCTTTATTTACATTTGGATTGACAGGCACAATTTTACCGTTGGCATCAAAGCGGGATGGTGCATTGCTGTAATCGTAATTCAGATACCCCGCACGGATATCACCGGAGACTTTCCAGCCGTTACCAAACTGCAGACCTCCAGAGTGTGTATCTTCATGGGTAACTGTCTCATAGGCATGATCATCATCCGTTACATTCGATTCTGAACCTACCAGTTTTTGTGAAGCCATGAGTGATGATGTTCCAACCGAGACGGAAAGGAGCACTGCTGCAGCCACTTTGGAGTACATAAATTGCATCTTTTCTTCCCCCCTACTGCGCCAGCGGGTTGAGACCCAGTTTGTCAATGATGTAAGCCGCAGCCTTCTGCCCCCTTACGGAGTTGCCGTACTTGTCAAGCGGTGGTGATACCACACCAATGCCAAGTTTACCGGGAACGATCGCAAGGATACCTCCTCCAACACCGGACTTTGCAGGTGTTCCGGTAAGGTAGAGCCAGTCGCCCGCATTGTCGTAAAGTCCTGCCGTTGCCATAATGGCAAGAATCTTTGGCACATATTTGCTGTCGATCACTCTTTTGCCTGTTATGGGGTTGACACCATGGTTGGCAAATGTCGCACCCATTACGCCAAGGTCGTGTGAAGTGATGTTGACCGAACACTGCCTGGTGTAGACCGTTGTCGCTTCAAGCGGATCGGAGCCCATTCTGCCATAGGCATCAAGCAATTTAGCAATCGCCTGATTACGCTTGTTGTCGTTGACCTCGGAGTGGTATACTTTCTCGTTAAAGCCCAGTTTCTTTCCCGCAAAAGCATCCATATTCTGCTTGATCTTTTCCCAGCGCTCTTTGGAGTCTTTTGCTTTCACCCAGGAAGTGGACTGAATCGCACCGGCATTGACAAACGGGTTGGATGCACTTCCTCCATGGAGTTCAATAGCAATAATGGAGTTAAACGGCAATCCTGTCGCATTGACGCCGATCTTCTCCTGCATGAACTTCTCCCCCTTTTCCTGGATCACCTTCGCAGCAGTAAATACTTTGGAGATAGACTGGATGGAGACTTCCGCTTTGGTATCGCCTATTTCGTACACTTTACCCTCGGGTGTGACAAGCGTAATACCGAAGATCTTTGAATCGACCTCGGCAAGCGCCTTGATATAGTCGGCATTCTTGCCATTCTGATCATTTTTGAACTTCTCATATGCCTCTTTAAGCACCGCGTTGATGCGTGCTTCAGTGAGCACACCCCGCTTTGTCTCCACCTTCACTGCCGGTATCGTTACCGGTCCTTTGGCCTGTGCCGGTGTCGTTCCCACCAGTACCAGTGACGCACAGATAATGGAGAGTCCCATCATCCCCTTGTGCAGCAATGTCTGTCTTCCATGCTTCATTTCTTCTCCTTGTTATGTTACAGAATGTTGTCAGCGCTGCCAATGCATAGCCGACAAAATATCCGTTAAAAGTATTGTAACAAAAATCTGTCCAAATACAATAAATTTTGTTAAACTAATGAGCAAGTTTCAACCGTGCAAGCAAGCCGGCTGTCGTCGTATAGCCCACTTCAGTAAATTTGAGGCTGCCGTTCGCATTGAAAAGAAATGTTGTCGGAAAAACCGTTACCTTGAATCGTTTTGCCAACTTCCCATGCGGATCGTTGATGACTTTGAAATTTAAGTTGTGTTTTTTGAGGTAATGTGCCACTGTGGCATCATCACCGGAGTTGACAGCTACCGTCACGACATTGTATGCTTTGGAAACAGCATCGACATTCGCCGCTTCCGTACGGCATACCGGACACCACATTCCCCAGAAGTGCAACACCAGCGGTTTACCCTCTTCATACCGCCACGCACTGCCGTCAATCAATGTTGCTTTTGTGAGCATCAACGTATTGCTTTCAAGCTTGGGAGCCCTCAGCCAGCCTATAATATTTGAGAATATGAATATAAGCAGCAGAAGAAGCCCTGCCTCCTTCACAATCTTTTTTACCCTGTCCCATATTTTGTTGGTATCCACACTTATGCCTTCAGTTTGTCAAGACAGTTGATGGTTCCCGCAAGATAGCTTTCACCATAAATTGCCATATGCACCAAATAATAGTAAAGCTGATAGAGCGGTACCTTGGTCTCATAAAAATCATCGCTTAAAGGATGCTCCTGCGTATAGTATTCCCAAAACTTTTTCCCAAAGGTATTGAACATCACGATGAACGCAAGCTCTACCTCCCTGTCGGCAAAATAGAGTGCCGGGTCAATCAGAACAGCACCGTTAATATTAAATAGTATGTTTCCACGCCACAAGTCTCCGTGTATCAAGGAAGGGACGATCTTGCGCATGTCGATACGCGTATAGAGTTTACTGCAAAGCATCTCTATGCGTTCCAACTGCCGCTTTGGCAGAAGCCCCTGATCATAACAGTGTTTGGCCATAGGTATTATCCGCATCTGGGCAAAAAAAAGTGCCCAGTGGTATTGCGTCTGCTCATTTTTCTGCTCAAAGGCGCCGATAGTCGTATCGTACCAGTACCCGTATATGTGTGCATCATTGCCTACAGCATGCAGTTTTAAAAGGGTTTCCGCCGCCATTGTCTCCTGCATGGACACACATACATTCTCTTCTTCGATATACTCCATCAGAAGATGCGTTTCAGAAACATCGATAACCTGTGGTACTCTAATGCCATATTTTTTAATATCTGAAAGCATCTTTGCTTCAGTTTCAAGCCTGTCAGAAGGTGCTGCGGTTTTCAGCAGATAACGCTCTTTTTCAGTTTCAAGCCTGTAAATCGGGCCTATCTGTCCCTGCATAAGGAGGGAGGTATTCAGTATTTTTTCATTTAAAATATGTGATAAGCAGGCCGTATCAACCATTACACAATATCCAACCCGTCCCAAAACTCATCATAGTCCAGATTGGTCATAGAGGCATCTTCTTCAATACCCTTTTCTATCAGTTTCTGCTGCTCTTCTTCAAAATAGCGCTGGAGCGCTTCTTCGAGTATTGTATTGATATCTTTGTTCAGCAGTTCGGAAAAAGCTTGCAAATTATCAACTGTATCAGGTTTAAGTTCAATGGTAAAATTTTCCATTACGCCCTCGCTCTATTGATCATTTTTTCCCGCTCATCCGGTTCATACCCTTTGGGAAGAGGCACCTGCTCCAAAATAATATCAACAACATCATCAACCGTCCGTTCGTTTAGTTCGGCATGTTCACTGATAATCAGACGGTGGCGGAAAACATCGTGAATCATCTCCTGAATATCATCGATCTGTACCTGGTCTCTTCCTTTGAGCCATGCATACGCCTGCGCACACTTCTGCAAAGCGATGGATCCTCGCGGGCTTACCCCGACATCGATCATGACACCAAGCTGCTTACTGTAACGCACAGGATAACGTGTAGCAAAAACCAATTCAACAAGATAATGCCCCAGCGCATCGTCAATCGTCACTTTTGCAACCTCCTTCTGGGCTTCAAAGATCAGTGCCTGGGGCAGACGTTTTTCAATATGCTTGGGAAGATAGCGCTCTTCCTGAAGCAGTTTCAGCATCTTGAACTCTGACTCCATATCGACATAACCTATCTCGACATGCATTAAAAAACGGTCTTTCTGTGCTTCCGAAAGGGGGTAGGTACCCTGCTGTTCAATAGGATTTTGTGTAGCAAGGACAATAAAAAGTTCAGGCAGTTTGACGGTACGTCCCGCAACTGTCACCTGTTTCTCCTCCATCGCTTCAAGCATGGCGGACTGTACCTTTGCAGGGGCACGGTTGATTTCATCGGCCAAAATAATATTTCCAAATATGGGGCCTTTATGGAATGCTGCTACACGCTTTCCATCCTCTTCAAAAACCCGTTCTTCGCCCAAAATATCGGCAGGGGAAAGATCCGGAGTAAACTGAATACGGGAAAACTTCGCTTCAATATTATCCGCCATCGAACGTACCATGCGGGTTTTTGCAAGCCCGGGCAGTCCTTCAACCAGTAAATTGCCGTCAGCCAGAAGCCCGATAATAAAACGCTCTACCACATGCTCCTGCCCGATAACAGCTTCATTCATTTGCCGCTGCAGCTGTAAAATGCCTTCTCTTGCCGTCATCTGTTCACCCCTTTTTGAATCATGCAAATATTGTACCAAAATCTTAAAATAAAAAACTTGCACTGTAGGTATAACTTACGGACTTATGCTATACTATAACTAATGAGGCAACATTGTGCAGCACGTTAAAGCAACTGTAACACTATAAAGAAAGAAAGCAGGGAGCGCATCATGAAACAAAAAATTGCATACTTTTTCATAGTTTGTGGTACCACGGTGCTGTTCGCCGCTCCCGCAGATGACTATGTGATCACCGTCAAAACAGACAATCCCGGGGTATCCAACAATAATGAATTTACCATCCCCATTACCCGGACAAGCGGTAACGGGTACAATGTAGACTGCAACAATGACGGCATAGACGAAGCTACAGGGATTACCGGGAACAGCGACTATACCTGTGTCTACAGCAGTGCAGGCACCTATACCATCCGTGTCAAAGACAACAACAATGCAGACCGTAAAGGTTTTCGCCGTATCCGTTTTTATGTTAACAGTACCACCCAAACCGATGCAGAAAAACTCATTGAAATCAACCAATGGGGAACTGAAGTGTGGTCAAGTATGGCTTCTGCATACCGGGGAGCAGTCAACTTAACCTCTACACCGACTGATACACCTGATCTTTCTGAGGTAAGCAACCTGAGGGCGATGTTTCAGGGATGTGCCAATGGCGATATCAAAACAGCCGGGTGGGACATATCCAACATTACCAACCTCTCCTATATGTTTCGCAATGCAGCCAGTGCCAACCCGGATGTAAGCGGATGGAACACAGCCAATGTCACACGGATGGATGCCATGTTCTGGGGCGCAACACAGGCAAACCCCGATGTAAGCGGATGGGATACAGCCAATGTTACAAAGATGAACAATATGTTCCGCGATGCGGTCAATGCAAACCCCGATGTAAGCGGATGGGACACAGCTAACGTCACTACAATGTATGGGATGTTCTATGGTGCAAGCAGTGCTACACCGGTAACAACAACCAACGGCAATATTTGGAATACGTCCAGTGTCACCAGCTTCGCCTATATGTTCCAGGATGCACCTCTTGCCACCCCTGATACAGGAGGATGGAATACTTCGAGTGCCACGACGATGCGGGCCATGTTTAAAAATGCATCAGCCGCGACACCAAATACGAGCGGATGGGATACGTCCAATGTAACAACAATGCGAGCCATGTTCCGCGGTGCTGTCAGTGCCAACCCTGATGTGACCAACTGGGATGTCAGTCAGGTTACCTCCATGCTCAGTATGTTTAACGGTGCGACACATGCCAACCCTGACGTGACCAACTGGGATGTTTCCAGTGTAACCACGATGGCGAGCATGTTTCAAGATGCCGTTGCTTTTGACCGTAATCTCGAATACTGGGATGTCAGCAATGTTACAAACTTTGTCAACTTTCTTACGGGTGCAAAACTCTCGACTTACAATTATGACGCTTTGCTCAAAGCATGGCAAAACCTTTCACTGAGCAGCGATGAACGGTTTGATGCCGGCAACAGTACCTACTGTGACGGAGAAACTGCGAGACAAAACATTATCGATACCTACAACTGGGATATTCGCGATGCAGGAAAACACTGCCCTGCCCCCTGTGAGGAGGTAGAACGCCATCTGAGTGCCATGCACTGGACACTTATCAGTATTCCCTGTGATACAGGCAGCAACGGTATAGAGGCTCTTATGGGCAATGCACTCGGTACCTATGGTGACAATGCCGACTGGGTAATGTATGAGCAAACCGGTGCTGATGACTATATCGGTACCAACACGCAAAAAAGAATGCTTGACAGTACAGATCCGGTACAGCCGGGGAAAGGCTACTGGATCATCAGTGCCCAGGATGCAAACCTGACTATCGATACTACCCTTAGCGGACTGAACTACACCGCAGTACAGCCTGCCTCCAATCTTGGCATATCGAGCAGTGTGTTTGATGATCTCAACCTGACCCGATTGCCGGATTCTGACAGTGCAAACAGTAAAAAGATCATGATGGGAAATCCTTTCCCCAAAAAAATGCAGCTCTCCGACATCTACTTTTCCCACGGTGGCAGCAGCGGCAGCTATAATCCCATGAGTACCGACAGCAACAGCCCCAATGCCCCCTATATAAAACCAACAGTATATACCTATGAACATACCGGTACCAGCAACACGAATTATGTTGCCATTACCCCGGACACACCGGGATTTACAGACCGCATCGATCCAATGGTCGGCTTTTG
Source organism: Sulfurovum sp. (assembly GCA_027019175.1). Lineage (GTDB taxonomy): Bacteria > Campylobacterota > Campylobacteria > Campylobacterales > Sulfurovaceae > Sulfurovum. The sequence continues at coordinate 9,217 of JALUXB010000054.1, read as the reverse complement.
GATTCTTCTGAAAAGCGGACAGACAGGCAGTAACTATTTAACCTTCCCGTATGAAAAATAGCCATACAAATGAAAAAACGGTGCCTTGCACCGTCGTTTAGCCCCGCCTTTTTTCATATCTGAGGCATACGCCTACTTCCCAAACAGATAGATCAGTCCCGGAAAGAGTACAATAATCAAGAGAGCTACAAGCTGCAGTGCAATAAACGGAATGACCCCTTTGTAAATAGCACCTGTAGTTACTTTGTCCCCCGCAGCACCCTTGAGGTAAAAAAGTGCGAAACCAAAGGGCGGCGTAAGAAAGCTTGCCTGCAGGTTCATGGCGATAAGTATGGCAAACCAGACCGGGTCGATGCCGAAACTGGCTACAATAGGTACAAGAATAGGCACGACCACAAAGGCAATCTCGATGAAGTCGATGAAGAAGCCCAAAAGAAAGATCACTGCCATGGCGATCAGAATAAACATCCACTTGTCACCGATCTCTCCGGTAAAGAAGTGCAGCGCCATATCTCCGCCGCCAAGTTCGTTAAACACCAGTGAAAAAGCCGTCGCCCCAATGAGTATCATAAAGATCATCGCTGTAAGTTTAACGGTTTCCACCGCCGCATAGCGCAGCAGTTCGAAGTTCATGACTCTGTTGTAGGCTGCCAGTGCCATACCGCCAAGCACACCGATGGCTGCTGATTCTGTAGGAGACGCGATACCGGCGAAGATGGAACCCAGTACCGCACCGATGAGCAGCAGCGGCGGAATGATGGCTTTGAGCGCACTCTTTGCTACTACTGCATAAGGCTCGTCAGAAACAATGGCCGGAGCAGCATCTCTTTTAAGCCACGCAAACCCGAGAATGTACACAATGTACAAAACAATAAGCAGCAATCCGGGCACGATTGCCGCTTTGAAAAGATCACCAACACTCAGGTGCATCTGATCTCCAAGTACAATAAGTACGATGGAAGGGGGGATCAGCTGCCCCAGCGTACCACTTGCCGCAATGGCACCGCTTGAGAGTGCCGGAGAGTATCCCTGCTTGAGCATCAGCGGCAGGGCAATAAGGCTCATCATCACCACCGATGCCCCCACAATCCCTGTACTTGCAGCCAAAATGGCACCTACCAGCACCACAGAAACGGCAAGCCCTCCACGTACTGATCCAAAGAGTTTTCCCATGGAATGCAGCAACTCTTCCGCCATCTTCGACTTTTCGAGAATCAACCCCATAAAAATGAACAACGGTACCGCCATCAGTGTCACATTGCCCATAATACCGTAGGTGCGGTACGGCAGCATCTCCAGTACATGCAACCCTACCTCATCGGAAATAAGTGCAAAAAAGAGCGCAACACCGCCAAAGACAAATGCCACCTGAAAACCGCTTAAGAGCAAAAAGAGTGCCAGTGCGAACATCAAAAAGACAGGATCGACCCAAAATGCCATACGGTGGTACCATGCCACATAGATCAGCCCGCCAAACAGAGCAACAACACCCAGCACACGCCAAAGCACTCTTTTGTTTTCAAGCTGATGGTATGCCTTGAGTATTTCACTCACCCCCTGCAGTATCAGCAGTATAAACGAGAGTACCAATATGCCCTTGATGAACCAGCGCGCACCGAGTCCACCGGGATCAGGAGAAACTTCATGCTGAAGGTAGCTCTGAAGCGCCATATCATAGGCATCGGCAGTGAAAAGTATGGCAAACGGCAACAACAACAGCAGCATGGAAAGTATCTGGACAATCGTTTTCGTATCATGAGAATAACGCTCGAAGAAAATATCGACCCGTACGTGCTTGCCGTGTTTGAGTGCATAACTGAGCCCCAATAGAAAGACCATATCGTACAAGTGCCACTCCATCTCCTGCAAAGCGATCGAGCCTGCAGAAAAAAGGTAGCGCATCATGGCATCATAGGCTACCAGAAGTGAAAGGGCAACAACCAGTACAGCAGCAAAAAGCCCGGCATATTTACTGATACGGTCAAGGTAATATGAAATATGCATTTAAAATCCTGAAAAAGTATAAATTAACCCACAATAACCATATTCTTACCCTTTTTCTTGGCAAGATAAAGCGCTTTATCTGCCCTCTCCAGTAAGGAATATACCGTATCGTTTTCTTTGGATGTTGCAACACCAAAACTGACAGTAAGGTGTCCGACACCGTCAAAAACATGTGTGTCTACCATCTCTCTTATGCTTTCGATTTTTTCTACAATTTTTTCCTGCTTGCTGCAATTGAAAAGTATGAGGAACTCTTCTCCTCCCCACCTGGCGAACAGATCATTGTCCCGCAGCTGACTGCTGACCAAATCGGCGAATTCTCTCAATGCTCTGTCCCCGACAAGATGCCCGTAACGGTCATTGATCGTTTTAAAATTGTCAATATCAGCAATGACCAGTGTTACAGACTGGTCATACTCCAGTGCTTCTGCCAGTTTTTCATCAAAGAAGGATTTTCGGTAAAGTCCGGTCAAAGGATCACGGTTGATCTTCTCTTCAAGCACACGATTGATATCGCACAGTTTCGTTATTTTGGAAAATGTAAACAGTTTATAGGTTTTTTCCAAGAGAGTCGCCTTGACAAGGAACGTGTCTTCGCCTATTGTCAACTCTTTCTCTTCCTCTTTTGCATATTCGTAAAGTGCATCAAAACTGCTGACAGGAAGAGAAGTGATCGAAAAGTTGTTTTCGTTTCTCTCTTTCAGTTCATCCAGACTTTTCAAACTGAAATATTCAAGAAATTTCTTGTTGGCATATTCAATCTTATTGTTGCTGGTTACAACAAGAAGGTTGTTTTGACTGTCAAGAATCTTTTTGATGGTATTGAAAAGCAGCTGATTTTCATTGCTGTACTGCAAGAGCTCCAGTTTCGACAACGTAATCTCAGTGGTATTGTGAAGCAGTATCAGTACTTTGTCTTTACTGTAGTGTTCCAGATGGATGTCAATGTAGTAGTCGTTTTTATACACGGTTTCAAGCACATACCGGCTTTTTTCATCTTCCAATACCGTTTCGATCCGGTCTTCATATCCTACAATTTCCGGTAAATAGTCCCGGATATCATCCCCCCGATGAACCGTTTCGCCAAAATATCTGGTAACATTTTCAGATAAGTCTGTTATCTGATATGCCTTGTCGATCAGGATGTATTCAAACACATCCTGTGAAAGAATGGCATTGAGAATGATCTGAATATTTTTCATAACAGTATCTCCTTTGCAAGGGTACCAAAGAGCTGATTTACATGCTCACCTTTTTTTGCAGATGTCAAAACCCCTTCCGGTATCATATGAAAATGCTCCAGCTGCTGTGGTGTCAGCAGATCTGATTTATTGTAGGCGACAACATATTTTCCGTCAGGATTCACCGCTTTGAAACGCTCAATGTGTCCTTCAAGGTTCGCCATCGTCTCTTCTCTATTACAATCCGCAACGATAATAGCACCGCTTGCACCGACCAGGTACTGTTCCGGTATCCGTTTCTGGGGTGTCGCACCCTCCACATCCCAAATAATCAATTCACACTCAAGTGAACCGACAGGCAAACACTTTTTTGATATTTTTACCCCGATGGTTGTTAAATATTTGTCATCAAACGTATTGTCAATATAACGCCTGATAAGGCTTGTCTTTCCAACATTGAAATCGCCGAGCAATAGAATTTTTTTTCGTATCATATGTTGTACTAAGCCTTGTTAAAATACTGTATTTTTCTCTAAAAATACGTTTTAGATACCTTTAATAGAGGGAAATAATAGATAAATTTTATCGTTATGTTATAAAAATGAGCTGATTTTAACAGAAAAATGTTTCTTCTTTTCTATTTGGAGAGTAAAAATATTATTGAAAACGGATATTATTTCCAATAAGTATCCAACCGCTTGAACCACCCTCTTCGCCAGCGTTTCTCACCTCTTGCAGGTGGCGAGTTTCTGATACGCCTCTCAAGCATCGCTTTGGCGGCATTGGAAAATGCTTTATATTTGTTCGGGTTGTGTTCATTGAAGTGTTCAAGCACCTGCAGCAGTCCCCATCCCTGCCCTTTGTAGCGTTCACTCTCAAGGGTACCTTCTCCTTTGAAATTGGTATAGTCAATGAGAATGTAGAGTCCCCTCTCATCAATACTGCCGTCTTTTTTGTAGAGCATATGCTCGAACCGATGTTTGATGACATCCGCTTTTTTCGGATCGTCAATCTTCTCAAGCATCTGCGGAAGAGCATTGGCTGTACGCTGTGCCATAAACGCTGCCTGTTGAGGCATCGTTCGTTTCAGAAATGAAAAAAGTTCTCTATAACGCTTGGTTTTGGCTTTTTTAGCCTTAAAAAATATCTCTTTCGTCTGCCAGGGCAAGTCTGTCTGAGGGGTCAGCCATGAGGGCATTGCCACACCCTCCTGCTGCATGTAGTCCACTACCATGGGGAAAACTTCTCTGAAGCGTTCCGTATGCCCCTTCGGAAACCAAATGAAATGTCCAATACCTACGGAAGCAAAATCCTCTCCCTTGTTCCACCATACAAGATACTTGTCTTGACCCGCACCCTCGTTTTGCCATATCTTCTTCGCAATATAGGCTGCCTGTTGCTGCGAAATGTTCAACGACGCCCCCATAAGCCATACCGAAACAAAAAATATCCCCGTTATCGTCTTCATATACGCTCCGTTAACTGTCATTCTGTATAGTTTTACCCATTATACACACTCTACCTCAAAATGGAGAAAACCTTATGAAACGCAGCATTTTTTACACCATGGCATCACTGACACTCTTGATTCAAAGCACTTATGCTACCCCTGCAGATCTGAACGAACTACAGGGCGACTGGCATCTGCGTGAGCTTGACGGCTATGAAGTGCGCAAAGCCCGGGCAATTCTCGATTTCGAACCCTCCAAAATGATCATTGACGGCTTCGATGCATGTAACCGTATCAATGGCAAACTGATCAAAAAAGCCGACGGCACCTACACCAGCCGCCTTCGCACCACCCGCATGGCATGCCGCGGCAACCTCTTCAGCTTCGTCAGCCAACGCCTGCACCAGGCCATCGACGAAGGTTTCACCGTAGAAAAAGCTTCTCGTCACGGCGTTGACGGCATAGTATTGAAAAGCAAGTCACATGAGCTGTTTTTTAAGAGAATGGGAGAATGAGGGTTAAGAGTTAAGAGTTAAGAGTTAAGAGTTAAGAGTTAAGAGTTAAGAGTTAAGAGCATTTTGTATAGGTTGATTAAAATGAAGCTTAAACTTCTATTTCGTGTAAGTTTGCGTTAGGTTTGAGTGATCGTCGTGAGTGGGACAAATAATGAGTAACCGAAGTATTGAGGGTGCTAGAAATTGAATTTTGTTCGAGTTGCTTGTAGATTTGAGGGTTGTTGCGCAGGAACATTGTTTAGTTAGTAATGAGCAGTGAGCAATTAGTAACCCAAGCAAAAGAACTTTAAATATGTTCTTTCGTGTAAGTTTGCTGTAGGTTTGGTCTAACGGCGTGAGTGGAGAGAGGGAGCTTACTCTGTAGTAAGTGACCGAACGGAACGAAGCCGTTGGGCCGAAGATGCAGTAAAATTACACGAAAGAGGGGGCGTCGTTGGCGAAAAGGATCAAATCCCCCGGCATCGTCTGCTCCACCAGCATCTGCTCCATCTCTGCTTTGGAAGCGAGCTTCACAAGCTTATCTGCATCAACGTGTGCTTTGAAGATCGCATAGTTTAAATCACCTGTCACCACAACGACATCAAAAACTTCATTGACACGTTTGGCAACCTGTTCATTCAGAGCGTCGTCCACCTCAACCAATCCCGGAGTGATAACAACTTTTCTGCCAGGGTAAGTTGCCGAGAGATCAAAGCTTGCCATCATCCCGTCAATGTTGCCGTTGAAGCTGTCATCCAAAATTACCTTGCCGCCGGCATCGATACGCTGCAGTCGGTGGTCTACCGGCTTGAGGCTTGAAAGTCCCTTTTGGATCTCTTCCTCACTCAGCCCCATTGCCTTTGCTACAAGCACAGCTGCTGCGAGGTTCATTGCATTGAAGGCTCCCAAAATATTTGCCGTATAGCGGGTGCCGTTGAGGGTAAAACTTGTTCCCTCCAGTGTCGCTTCGACATCACTGATGATAAATTCCGGCATCGGCAGCTCGGGGTACTCCTGTGCTACTTCACCCGTACCGTAAATATGCACCTTTTCATTTTCGGGTTTGACCATCGCACTTTCATGTATCCACGCCTCTTTCAGACGCTTGGTCTGCATAATTTCCATCTTGGTGTTGCGGATATTCTCCATCGTTTTGAAGTACTCGATGTGTGCCGGGCCGATCTTGCCTACCACCACATAATGCGGATTGACAAAGGTAGTGATCTCGGCAATATCCCCCTCCCCTCTGGCACCCATCTCGACGACATATACTTCCGTATCTTCCGAAAGTTCGTCATTGATGTCTTTCATTACGCCGCCAAGCGTATTGACCGACCGGGGAGTGGCGTACGTGTTGTAACGGCTGGAGAGCAGATGTGCCACAAAGTTCTTGATGCTGGTCTTGCCGTAGCTTGCCGTGATGCCTACAACGGTAAGGTTCTCCATCCCTTCGATCTTTGCCTGTGCTTTGCGCTTAAAGCCGTTGAAGAGCATCTTCTCTATGAATACAGAGACTCCATAGGCAAGGAAAATGGGAATGAGCACACCGTGATGCCCCCACGCCAGCGCAAAGAGCAGACCAAAGAGCAGCAATGCCGCATAAAAACGCTTGACCCGTCCTGTCCACACCAACGGCTTGTCAAGCCCGCGGTACCATGCATAGAGCATTCCCAGATAGACGATGACTACAACAAAAGCATAGTCACTGACATAGTCAACCAGCATATAGATACCGTAGGGGATCAGAAAGTAGACAAAATGCCACCAGGGCTTGGTGTGGTGAAACGCCACACGCTCGAGTTTATAGCTGTACCACTGCAGGTTGGTAATGGCGTAGTAGCCCATGGCGACAAGAAAAACAAAATAGAAAGCGAGGTTAAGCAGTTGCATCAGTAGGTATCCTTACATTGGTCTGAAATGGTCTGTGCGATAAACGGCGCATGGTTGAGAAAGAAGAAATGATCTCCTTCCAACGGGTAAAGTTTGCTGCCCGGAATGAGTGTATTGATCTTCTCCGCAGTCCAAAGCGGTGTAGCAGTATCTGCTTTGCCCCAGAAGAGCAGCGCTTTTCCCGTGACCTTGGAAAAGTTATGCTCAAACGCCTCGTTCACCACGTTTTTGAATGTCTCGTACATCTCGTGGCTCATCCCCTCAACATCTTTGGAGGCAAAGAGTCTGGAGAGCTTGCCGAAGCCAAGCGGTCTTAGCATTTTTGTAAGCGCTATTTTTGCACGCACACCAAAGGGTTTTGGCACCAGAATGCCCGAACTTGAAAGCAGCACCAGGCAGGGCGGGTTGAGCAGCGTTGCCACCTTGCCGCCAAAGGAGTGCCCCATAACTACCTGGGGTGTTGCACCAAGTGTCTCAAGAAAAAGCTGTACAATCTGGGCATAGTCTTTTGTCTGGAGTACCGTATCGTTGCTGCTTTTGCCAAAACCGGGCATATCGAGGTAAATATGTCTGAATTGGGGCAGTGTTTTGCCAAATGCCTGTTTCATGATCTCCTTGTTGCTTCCCCATCCGTGAAGCACAAGCAGCACCGCTTCCTGGGCAGGGTTGACAAGTTCGTAAGAGAGCGTGTAGGTATGTCCGTTATAGGTTACGTCTTTGGATGCCATCGTTCACCATTGTATTGAATTGGAATATTTTAACATAAGCGCACTTCCAATCTCTTTCATTCTTGTATCCTTAACCAAAGAGGATCTTTTTCTGATATACTACAATTCAGTACATACGCAAAATCTATTAAAGAGGAAGCTCCTATGAACAACTACCAACGAATTCACCCCAGAAAACCCAAAGGCATTGAAAACAAACGCGCCTTTCTTATAGGCTCAGGCATCGCATCTCTGGCAGCGGCAGAGTACCTAATGCGTGACGGCTACATGCAAGGTGAACAGATCACCATTTTCGAACACGACGGCGTTGCAGGCGGTGCGCTTGACGGTGCGGGCAGTCCAGAAGAGGGCTTTGTCGCACGCGGCGGCAGGGAGATGGAGGCACACTACGAGTGCCTCTGGGATCTCTACGGGCAGATCCCCTCCATCGAGGAGGAGGGACGCACGGTACTTGACGAATTCAGAGAACTCAACGAAATAGACCCCAACTTCTCCAAGGTACGTATCATCTACAACCGCGGCGAGAAGCACCGCAGAACCGATCTGGGTCTACATGAAAAACATACCCATGAACTGACAAAACTACTGCTGACAAAAGAGGAGGATCTCGGTACACAGACGGTGGACGACTACTTCGACGGCTCCTTTTTCGAAACGGACATGTGGCTCTACTGGCGCAGCATGTTCGCCTTTGAGACATGGCACAGTGTTGTGGAGATGAAACGCTATATGCAGCGCTTCATTCACCTTGTACCGGGCATGAGCACCATGCGCGGGCTTGTCTTTACCAAATATAACCAGTACGAATCGTTAGTACTTCCACTGAAAAAACATTTGGAGTCCAAAGGGGTAAAATTCGTATTCAACACCGTTGTCACCGACCTTGACATTGATATTACGGACGAAGAGAAAACCGTTACGGCTATCCATCTTGAAAGTGACGGCAAAACAGAGGTCATCCCTACAAGCAGAGATGATCTCGTTTTCTTTACCAACGGCTCTATGACCGAAAACAGCTCTCTTGGCAACATGGACACACCGCCTGTGCTTGACAGAAGCGAGGGGGCGGTATGGCACCTGTGGAAGAAGATCGCTGTCAAAGATGAAGCGTTTGGAAAACCTGAAGTCTTCTGCAGTGACATCGACAAGACCAAGTGGGAGTCCTTTACCATCACGGCAAAAGGCGGCAAACTGCGCGCACTGCTTGAAGATTTCGCTGAACGCAAGTTCCTGCCACACCGCACTGCCACGGGCGGCATCATCACCGTCAAGGACTCGAGCTGGTTAATGAGTGTCACTGTCAACCGCCAGCCACAGTTCAAAAACCAGCCTGAAGATATGACTGTCGCCTGGGCCTATGCCCTCTTCCCCGACAACAAGGGGGATTTCATCGACAAGAAGATGAGCGAATGTTCAGGCAGAGAACTGCTGCAGGAGCTGCTATACCATCTTGGTATCGATGCGGACGAC
>JALUXB010000053.1 GCA_027019175.1 Sulfurovum sp. | reverse complement strand
GTCGTCCTCACCTTCCTCCTGGTTACCCAGGCAGTCTGTCTAGAGTCCTCAGCCGAACTGTTAGTAACTAGACACGAGGGTTGCGCTCGTTGCGGGACTTAACCCAACATCTCACGACACGAGCTGACGACAGCCGTGCAGCACCTGTATGATAGCTCTAGTAAACTAGCACTATTACATCTCTGCTATATTCTATCTATGTCAAGGCCAGGTAAGGTTCTTCGCGTATCGTCGAATTAAACCACATGCTCCACCGCTTGTGCGGGTCCCCGTCTATTCCTTTGAGTTTTAATCTTGCGACCGTACTCCCCAGGCGGCACACTTAATGTGTTAACTGCATTACTGCTATGTCTAGCATAGCAACAACTAGTGTGCATCGTTTAGGGCGTGGACTACCAGGGTATCTAATCCTGTTTGCTCCCCACGCTTTCGCATCTTAGCGTCAGTAATGTTCCAGTAGATCGCCTTCGCAATCGGTATTCCTTCTGATCTCTACGGATTTTACCCCTACACCAGAAATTCCATCTACCTCTCCCATACTCTAGGTAATCAGTTTTGGAAGCAGTTCTATGGTTGAGCCATAGGATTTCACTTCCAACTTAACTACCAGCCTACATGCTCTTTACGCCCAGTGATTCCGAGTAACGCTTGCACCCCTCGTATTACCGCGGCTGCTGGCACGAAGTTAGCCGGTGCTTATTCATATGATACCGTCATTATCTTCTCATATAAAAGGAGTTTACGCACCGAAATGTGTCATCCTCCACGCGGCGTTGCTGCATCAGACTTTCGTCCATTGTGCAATATTCCCCACTGCTGCCTCCCGTAGGAGTCTGGACCGTGTCTCAGTTCCAGTGTGACTGATCATCCTCTCAAACCAGTTAGGCGTCATTGTCTTGGTGAGCCATTACCTCACCAACTAACTGATACCGTACAGTCTTATCAAAAAGCGATAAATCTTTCCCTTGCATACTTATGTATTAAAGGCATATAGGGTATTACAAGTCGTTTCCAACAATTATCCCCAACTTTTTGGCAAATTAACTATATATTACTCACCCGTGCGCCACTTAGCTGACAGTTTAAGTAAACTTAAACCCGTTCTCGTTCGACTTGCATGTGTTAAGCACGCCGCCAGCGTTCACTCTGAGCCAGGATCAAACTCTCCATAAAAAACTAATAAATTAGTTTGAATTGTTTAATCTGACATAAGTGTTTTACTTAAATCACTGAATTATATATTTTATTATATAATCCAATTTCCTCTTTGTAATTAGTTTTAAAACTAAAATACTCAAAGTTTTACAATATGTTCTCACATATTATGAATAGACAGAGAATTTTGTATTCTCTTATTTAGTTTATAAAAATTACTTTATAAACTGTTCATTAATTAACAATTTTTATTTTAAAGATCATCCAACTTTTACAACTCTTCCCCTAAATAATCTTAGGTGTCGTACTGTTATTGGACGCGAATTATAATAGATTTCTAAAAGTTTGTCAAGTCTTTAGTGGCTTTTTTTGGAGGAATTTTGAAATTTATATATTTATTATACATATTGTATATGTTT
>JALUXB010000052.1 GCA_027019175.1 Sulfurovum sp. | reverse complement strand
AACAAAAAAACAAACCCGCTTGAAAAAGTGGAAGAAGTCATTGAGTCATAGGAGCATTGCAGTGAACTGGAAAGAATTTTTTGCCTATGGCGAAAAGGTACCCGGGTATGAAGTGCGGGTACTCAACGAGAGAGAGGCACGTGCTGCGGCTGCAATATTGTTTGTAGGTGCCTTTTTGGGACTGATGAACGGCATTATGCTGCATACGGCCACGTTTTCAAAGTACTTTGTCACCTTCTTTGCCATCGACTTTACGATACGTATCATCCAACCGCGCTATTCTCCAAGTCTGATGCTGGGGCGATTTTTTGTACAGAACCAGAAGCCTGAATATGTCGGCGCAGCACAGAAGCGTTTTGCGTGGGCGCTTGGGTTCATTCTGGCATGGCCGATGTTCTACTATCTGGTGATCGACTTTCAACCCAATCCGCTTAAAGTGCTTGTCTGTCTCATCTGTATGGCGCTGCTCTTTTTCGAATCGGCATTCTCGATCTGTCTGGGGTGCAAGATTTACGAGTGGATCAAGCGAAAAGATCCCAAGTACTGCCCCGGCGGTGTGTGTGAAATGAACATCAAAGAGCCTATTCAAAGGTTCGATCCCGCGCAGAAGGTTATTTTGATCGTAACGGTGCTGATCATGGGTTACGGCATCTACGCCTACTTTACCAAACTGCCCGACCGGACGATCTTTGTGAAGAAGATGAAAACACTGATGATGTCCAAAGCGCAGCTTGAAGCCATTCAGAAGGCAAAAGAGAAAGCCGAAGAGGAAGCCTTCTTTAACGACGATGATGAGGATGAATAGGCTGTTCTCTCTTTGAAGCACTCCTTTGGGAGTGTTTTGAAGATAAAACAGCTTGTTTTATCAAGTATTATATAAAGGATTTACAATGCAAGCACCAACACCTGAACAGGTAGAAGCGATGATGGTTGAAAAGATGGGAGCGCTTCCGCAAAGCCTCAACAGCGCCAAAGCGATCGACCCGAGATTTCTCGTAGAGCAGGCGATGAGTAGCAAGTTCAGTGTACAGGATGAAAAAAATCCGCTTGATCCCAAAACATCGATGATGATCGCGCTGGCGGTGTCGATTACCCTGGGGAGTGAAGAATGTACTCAGGAACAGACCAGGATGCTGAAAAAGATGGGCATTACCAAAGAGGAACTCGCCTATCTTGTCAAGATTGTCAAACATGCACAGGGCAGTGCCGTGATGGGCAATGCCAAGGCGGCTTTTGATACGTTTGAGAGTTAAGAAATGTAAAGGAATAGAAAATGGTCGAAACGATAGAACGTGACCACAACGACCTCTTCGCCTACAAGTGGGGAGAGCGTTTTTTCAAGAACCCCAAGACGCTCTTTGTCGTACGTAGCGTCGCGTTGGGCATCTTTATCTATGCACTTGTCTACGGTTTTGTTCATCCGGAAGCTTCGGAGAACCATTTTACCACGGCAGTCTTCTGGTCATTCTTCTGGCCGTTTTTTATGTTCCTTTCGCTCCCGACACTCGGAGCCTATTTCTGCTCTGTCTGTCCTCTGGCATTTGTCGGAAAAAAGATCATCAAACGCAAAGGACAGGCTTT
>JALUXB010000051.1 GCA_027019175.1 Sulfurovum sp. | reverse complement strand
GTGCAGGCATAGGCCTTTTCATCGCAGCCGTTTCCAAAAGTACCATGCAGGTCGCGCAGCTCTCCATTGTCATCATGATGCCGCTGATCTTTCTCAGCGGTGCCTGGACACCCATTTATGCCATGCACCCGCTTTTACAGTACCTTTCGCTTCTCTCACCGCTGCGCTACTACATAGAAGGAAGCGAGAGCATCTTTTTCCGGGGAACAGCCTTTGTGGACCTGCTGCCTTACTTTGGCGGTGTGCTGATTTTGGGCGTGCTGCTCTACTGGTACGGATTTAGAAAAATAGGGAAGCTCTTTTAATATACTACTCCATAACACAAAAAATTTGTTTTCAAAGTTAAATAAGCATATAATAAACTTATCATAGCGGAGGAGGCAAATTTATGACAACAATGGTAAGACGTACCCTGTGGGGGATGATGATACTGGGAAGCATGAGCAGTTTGTATGCTGTGGAGAGTTGGGTAAGCGGCGATGCAGGCGCAGTATACTGGCTCGATGAAGATGAAAACACGTTTGAGCGGGGAGGCGATGAACGAGATAATGCAACGGCACTGACCGGCACGGCAACCAGCACAGATGAACAGCTTGAGCGTCTAAGCGGCCAATGGGTTCCTGATAATTACGACGACTACTACTTAGATACCTCATCGGGTGACTGGGTAGAACGTGGTAATACCTATACGTTCAATATTACCGGGGACAATAATGAAACAATGGAAATCTTTGACGGGTATGTCAGATTTGACGATTTCATTGATATTGCGGGAGAGACCATGCATTTCCCTGCCTGTTTTGCACTTCCCCAGGCAACCTATACAAGTGGTGCGAAGCGGTATGCACTGTCATGGAAGTCCAAAGAGCTCTATAAACTTGACTGGATTCCTAAAGACTGGAGTCAGCAGCCGCCGGTGTCATACCCTACGCTGGATGATTTTGTCAGTGCACATAATTCTTTTTTGTACAATGACAACACCGGAGAAAATGCAGGCTTTAGGCTCGATGCAAACCTGAGTGACGGAAGCGGAGACCTTGTCGTACTGACATGGCAGAACGGCACACAGGAAGAGGGTCGAAAAATCGGAGACTGGACTATGACGACGCTTCCGGGGCAGGATGCAAACAGTTCTATCAAGTTTACGTTTACCGAAGATGGATTTGGACATGATGAAGGCGATTATATGTTCGCTACCGTTTACAACAACGAAGTGTGGCTGGGGTACCATTCACCGGAAGGAACAGCATTTAACACTATAGAGGATGAATGGATCCTCAATGAGGATGCGTACAATCAGAAGCTTGCGGTTATCGATGCACACAAGGCAGCATTTGCACAACTGATCACCTGTGACCTTATTGATCAGAAATTCCAGTATTACATGGATAATGCATTTTCATCGAGCTATGTTTCATTCTTTGGCAATATGAATTATGTCATGACAGATGATAATGACAACCTGATTGAAGCGGGTGAATGGTCTGTACAAAACGGTGTGGTGGTCAGAGATGAGGTGGAAAATGACATCAACAAAACATTGAATGTAGAAAAAGTGAATTTCTCTGATCTTTTCATCAACAATGGCAACTCTGCTCTCACGCATATTGAAAGCGGACGTGGTACCATTATGGAAACAAAAGGGCAGGCATGGCGTAACGGGCAGCTTCCTGAAACAGACATTCCTCATACTGTCACGTATGGTGATATTAAAGGCAAGAAGATCGACCTGACGTACCAAAGTGGTGATGGAACAGATACTGTTGATATCTATATGTATCCCAATATGACGTATTCCATGGGTGCTTCAGGGAACGATGTGGGAGTCTGGAAGATCGAAAACGGTGTGTTGGTACTCGACTCCTACTGGCTTGATGATGATGGAACACCAAGAGGCGATACAGAATCATGGGTCTTTAACGATGCAACCCATGCCGATATTATGATCGGCGGAGAGAAAGATGCCAATATTACGATAAACAGTATTGCAGATTTAAACGGTTCAGAAACACTTCCTGCCGGCTTCACCGAAGCACCTGTCGACAATCCGTTTACAGAAGATGATCTTCTTGGCAAACTGGTAACTATTGGCGATACAGCGGCACCGGTAAAACTCTACTTCTATGATGATATGACGTTCAAAGAAGAAGGATATAACGATCAGGGGGATCCCGAAACCGTTACCGGAACATGGCAGGTGGTCGAAGGTGCTATTGTCATCGATGTTGTCTATTCTGACGATGCCTTCTCGAACTACATCATTACCAAAAACAGTGACGGAACGATTGATATTATGGATCTTGTTGCAGGAAACACAGAAAAAGACAGCGGTGTGAATGTACTCGATGTTGATGACATTCCTTCAGAGAACGGAATGTCACCGGCTATCATTATGTATCTGCTGAACTAAGCGGTACAAGAGAGAAGAAGGGGTACACATCGTGTGCCCCCTATTGAAAAACAACTCCGGCATAGAGCTGCCAAGATTGAGGCTGAGATTGAAGCAAAGAAAACCTACCTTTATTTTTGTGTCAGTGATCAAGGCTCTTTTCCTGCGAGAACTGGCTACCCGCATCAGTGTGGGACGGACAGGCCTCTTTTGGACCTTTTTTGAACCTTTTTTCCAGATTTTTGTATTTATACTTATGCGTGCACTCATGCAGCAGTATGGCGGTGGACAAACCAGTTTCAACTATGTTGTATTCATGGCTTCCGGCTTCATACCGTTCAATATGTTCCGTGCCATCCTGAGCTCGTCTGCAGGAGCGTTTCAGGCCAACAAAGGACTCTTCAGCTACAAACAGGTAAAGCCCATAGACACGATTATTGCCCGTGCGCTGGTAGAGATGTTTTTGTCAGTCATTATTATTATGATGTTTCTTGCCATTGGTATTTTTTTAAACATAGACAATGTCTTCCCTGATAATACCCCTATGGTATTCCTGGGCTATGTGTGGCTTTGGATATTTTCTGTTTCACTTGGTCTCCTTGTCGCTGTAGGCAATACGTTTTTTATCAGTGTCGGGAAAATGGTTTCTATTTCTACTTTCGGACTGCTGTTTTTCTCAGCTGTTTTTTATCCTTTGGTGAGTTTGCCTCCTACTGCCCAGGATGTTTTACTCTACAACCCGTTAACACATTTCATGGAGATGATCCACGGTTTTTATCTTCAGGCACTTGATGACAGATTCGTCAACTACCGCTATATGCTGCTGTGGACCATTGTCCCCCTTTTCATGGGCTTATGGCTCTACCGTATGCTGGAGCGGAGGATCGTGTCAGAATGATTGAACTTAAAAATGTTACGAAGTATTTTCGCACCAACAACAGCAAGAAGTATATTCTCAGAAATGTAAATATGGTCTTGCCGGATGTAAACATCGGTATACTTGGCCGTAACGGTATGGGAAAGTCAACCCTGATGCGGATGTTGGGAAAAATAGAATTTCCCAATGAAGGTACGATTATTTCAAAACAGAGTTTTTCATGGCCGCTTGGACTCTCCGGAGGCTTTGTAGGCAATATGACAGGCCGGCAGAATGTAAAATTTGTCTGCAACCTTTACGGCAAAAGTAGAGAAGAGACCAGGGCAGTCATTGCGTATGTGCAGGAGTTCAGTGAACTGGAAGAGTATTTCGATATGCCTGTGAAAACCTACTCTTCAGGCATGAAGGGACGATTGGGCTTCGGCTTGAGCCTCTCCTTTGATTTTGACTATATGCTGATCGATGAAACCCTGTCTGTCGGGGATGCCCGCTTCAGAACAAAAGCGAAAACACACCTGAAAAAGAAGATCGAGAACTGTCATGTCATATTGGTCAGTCATGACATGAAAACCCTCAGAGAAATGTGTCAGGCAGGTTTGCTGGTACATGAGGGTGAATTACACTATTTTGACGATATTGAAGAAGGGATAAAACGCTATAATGAGATCAATCAAGAGGGTAGATAGATGAAATGGATATTGCGGACAGTTTTTATTGTCATATTTTGTGTTGCTGCATACTACATCGCATTTGTTGAAACAGAACGTTATGAGACCAACAGTATTGTGTTGCTGAAAGACCTTGAAAGCAAGCAGCAGGTCAATCTGAACGATATTCTGCTTCAGCAAAGCGGCGGCACGATGCA
Organism: Sulfurovum sp.; assembly: GCA_027019175.1. Classification (GTDB taxonomy): domain Bacteria; phylum Campylobacterota; class Campylobacteria; order Campylobacterales; family Sulfurovaceae; genus Sulfurovum. The sequence continues at coordinate 5,330 of JALUXB010000051.1, read as the reverse complement.
GGACTCAAAAGTACTGGAGCTCTATATACGCTCTCATGAAATGTACAGCTACCTGGACAAACTGTACAAACTGACCCAACACTACACATCCGATGTGCTTGACCCTCTGCAAAGGCTCTACCCTGATGCAGCGTTGCCCTACTGGAAAGAGAATCAGCAAAACCTGATGAAAAAGTACAATGAGGATCTCATTGCTGTCTATGATGACCCGTCAGGTACACTGAAACTGACCTTTATCCATACCGACCCCCGTACGGCGCAGAAAATTCTCGAAAGCATCATTGCCAAATCTGAAGAGGTGATCAACGCATTTGCAAAAGAGAATGCAGAAATTGCATTGAAGTTTGTGGAGCAGCAAAGCCAGGAAAAACGTGCCGTGTTTATGAAGGCGATCAAAGCGCTGATCGCCTATCAGGTCAAACACCATACCATTGACCCCTCTTTGGAAGTCGAACGCAAAAGTACCATTCTGGCAACGCTTGAGAGTGAATTGATCAAAACGAAAGTAGAGTATGACAGTAAACGTGCGGCAGGCTGGAACCCAAACGGCAAAGAGATGATCATGCTGCAAAAAACAGAGCAGAACATTCAAAAAGCCATTGCCAAACTTCGGGAGTCACTGGCGGGTACCAAAAAACTCAATACCAATGTCTTCGAATTCCAGGTACTCAAAAGTGACATGGAATTCAGTAAAGAGGTATACCGTCAGACACTGATCAACCAGGAAGAAGTCAAAATTGAAGTTGCACAGCAGTCCAAACATTTGATTGTTGTTTCAAAACCGACGTTGGCTGACGACTACAGCTACCCCAACAAACTGTGGGATATCTTTACGGTATTTCTCGTACTGTTCCTCTTTTACGGCATTCTTGTTGCCATCATAGGACTCATAGAAAGTCACAGGGATTAAGTTGCCAATGCGGTTGATCACAGTATGCAGTTACCCTTTTTTGCAAAAGAAAAAACTGAAGGCTGTACCGTTACGGGGTATAGAACAGCTACAAGACGGTTCCTGGCAGGCGACCGATCACGATCCGCAGTTTAAACTCAAAGGTGTATTTCCCAGATTGCTCTCCGGATGGGTGAGCATTCATGTTCATATCATTTCTGATCAGAAGCTGAGCCCCAAGCTCTATCTTGACTTTGGTGAAGGCTACGCTGAAAGCCTGACAGTCTGCATGCAGCCTACCCACACTAAAGGTGAATATCTGGCACAGTTGGTGTTAAACGAATCCTTGAAAGGCATTCGCTTCGATCCTGCGGAAGTGCCTTGCCGGTTTTATTTTTCCGATATTTCCCTCTCTGTTCATTCAGAACTGCTCCATATCTATCAGCAGCTTGTGACACTTATGATGAGGGACTACCGTGAATTGAAAGACCCTTTTGCCATTGTACGCAAGTCACATGTACGTTACAAAAAACACGGATGGGCAGGAATGCTTGAGCGGTTGGAGAAAGAGTATAACGCGTTACACCCTTCCAAAACCTATCGAAACACCCCCCGTTATCTGGAATATATGCACTGGATCGAACAACATGAACAAAACAGACTCGAAGCCTTTTCAGAAGAGCAGTTTTTACTCAAACCGCTGATTTCCATTGTCATGGCAACCTACAACACACCGGAAAAATATCTTAAAAAAGCACTGGATTCGGTACTGGCACAAACCTACCCTTACTGGGAACTCTGTATTGCAGATGATGCTTCCACAGATAAGAAGGTGCGACAGATCCTGAAAGCGTATGAAAAGAAAGATCAGCGGATCAAAGTTGGTTTGAGAAAAGAGAATGGGCATATTTCAGCTGCATCCAACACGGCATTGTCGTTAGCTGCCGGGGAGTACATTGCATTGATGGATCATGACGATATGCTGGCACCCAATGCACTTTTGGAAGTGGTGAAATGCATCAACGGCAATCCTGACATAAAACTTATTTACTCCGATGAGGACAAGATAGATGAACAGGACAGAAGATACGACCCCCATTTCAAGTCAGGATGGAACCCCGATATGTTCTACTCCTATAACTATATTTCACATTTGAGCGTGATAGAAAGTACGGTGCTTAAAACAGCAGGAGGCTTTCGTGAAGGGTATGAAGGGGCACAGGACTATGAGCTGTTCCTGAGAGTCATAGAGCAGATCAATGACAATGAGATCTGTCACATAGAGAAAATCCTTTACCACTGGCGGGCACTTGCCGGTTCGACCGCACATGCCGCTGAGGAGAAACCCTATACTTCCAATGCCGGGCTGAAGGCACTAAGCAATCATCTTGCCAAAAAAGACCCGTGCATTACTGTGGTACACGGTCTTTTGCCCAATACCTACAAAGTCTCCTACCCTCTTGAAAATGAACCGCTGGTAAGCCTGATCGTCCCAACCCGGGACGGTTACGACATTCTCTCCAAATGTATCAGCAGTATTTTGGAAAAAACGGACTATCAAAACTATGAGATCATCATTGTGGACAATGAAACAACAGATCCTAAAACCCTACACTATTTTGATGCGTTGACAGAAGCATATTCCCATATCCGTATTCTTCCTTATCATAAAAAATTCAATTACTCTGCCATTAACAACTTTGCAGTACAGGAAGCAAGAGGGGAAATTATAGGGCTTATCAATAACGACGTAGAGGTTATTTCAAAACATTGGCTGACAGAGATGGTAGAGCATGCCGTGCGACCGGAGATCGGCGCAGTTGGAGCAAAACTTTATTATGATAATGATACCATACAGCATGCAGGAGTAATTTTGGGCATTGGCGGGGTAACAGGGCATGCGCACAAATATTTTAAAAGAGAAGAGCATGGCTACTTTTCAAGACTCAAGATTATCCAAAATTTTTCGGCTGTCACAGGGGCGTGTCTGGTGGTTCGAAAAGAACTGTATGAAGCGGTCGGAGGGCTTGAAGAAGCACATTTAAAAGTAGCCTTTAATGATGTTGATTTGTGTTTAAAAATAATGCAAAAAGGGTATAGAAATCTTTGGACACCCTATGTGGAGCTATATCACCATGAATCTGTTTCACGGGGAGCGGAAGATGACGAAGTTAAACAAAAACGTTTTCAAAAGGAGGTATTATACATGAAACAAAAATGGGGAGATATTTTGAAAGAGGATCCATTCTATAATACCAATCTGACAAAAAAATATGAAAATTTCGGACTATGTAGCGATGTCTAAACATTTGGTTTTTATTCATATCCCCAAAACTGCCGGGACAAGTTTTCGAAAGGCAGCTGAGCAGTATTACGGGAAAGAACATATATTTTATGACTATTCACCAAGCTCATCGGAGACATCGCCGGAAATTGTTGAGAAAATATATAATGATGATGACCTGTATGCTTTTTCACTGACATTCAAAGAACATATGCATATGTTTCTTGCCGGACATTTTCCTGTGGCGAAATATTATTCGCTTTTTGAAACACAAAATGTCATCAGTTTTGTACGTAATCCTGTTGCCCAGGTTATTTCGCATTTTAACCATTATACAACCTACCACAATTATACAAAGTCAATTGAAGAATTTATCTTGGAACCTCGCTTTCAAAACATCCAATCACGTCTGCTTTTGCACAAACCTCTTGGACTATTCGGTTTTTTGGGTATTACTGAACAATATGAAGATTCCATTGCATTGTTTAATGCGGCATATGGAACGGATTTTGCATATTTGCATAACAATAAAAAGCAGGAGGGTACACTTTCTGCGGAAAATTTAGACAGGGATCTTTTAAAAAAAATTGAAGACCTGAACAGAAAAGATATTGTTCTGTATGATGCGGTATGCCAACAGTTTGAAACCCGTAAAAAGCTTCATAGGCAAAATCAGCCCTATACGTATGGATTCATCCAAAGTGTCACCGATACAACTTTAAAAGGCTGTGCGTTCCAGGCGCATTGCGATGATGCTGTGGATATAGAGATCTATCACAACGACCAGTGTATAGCAGAGGTTAAGGCCAAAGACTATCGTCCCGGCTTGCTTAACCAGGGGGTTCCGAGAAAAGGGTTTATCGGGTTTGAATACGATTTTGGCAACGCAGAAATTAATGCAGAAGAGATTCGGGTTGTGGTCAAACGGACAGGACAGGTTATCCGGTAGACCGGTATGAATTTTGTATAGAGCTCAAAGGAAGGGAAAATAGAGTGATATTCGGTTTTAGGAAACACAAAAAGAAAAAAGAAGTGTTGATAGATGGTTTTGACGCCGATGCATACCTCAAGGCGAATCCGGATGTTGAGAGGGCAATCCGCAATGGGCAGTTTAGAGATGCCTATCATCATCTTGAAGCGTTTGGTCTGAAAGAAATCCAAAAGGGTGTCCGAAAATACCATGATAACTGTGATTTTTATAATGAACATGAATATATCAGGCAACTTCAACAAACCCATAATGCCGAAGCTGCAACATCGGCTTTCGAGCATTTTTGCAAATACGGCTATAAAGCATCTGTTGGGAAATATCAAAAACATATTGAAAAAAATACCAACAAAAAAGTATTGGCTGTCGTTGGCATACCAAGAAGCGGTTTGACTTTGACAACAGTTCTGACCGGACTGGTAGAAAATACAGGTGTATGGCTGTTGCCGTATGCTACCCGAAAAGGTGAGGGTATTAAACCTTTTCAGGATTATGATGCTTTGGAAAAAAGTTTCATGCATCTGTTCCCCGGTAAGAAAACATCTTATGAGAACATGGTGATATCCGAATCTACAGCGTCAACCGAAAATATGCCTTTTATGTTTGAATCTTTGCAGAATTTACAAAAAAACGGTACGGATGTCAAAGTGATATGGGTGGTACGTAATATCAACCATACATTTCTCTCCCAAATGGAAGCTGCACACAAATATTGGGGAGCAGAAACAAATGATCTTAGTGAAGCGGCTTACAAAACATATATAGATTTTGCCGTAAACAGTTTTTCCCAGATTGTGCAAACTATTTCCGAATTTGAACATAGTATTATGGCGTATGAAAACATTGTTTCTGATCCGCGCTCTTTTTTGGAAACAGTTGCTTCTATGCTGGGAAGTACACTAAAAAACAGTAACAGCGATATTGATCTTGCGGAGCTAAAAAAGAAGATTGCGATTGCCGGAGATCCCGGTTTTGAGCAGTATGACAGCGTTCAAACAAACCGTTCTGGGCTGAGAGACAAAGTATGGCAGGATGTCGCTTACTATGAAAAGAGTCTGCCTTATTTACAACAAAGTTTTGTTTCGGATTTCAATACGATGGTCAAGCGTACCTGCTCTTCCAGCGCTTTTACTTTGAATGAGCATCTCCATATGTTACTGGAAGAAGCA
>JALUXB010000050.1 GCA_027019175.1 Sulfurovum sp. | reverse complement strand
AGATCTTAAAATCGATGAAGAGAGACTCAACTACTGGGTCAGTGTCGGTGCACAAATGAGCCCGACTGTTAAAAGACTTGCAGGTAAAAAATAAGCCGAATGGTCAAAGACTTCCTCTATGCCTACGCCACACTTTTGGTGAACCATCCTGATGATATCTCTGTAGAGATTGTAGAGATGGATGAGGGATTCGATGAGATCACTATTTTTGCAAACAGCGAAGATATGGGGAAACTCATCGGGAAAGAGGGCAAAATGATCAATGCGATCAAAACGGTCATCTCGGGCTGCAAAGCCAAAGGTGGCAAGAACTACCGTGTCAACGTCAAAGCGGTAAACTAATACAAATGCCTGGCGAAAAATTCTTCATTGCCCAGATAGGGCGTACGGTTGGCCTTCACGGCGACCTTAAACTTCACCTTCATACCGATTTCCCGGAACAGTTTAAAAAAGGAAGTACCTTTCAGAGTTCACGCGGCCCATTGACGATAGCCTCTGTAAATGCCAAACGCGGTATCATCCGTTTTAACGGTTACGAAAATATAGATGAAGCGAAAAAACTCACCAATGTGAAGCTTTATGCCGATGAGGCGCAGACAAAAGCCAATTGTGAACTGAATGAAGGTCAGCATTTCTGGTTTGATATTATCGGCTGTGAAGTGATGGAAAAGGGTGAAAAACTTGGCCGTGTGACAGATATTCAGCGCATGGCCGATGTGGATTATCTTGCCATCGATACGGATGAAACACTGGTCAAAGCAGGGATGCCAAAGCAGTTTCTGCTTCCCTATATTGACCGTTATATTATAGATGCAGATACACAGGCCAGGCGCATTGATACCAAAGATGCCAAAGATGTATTAGAGGCCAGTTAGGCAGATGCATTTTACGTTTGTGACTCTTTTCCCACAGCTTATCGAAGGCTATTTCTCTGCAAGCATTCTGAGGCGTGCGATTGAGGAAGAAAAACTTTCCATCGATTTTCGAAATCCGCGCGACTATACCAAAGATAAATTCAATCGTGTCGATGCCCCAATGATAGGCGGGGGTGCCGGTATGTTGATGACACCACAGCCGCTGATGGATACGCTCGATACGCTCAAGGCAACTTCTCCGGATGCACATATCGTCTTTCTTACTCCTGTAGCCAAACGCTTTACCCAAAACGACGCGAAGCGTCTTGCCCAAAAGACCCATGTCGTATTGGTCAGCGGCCGTTACGAGGGGATTGACGAACGGGTCATCGAGGCGCAGGCGGATGAGGTATTTTCCATCGGTGACTACATTCTGACAGGCGGGGAGCTGGCAAGCATGGTGCTTTGTGATGCCATAAGCCGCAATGTGGACGGGGTGCTTGGAAACAGTGAGTCACTGCAGGTAGAAAGCTTCGAAGAACCCCTTCTTGAGGCGCCTTCATTTACAAAACCTGTTGTCTATGAAGAAAATGCTGTTGTTTCAGAGTTCTTAAAGGGTAATCATAGTAAAATCACGGACTTAAAAAGAGGGTTGGCTTTGTGCAAAACGAAGTATTTCCGGCCAGACTTATACAAAAAAGGTATAACACATGAGAAATAAATACATTGAAAGCTTTGAAAAAGCACAGTTGGAAGGTAAAAACATTCCTGAATTCAGAGCCGGTGACACTGTCAGAGTAGCGGTAAGAATTAAAGAAGGTGACAAGACAAGAGTTCAGAACTATGAGGGTCTCTGTATCGCTATCAGAGGTGAAGGAACAGGCAGAACTTTCATCGTCAGAAAGATCGGTGCCAACTCTGTAGGTGTTGAAAGAATCTTCCCACTTTACTCTGAGTCTATCGAAAGTATTGAAGTACTTAGACGCGGTAGAGTCAGACGTGCAAAACTCTTCTACCTTAGAGAGCTCAAGGGTAAGGCTGCACGTATCAAAGAACTCCGCAGAAAGTAATCTCTCTTTCTGCTTTCCTGCATCTTTGCGGGAATTATTCAGTCACTTACTAATCCGTAAGCTCCTTCATAATAACCCACAAACCTACAGAAAATCAAAAAGAGATCTTTACTCTCTGTGTATTGTAAGCTCCTTTACCAAAACCCAAAAATCTAAGTACAACTCAAACAAAATAATCCATAAATAGACATTTAAGTTTTACTTCAACAAACCTATACAAAAATACCCTTAACCCTTAACCCTTAACCCTTAACCCTTAACCCTTAACCCTTTGCCGCTATAATAACACTTTAAAATCACCAAAGGTCAATACCAATGCTTACCGCTATCAAGCACAAACTTCTTACCCTGCTGCAGCTTCTACTGGTTATCATCTTCATTCTCTTTGAAGAGGTGATATGGGAGGGGGTTGCCTATCCTGTCTACAGGTATGTCCATTCGCTTAAGATCCTGCAGAGGGTGGAGGCGAAGCTGCAGGCGGTAAACCGGTATGTGATTCTGGTCATCTTTATGGTGATGCTGGTATTCGTGGAGGCCTTCGGGCTCTATGCCGGATATATGTTCGTAAGCGGCCACGTGCTTACAGGGCTTGCGCTCTATCTCTCGAAGATCCCCATTGCCGCCTTTACCTTCTGGATGTTCCGTGTAACGGAGAGCAAGCTTATGCGTTTTGGATGGTTCCGGTGGCTCTATGGGAAGATCATGGCATTCATAGACTGGCTCAAAGCCCTGGAGATATACCAGAAGACAATGAAGCGTCTTAAGGCACTGAAGCAGCGGACAAAAGCCTTTTTCAGGGCGGTGAAGATACGCTATTTCTCCAAAGAGTCCCCCTTTGTGCAACGTCTGAAGAGGTTATACAGGACGATAAAAGCGGCATTGAAGAGGGGCTGATGGGTAAGCATCCTAAGTGGTTCTGGATATTTAACGGAATTTTTCTTTTTTTGCTGTTGCTTTCTGTTGCGGTGGAACCTGTGCGACGCCTGCTGCAACACTGGATCAGTGATGGTGCCGCTTTTGTAAAAGAGTATTCTGTTGCCTTGTTTACGGCCTTTTTTCTGGTCAAAGGAAAGTTTATTCTTAAACTTTTCCTCAAAAAGATAGTACTGCTTTCTGCAACCGGGCTGAGCAAGCGCTACCTGATCGAAAAGGTTTTTACCCATCATCTCAAAGTACACTTTCTCGACCATGTTGCCAAAGATGTCAAACTGTTACTGGAACATATCAAAAAAAACTTTATGCGGTTTCCGCTGAGCAAGAAGCTCATTGCTGCATTTGCCTTTCTCGGTTCACTTGGGTATGTCAGCAAATTTATGGGAGTGATGCTGGCATTCAAGATTTTTCTGGCAAAAATGTGGAGTTTCCTGCTGGCACTTTCCCTGAAAACAGGAAGTGCCATCGTCTATTTTTTTACCGATTATCTGTGGGGCAGCTGGCTTGGACCTATTGTTGAAGTGGTGATATTTTCGTGGCTGCTTGCATGGCTTGAAAAAATTCCTTTTTTAACTTCCGGTATCCGTTGGGTTTACCGGCAGTTTCTCTGGGCGGCAAACTGGTTCGACTGGGTTATGGAAAGGCTGCTGCATATTCCCCTCCGGCGAGGTTTTCGCTGGCTTGTGGCATGGACACGAAGGATGATCTACCGATTTATCGGCTATAAACCGGTTTCTGCTTATTATCAGTTAAAGGAACTGAGACGTTTTCAGCCAAATGTGCACCAAAAGCTGCTTCAGAAACGTGGGGTGCGAAAGGTGCAAAGGGTACAGAAAAGGCGCTCTTTTTATGAAACGTGGAGAGAGAAGCGAACTCAGTAAGAGCGGTTTTTCATGGCTGCGCGGGCTTCCCTGTCGAGCGTTTTTGCTTTCAGGTCGGCACGTTTGTCATGCAGCTTTTTCCCTTTGGCTACAGCAATGCTTACTTTGGCAATGTTACGTTCATTGAAGTAGATCATCAACGGTACGATGGTCAAGCCGTCTTTGTGCACTTTGTTATGCAGCTTGAGAAGCTCTTTTTTATGCAGCAGCAGTTTGCGTGGTGTACGGCTGTCACGTGCAAAGTGGCGGTTGGTGGTTTCAAGTTCCGCAATGTGCGCATTCATCAGGTACAGTTCCCCCTGAATGAACCGGCAGTAGGCATCACTCAGGTTGGCGCGTTTTGCACGGAGTGCTTTGACTTCGCTGCCCTGCAGCACAATACCGGCTTCAAGCTTTTCAAGTATCTCATAATCGTGTCTGGCTTTTTTGTTCTGTGCTACGATATTGATGGCCACACCATTCCTTTTTTCTCGGCATTATAGCATATATAGAAAGATTGCATGAAGTGAAGCACTGTTTTGGCATCGATGCGATAGAATAACATATTGAAAACCAAAAGGAGTGACGTGCTGCCCGATACTGTCGTACCGTTTTACAATCTTGATACCAATGCGCAGAGTGAGATCACACGCTTTACCCAACGCCTTTCTGTCAAGAAGGGAGAGACTCTCTTTGGCGGTGATGAACTTCTGCGTTACTTTTACATTGTAATCAGCGGGAAGATCAAGACTTATCAGCTCAACTTTGACAACGGCAAGGAGCAAACGATCTTTGTCTATCGTGAAGGTGATATGTTCGATACGATCGTCTTGCTTGACGGTCAGCCGCACGATGTCATGTATGAAGCACTGGAAGATTCCGAGTTGTTGCAGCTTCCCATTGAGGAGGTGCGACACCTGTTGCGTACCAACGAGTCCTTCAACCGGATGTTCTTCCCTTATCTTGCCCAGCAGATGCGGCATGTAGAGGAGCTTGCCACCGACCTTTCGCTCTACTCTACCTCAGAGCGTCTCATCAAACTGCTGCTGCAGAACCTCGACCCTAACAACCGTCTGAAGTACAAACTTATTCAGGGGCTTTCCAACACGGAGATCGCCAAACTCATCGGTACGGTACGGCATGTGGTCGAGCGCCACCTCAAAGCACTTAAAGCGGATGGAACCATCGCAACCAAGAACAAGGATATTCAGATTCTTGATGCGAACAGACTTCTGGAAAAAATTAACCTCTTTTAACCCTTTTTTTGAAAAATGCAACTTCGGTTGCATCGTTTGTTTCTCTTATCTCCTTATCATTGTACCAACGTAAACGTTCACATACCAAATATATGACACAAGGAGTCAACCATGAAAAAAGTACTACTTTCAGCGATTACCGCATCACTGCTGCTGAGCACAGCAGGTATTGCCAAAGAACAGGCAGGGAAAAATGCTACGGTTAAAGAGGTAAACAAAATTGCCATAAGCAATGCCAAAGAGGATGCCAGAAGCCATGAGACTAAGCTGGTAAAAGAAGCGATTGAATCATTAAAATTTGCACAAAATGCAGTGATTGCACTTGAACATAAAGATAAAAAAGCAGCGACTGAAAACCTTGAAAAAGCCATTGGAAAACTCGAAGTGATCATGGCGGCTAAAAATGCGCCGAAACTGTTGCCTATCAATAATGTCATCAGGGTTCAGGAGTTTGTCGGAACAGCAAAAGATGTGGAAAAAAGTGTCAAAATGGTCAAAGACCTGCTTGATGCCGGTAAAGTGCAGGAAGCCAGAGCACTTATTGCACCGTTGGCAAGCGAAATCGATATTACAGTCGTAAATCTGCCGCTTGCTTCCTATCCTGATGCGCTGAAGCTTGCAGCATCATATGTACATGACGGTAAGCTTGAAAAAGCAAAAGAAGTACTCTATATTGCCTTGAGTACCTTTACCGAAGTGACTGAAGTAGTGCCTATTCCTCTGCTTGAGAGTGCCGACCTGATCGCGGCTGCGTCACGTGTCGCCAAAGAGGACAAAACAAAAGCCCTGAAATACCTTGAAGCGGCTTCCGATGCACTTGATGTTGCAGAAAAGCTGGGATATGTCAGTGAAAGTACAACAACATATAAAATGCTGCATGATCAGATCAAAGCGGTAGAAAAAGAAATTAAGGGCAAGAATAAAGCAGAAAAACTCTTCGAAGAGTTGGCTGCCAAACTCAAAGAGTTCAAGTCTAAAATTGTTTCTTCCGGAAAAAGCAGATAATGCAACCAAAGTAGCATGCCAAATGGCATTGCTGCATGTATAATAGTACAAAAAGAGAAAAAGGAGTTAACAATGTTAGTGACAAGATACAACCCTTACAGTGACATGGATATCAGAAAAGGATTTGAAGTGCTCCACTCTTTGATGAATCAGTTTGATCCTGCTGTCAAAGAGGAGAGCAATATCGTCTCTTTTGTTCCTTCTGTGAATACAAGAGAGAGTGATGATGCCTATTATATCGAAGTAGATCTTCCCGGTATTAAAAAAGAAGATATTGAAATTACAACAGAAGATAATATTTTGACGATTTCCGGAGAGAGAAAGTACAAAGATGAAGTCAAAGAAGATGACTACTATAAAGTTGAGAGCCGCTACGGCAAATTCAGCCGAAGCTTTACGCTGCCTGAGAAGGTAGATGTAGAACATATTCAGGCAGAAAGCAAAGACGGCGTGCTTGAAGTGGTTATTCCAAAAGTGAAAGAGGAAGAGAAAAAGCCTCGAAAAATTGAAATTAAATAACAATGATATGAAGGAGGTGTAAGATGGATGTAGCAAAAACTGCAAAAGAGGTTGCAAACACTGTTGAAGAGAAGGTTGAGAAGGGGCTTGAAGTTGCCAAAGAGACCTTTGCCAATGTTGCAAGCCACCTTCCTCTTGCCAACCTTGCCAAAAAAGGGAGTGACGGTTTCGAAATCGAGATCGATCTTCCCGGTGTCAAGAAAGAGGACATCGAATTACAAGTTGAAGATAACATTCTAACCGTCAAAGCGGTACGAAAAATGAAAAATGAAGTCAATAAAGACGATTACTATCTGATGGAGAGCAGCTTTGGTTTGATTTCCCGAAGTTTTATGCTTCCTGAAGGCATTGACAAAGATAAAATCAATGCCAAATATGAAGATGGAAGACTCTATATTTCCCTGGAGAAAGAAGAAGCACGCAAAGCCAAAAGCATCTCTGTCAAATAAATCAGATACGGGTTTTACCCGTATCTGACCTTCCCTGTGTTACTATCTGCAAATATTTTATCAATCCCTAAAGGCTATCTATGAACAAGGCTGTCAAGAACAATCTGCTGATGATGCTGTTGAGTATCATTCTATTTGTGGGGGGCTACTTTTTTCTGCGTTTAGCCTACCATATGTCCGACAAAATGCCCTTTACCCAGGAAATTATTCTCATTATTTTGGGAACGTTGGCGACTATTCTCATTACTGCAATGCTTCTGAACAAACAAACCTCTGTTGAACTGGAAAAAGAACAGAGTATCAAGTTTATAGAGCTGAAAACCGAAACCTACCGTGATCTTATAGATCGGATTGAATCGATCGTACTGCACCGTGATATTACCCAGGATGAACTGACACAGTTGCAGTTTCATACCCACCGTTTGGCGATTGTTGCTTCACCAGCCGTACTTGAGGAGTATCACAATTTTCTAAAAGTTTTTCATCAAAAAGTAGCAAAAGACAAGCATGTCAGCGATGCGGATGAAGATCTCCTCATTGAAGCACTGGCGAAGCTGACTGTATTTATTCGTAAAGATCTTATCGGTGAACTGGATGAACAGAGTGATATCAGCCCGGCAAAGATACGAAAACAGATTATGGCGAATGCCGCGGAGCACTAAGTTTTTGGTTTGAAAAAGGTACTGCCGCTGCCTGAGAAGAACCAGCCCTGTGGTGCGACAGTTTTAAGTTCAGGATAGGCTATGCGCGCAGCAGCATAAAGGTCATTGAGCATCACCGGATCGCCGATGAGCTCAAGAAGGTTGGTGCTTTTGTGCTTCTCCCAGCCCATAAACGTGCAGGGTGTGATATCGTTAAGAAAGTTTTCTTTGAATGTTTTATAGACAACGGCAGTGTTGCAGCCGATATTAGGTGTATGAAGTTCCAACTTCAGAGGCGTTTCATCGAACGGTTCGACAATCTCACCAAAGCCCGATACATTTGCCGAAGGATAGTTGTAAATGAAAAAGGGCAGATCCGCGCCGATCTGGCTTCCAAGTTTGGCCAGTGTTTCCACAGAGAGTTTCAGTTCACATACTTTGTTGACAAGTCTCATGAATGCAGCCGCATCGGAACTCCCCCCGCCAAGTCCTGCCTGAGAGGGGATACGTTTTGTCACTGTCACCTTATGTGTTTTGAAAAATCTTCCAAGTGTTTCGGAGCCGGTATAGTCTCTCAGCACTTCATAGGCTTTGTAAACCGTGTTGGAGGCGGTAGGTATGCCGTTGCAGCCCTCAATAGTGAAGCTTTCGCAGTGTTGGGGCACCAGTGTGATCGTATCGTAAAGTGTCTCTACCCGCATAAAGCGTGAGAGGAGGGTATGATAGCCGTTTTCATGACCGGTGATTTTCAAAAAAATATTGACTTTGGCATGGGCATTGATTTTCATTGGAGGGTTTCCTTTATGATTCCTTGGGTTTTTCGAGGCGGTTGAGTTTGTAGTGGATAGCGGTATCTTTTATTTCAATGATGCTGAAAAAATTATTGGTTTCTACAAGATAAATACCATCCTCTTTGGTTTCGAAATATTCGGGTGAAAGTTTTTTCCCCAGTTCGAGATATTCGTCATCTCCGGTGTATTGTATTGTTGGAATGGAGAGGTATTTGAACGGATTGAGCGCCTTTTCGTCTTCATAATGGAATTTTCCCTCCCGTACGCGGTGCAGGGAGCTGAGTGTCGCATCTGTATCGAGCGCGTCTGCAATCAGTGCACCAAGACTCCGGATATACGTACCTTCGCTCACCGTGGCTTCAAAATGGATGAAGGGATGATTGTAGTTGAGGAGTTTGATGTCGTAAATGGTAGAAGTAATGGTTTTGAGTGTTACCTCCTTGCCTTCTCTCATGAGTTCGTAGGCACGCCTTCCGTCTATCTTTTTGGCACAGAATTTGGGCGGATAGTAGGTAAGCTCTCCTTTAAGCGAGGAGAGTACAGAGAGGATTTTCGCTTCAGAAAAAGGCGTAACTGCTTTGATACTGTCGACATTTTCAATGTCAAGACTCGGAGAGTTTGCCCCAAGCCAGAGGGTTGCTCTGTAAGTTTTGGGTGTTTTGTCGAGGTATTGAAAGAGCTTGGTGTACTGCCCCGTTGCGACAATGAGACACCCTGTGGCAAAGGGGTCAAGGGTACCTGAGAAGCCTACTTTTTTGGTATTATACTTGCGCTTGACATACCCCATATAGCGGTTGGAGCTGACGAAGATGGGTTTGTTGACGACGAAAAGACGGTTCATATTTCTCCCGTGTAGGGTGCGCAGTCACGCACCTTTTGTTAAATTGGCATAATGTTATGGATCTATTATGATTCATTTGGTGCGTGTTTACGCACCCTACGGCTAAACTGCCTGTACAAACGAGCTGAGAATCTCTTTCTTGTTTCCACCGAAGTTGATGAGCAGTTTGTACTCTTTACCGGATTTGTTGGCCGCCTGAACACGACCGATACCGAATATTTTGTGTTTGACCAGATCGCCTTTTTTGAATGCAGCCTGTTTGGTGATTTTCAGCGAGGCATCCTGAATAAGGCCGGCTTCGCCCAGAAAGCGGCTTTTATCAAGCATTTTTCTGCGGCCTTTGTAGAAACGGCTGTCGACATAGCAGAGGGTGAGGTCACTTTTGGCACGGGTAATGGCCACATACCCAAGACGGCGTTCCTCTTCCATGTTACACCCCTCACCAAGCAGAGGGAAGAACTCCTCTTCCATTCCAATGACAAAAAGGTGTTCGAACTCCAGTCCTTTTGCAGCATGGATACTCATGATCGTAACCGCATTCTCTTCGATTTGATCCTGATCGCTTTGCAGTGAAATGTCGTTGAGGAATTCATCGAGGGTAAGATCCGGATTCTTGCTGACAGCATCACGGAAGTATCCGTAAAATTCATCAATATTGAGGATACGGTCGAATCCGTCAACCATACCGGCATAGTGGTCTTTGAGCTTGATGCGTTCTTCAAACAGGGTGATGAAGTTTTCAAGGTTCTCTTCTATTTCTACCCGGAGTACTTCGATATCTTCGACAAGTTTTGCCAGGGCTCCGGCAACTTTTTTGCTGATGACAAGCGGTTGTCTGCCTTCAAGACTCTCTTTGATGTAGACAAAGAGCGGCAATTGGGCATCAAAGGCTGCCTTTTGCAGTTTTTCAATGGAAGCTTTGCCGATGCCGCGTTTGGGTTTGTTGATGATACGCAGCAGAGAAAAGTCATCGGTAGGGTTTGCAAAAACTCTGAAATAGGAGATGATGTCTTTGATTTCGGCACGCTCATAAAAGCGCATACCGCCGATGAGTTTGAAATTGAGTCCCTCTTTGCTGAAGCCTTCTTCCAGCGATCGTGAAAGGGCGTTGATGCGATAGAGCACAGCAATTTCATCAGGGTCAACACCCTGGTCAATGAGATCGTGTATCTGGTGTGCGATCGCTTTGGCTTCCATGGATTCGTCAAGCGAATGGAGCAGTTTTACATCCGGTCCTTCGCCTTTGTGGGAAGTGAGTGTTTTGCCAAGGCGTGTGGAGTTGTGTTCAATAAGTGCATTGGCTGCTTTGAGGATGGGCTCGGTAGAGCGGTAGTTGGTTTCAAGCTTGACGGTTTTGCAGTTTTTAAAGCTGTCGGCAAACTCAAGAATGTTTCGTATGTTTGCCCCCCGCCAGCCGTAGATACTCTGGTCATCATCACCCACCACACATAGGTTCTCATGCTCACTGGCGAGCAGTTCAAGCAGGCGGTACTGTAATTCATTGGTATCCTGATACTCATCGACCATAATATACTTGTAGCGTTCACTCGTTTCCCGTCTGAGATCGTCGTTGCTTTCAAGTATCTGATAGGTCAGCATCAACAGGTCATCAAAGTCCACCAGATTGTTTTCGACAATATTGGACTGGTAGGCTTCGTAAATGCGCGCAACTTTTTTATAGTCAGGCAGCTCCGCTTTCTGAATGACCACTTCAGGGGTAAGCAGTGTATTTTTGTATTTGGAAATTTCTGAAGCAATAAAGGAGAGGTTCAGATCGACCTTGAGCTCTTTGGCAATGCTTCTGAGCAGACGTTTTTTGTCATCGCTGTCGATGATCACGAAGTTGTTGCTTCGGCCAAGTTTTTCAATGTGAAATTTGAGAAAAAGCAGACCAAATTTGTGGAAGGTACACAGTAACGGAGGGTAGGAGACCCGGTTTGGCATCAGCTTGAGTGCACGCTCACGCATTTCTGCGGCAGCTTTGTTGGTAAAAGTCAGGGTCAGTGTACTTGCGGGGTCAATACCCACTTCACCGATGAGATACGCCAAACGTGTGGTCAGCGTTTTCGTTTTTCCGCTTCCCGCACCTGCAAGAATGAGCATTGCGCCGTCAATGTGTTCGACAGCTTCGCGTTGCGCAGGGTTGAGAGTATTGAGTATTGCTTCCATATGTTCTGTTGCTCCTATAGTATTATGATTATAGCTAACTCTTGGTTAAACCATATATGGCATAATTGCGCCCGATTTATACCGCATAAGAAAAAATGAATTGAATTGAATTCAATAAGCAACCCTTATGCAAAATTAAGTATAATCAGATATAATGCGGTTAATTAAACATGGCTATGCATGTACTACAAAGGAAACATAATGTTAAAAGATTTTGTCAAGCTGGAAACCTTTCTAACTGTAGCAAGAGAAAGAAGTTTTTCCAAAGCGTCTGCCAAACTGGGCATCTCCCAGCCGGCGGTAACACAGCAGATCAAATTTATCGAAAAGTATCTCGGTGTCAAGATTATCGAGAGAAAAAAGAACGGTATCAAACTGACTGCCGAAGGAGAAGAACTCTATAAGATCGCTACGCGTCTGGAAAAAGAGATCCATGCAGCGGAAAAAGATGTGCTTAAAATCATCAACAAAGAGATGACATTCAGACTCGGCGCATCGTTTACCATTGGCACCTATATTATTCCCGGTGAATGTCTTAACACAATGGGAAGAGCGATCAATAACGATATCAACCTCAGTATCGACACAAGTGACAACATCGTTGCCAAGCTGAAAGACCGCAAACTCGACGTTGGGCTCATTGAATCACCGGTAATGGACAGTGACCTTATCTACCGTGAATGGCTTGAAGATGAACTGGTTCTGGTCAGCAGTACACCGCTGCCAAAAGTCGTCAAGACAGAAGAACTTTACGAATTCCAGTGGATCTGCCGTGAAGAGGGTTCTCATACCAGACGTGTTGTCGCTGAAGTTTTTGAAGAGCTTGGCGTTTCGTGTAAAAGTTTCAATGTACTCTCTGAAGTCGGCAATACGACAGCAGTACTGCAAACAATCAAAAGAGCGAAAAAAGACACAGAACATCCGGTTGTTTCCATCATTTCCAAACATGCTATTGCCGACGAGGTTGCAAAAGGGGAACTGTATGAAGCAAGGCTGCGCGGTTATACGATGAAGCGCAAGTTCTACATTGTGTATACCAAAGAGAATAAACACAATGCCTACGTTGACAATGTTGTCGACTATATTCTTGCAGGTCAGTGCTAAGCTTACGGCTTAGCGCTTCTTCTTTTTCAGCAACCGCTTATTTTCAGGGTTGTTCAACAGGGCTTCCATAGAGTTTTGTGTAGAACGTTCCTGTTTTGGTGACGGCTTTGCCAGGTTAAGCACAATAGGATGTTCTCCGACAATCACCTGTTTGATCGCAAGCAGCGGTATTGTCACTGTCGATCCGAAATTCTCCTCCCCAAACCCCGCTTCAAATATCAAATAATCTTTTTCAAGTGTAGCTGTTTCATAGGTATAGCCGCTGAGGACAAAGAGTACTATATCATTGAAGTTTTCCAGAATCGATTCGGGTAACGGCGGATTGAAGTCAATAAATTCTATTTCACATGCTACCGCAAAGTCCTGGTTTTTGCTGAAAAGGTAAGCAATGGTTTTGCTGATATGCTCTTGCATTAGCGCCTTGTACTCTTTGGTCTGAAAGAGGTTAATGGTCATAGTAGCCTACCTTTTGTTTGGATGGGAAGTGTCATATGATGGTGACTTCTTTTAGAATTTTAAATCCTAACATAGCATTCATTAAAGCTACGTGTGTGTAGCGATGAAGGTCTGACTTTCGAATATCTGCGGTCTGGAGCATGCCTTTGTCAAGCAGATGTGCACGCATGGTACCTTCAAGCAGGGGTGTTGCAGGAGTGAGCCATGTGCTGCCGTTGTAAAAGGCAATGTTGGCAATGGTGGTGTCGGTCAGGAGCCCGTTTTGTTCAATGATAATCTCATCGGCATTGGGATGGGCAGAAAGAAGGGTATTGAGCAGTGTGCGGTCAGCATATTTGTAGCAATACTCAAGGGTATTGTCCGTAACTACTTTCAGTGTGTTGATTGTTTTGGGCGTGTAGAGAAGATACTCGACAGATTCGATAGTGTCCGTGTAAAGGATGCGGCATCGGTAGAGGCCGTTTTGAGGCGGATCGATATGCTTTAGCAGCGTAAGAGGGCTTGTTGTGTTAAAAAGTGCTTTTCGGCTTCTATCGAAACGTGCCTGATGGTAGGGAAGGTTTTGGGCCTTCCCTTCCTCGATGCGAATGGTTTCAAGCAGTGCAGCAGCCATCAATTCAGCTGTCGAAAAGTTCGGTAGAGAGGTAACGCTCGGCCGTGTCACAGAGGATGGTGACGATGGTCTTGCCCCTGTTCTCAGGACGCTTTGCAGCCCGGTAGGCAGCTTCAAGGTTGGCTCCTGCCGAAATGCCGATAAGCAGTCCCTCTTCTTTGGCTATTTTTGCTGCCATGCCGAAAGCATCTTCATTGGAGACAGCCATGACCTCATCATAAATATCAGTATTGAGAATTTCGGGAATGAATCCTGCGCCAATCCCCTGAATTTTATGCGGGCCTGCGGGTTTGCCTTCCAATACAGCAGAGGTTTCCGGCTCAACTGCAATCACCTTGACACTGGGTATGTGCTCTTTAAGTACTTCTGCCGTACCAGTCAGGGTGCCGCCTGTACCGACAGCGGCAACAAAAATGTCGACATTATTTTGGGTATCGTTTAAAATTTCGACAGCAGTGGTTGTTCTATGGATTTCAGGGTTGTCCGGGTTATTGAACTGCTGGAGGACAACAGCGTCTTCAAGCTCTTCAACCAGTGACGCTGCTTTTTCAATGGCACCGTTCATCCCTTCCGCTGCAGGTGTCAGGACCAGTTTTGCTCCAAGATGGCTAAGCAGTTTCCGTCGTTCCATACTCATTGACTCAGGCATAGTCAAAATGAGTTTTAGCCCTTCCGCTGCACAGATTGCAGCCAGTGCAATACCGGTATTGCCGCTGGTAGGTTCTATAATGGTGGTGTTTTTGGTGATTTCTCCGCGCTTCATTGCTTCATTGATCATATTGTAGGCGATACGATCTTTGACTGAGGAGGTCGGGTTCATAAATTCACATTTCCCAAGGATGGTGGTTCCTGTCTCCCCGGAAAGAGAATTGATCTGTACCATCGGCGTATTTCCGACAAGGGCTTCAACATTTTTGGCGATCATGATATGTCCTTCTAATAAAAGTTTTAATTATTTAATAAGTATTTTTGTTATTATACATCAATATTACTTTTGACTAAGCGGCTTAAATTCATAATCGTCATCATCGTAATACTCGATATCGCCAGTTTCAATGTCATAATGCCAGCCGTGCAGGAAGAGTGTCCCCTCGTCTACACGCCGTTTTACAGCGGGATACGTCAGCAGGTTGTCAAGCTGGTGAATGACCGAAATTTTCTCGGTATAGCGCAGCAGTTCTTCCTGTGGTTTGTCTTTATGTGAGAGCAGGGCAACTTTTTTGGCGGCATGTCCCAGTTCGAGCCACTTGATCGTATGAATGTTTTCCGGTGTTGCTTCAATATTTTTGTAGAGTGCCGCAATGGC
The DNA here is from genome assembly GCA_027019175.1 of Sulfurovum sp. Taxonomy (GTDB): domain Bacteria; phylum Campylobacterota; class Campylobacteria; order Campylobacterales; family Sulfurovaceae; genus Sulfurovum. The sequence goes on along the minus strand of JALUXB010000050.1, from coordinate 28,928 downwards.
GCCGCAGTGGGAGTGTCCGCAAACAATAATGTCGGAGATGCCCAGAACGCTGACAGCGTATTCTACAGCCGATGCTGTGGCATGATAGTCGGCATCAGGACGAAAAGGTGCGACGAAATTACCGATATTCCGGACAATGAAAAGATCTCCTGCTTTGCTGCCGGTGATCAATGCAGGCATCACGCGTGAGTCGCTGCATCCAATGAAGAGTGCTTTGGGCTGCTGCCCCTTTTGAACCAGTGACTGAAAACGGTCTTTGTTTTTGTTGAATTTTATTTTTTTAAAGTTCTCGTGGCCGGTTTCGAAATCTTTGAGCCTGTTATCCATGCTGTATCTCCCTGATACTGAAGTCGATGGTTTCACCTGCATACATCGGCACGACACCTCCGTAGGTTTCTTTGACCGTGTATGGTTTTTTTTCAAGTATAACGTTTTTTGACGGCGGCGTAATACCGTAAATCTTTTGGGCTGTGCCGGAAACGAATTGTTGTAAATGTTCAAGAGGTACACCATGATGCTCAAAAAGCTGAGCCAGCAGCTGCAGTGCTACAGGCGCAGTGAAGACACCTGCTGCACAGCCGCAGCTCTCTTTGGCATGACGCGGATGCGGTGCGGAGTCGGAACCGAACATGACTTTGGGGTGTGCTTCAAGGGCTGCTTTCAGCAGTGCCTCCCTGTCTTCGGGACGTTTTGCAATAGGTTTGCAGAAAAGATGCGGATTTAGCATACCTCCGGCGACATCATCGAGGGTAATGTAGAGGTGATGTACGGTAATGGTGGCATAGAGGTTCTTAAAACGCTCCAGTGCGGCAACACTCTCCTTGGTGGTAATATGTTCCATAATGATCTTGAGTTTTGGAAAGGCAGCGGCAAGCTTTTCGTAGATGGGTACGAACTCCGCTTCCCTGTCCATGACAAACCCGTTGGTTTCTCCATGGATACACAGCGGAATATCCAGTTCCTCCATCGCTTCGAGTGCGGGGCGCAGCTCATCAATATCGAATCCGCTTACACCGCCTTCACTGTTGGTAGTGATGCCGGCAGGATACAGTTTGATGGCGGCAATATCTTTTTTGACACTTTCCAGAAATGTTTTGTCATACGTCGGCTTGAAAAAAAGTGTCATGTAGGGGGTGAACGTTTCGTCTCCGATAGCCTCAACTATACGTTTCCGGTACGCCTGAACTTCCTCTTTGGATGTAACCGGCGGTACAAGGTTTGGCATAATGATCGCCCCTGAAAAGCTTTTGGCACTTTCACGGGCAATTTGCTGCAGCATCTCGCCGTCACGCAGATGCAAATGCATATCAAGCGGGTTTGTCAGAGTGATCGTGTCGGGATAGAGCATCGAAATCCTTTATGACGTAAAATTGGTTATGGCTTCCCTCTTTGGGAACAAGCCAGTAGTCTATGTTGATTTTGCCACAAAAACCATTAATATCGAGTGATTTTGTGTTATTTGGCGGGCTGAATGTTACCACCGGGTAGTCTATGCCTCCGGGGAAAAGCTGGTTACATCGTAAAATACGCAGGGTACTTGCCGCGAGCGCCTTATGCGGTGCATTGAATGCAAACTGCCAGGCAGCGTATTCCGAGCATGTCGGATAGTAGCGGCAGTTGGCCGGCAGCATTTTGGAGATGTACTGGTAGCCGCGGATAGGAGCGATGAAGAACTGTTTGAATTTCATGGGTGGTAGAAAACCTTTCCCTTTCGGATGATATATGAGGGTGCCATGTTGACGGCATGGTAGATGGTTGTACCGTACTTTCTGGAATAGTATTGTAGCAAAATCCGCTGGAGGGTCGGTTCGATGGAGGGGGTGAACCAGCCATTGTTGCTCAGGACGATCATCTGTTTGGGATCTCCTTGGTAAAGCGGTTCGCTGGTTGCTTCAAAGCAGATCGCGTTACGGTAGGTTTTACCCTCGACGGTGTAGTCGGAGATAACAGCATCTGCCTTGTAGTCCACCGCATTGTCATAAAAAACCCTGTTGACCCAGTCGCTGAGAAAGTCGGGCAGGGGGTTGGCTTCTCCAAAGGGGACAAGAATAACCTTGTTTGCTACACGTACTTTGCCGTCTTTGGTAAAAATGTAAGTGGCATTTCGGGGAGTTTTGCCGTCCCAGTAGAGTGCACCGGTCACAATATTGATGTGTTTGGCACGCTCATGCAGTGCATCAAAGAGTTTCTGGTTTCGGTTGAGATAAACAGGGAAAACCGACTCGGGAAGTACAACAAGCGTTTTGTTGGCATCGATGGCACTGTCAATACGGGACAAGAGCTTCTGAAACTGTGTGGGATGTTTTGTTTTGTCCCACTTGGCTTCCACGGGGGTATGGGTCGTTATGAGGCTAATATCTGTATGGTGCCTGTCAACACTATGAGGCTGAGGCTGCCAGGCAAGCAGTATCAGCAAAAGGAAAAGCGGATTTTTACGCCAATGTGTCAGAACAAGTGCCATGAGTATGAGGGCAAACTGCCATTTTTGGATCCCCAGATCGCTCTGTGTAAACATCAGTTCAGGCTTGAACCAGTCGAAGGTGAAGGGGTGAATGTAGCTTAAGCCTAAAAGGCCGAGAGCTTTTAAAGAGAGATGGATGATGGATGATGAATGATGGATGATGTTGCCTTCTATGAGGAAAGCGGTTTTGGCGATGAGCCAGAAGAGGGTGCCGTAGACAAGGGCGATGAAGAGAAGTACGAGGGGGATAGCCCATGCCATGCGGTAGTGAAGGAAACTGAGTGCGATCCACCAAAACCAGAACAGGGAAAGAAAAGCGCCGGCAAAGAACCATGTACGTGCATTGGCCGGCAGCAAAAGGTAAAAAAAGAGCAGGCCAAGCAGGGTGTTGAGCCACGGCAGGACAATGCCGATATGGGAAAGGTAGAGAAATGCCGACCCGGTGAGTGCAATAGCGATGCCACAGAAAAAGTCGGCTTTTTTGGCAGGGTTGCCGCATAAAGCAGGTAGGTATTTCAAAAAGGCTCCTGTTAATATATTACTGCTAAAATATTGTCTCATTTTATTCATAAAGGATTCCTAATGGAACAACAAGCAGGTTTACTGGGATCATTCGTACCGCTACTGATCCTCTTTGCCATTTTCTATTTTCTTATCATCAGACCGCAGAACAAGCAGCGTAAAGCGCATGAAGAGATGCTCAAATCACTTCAAAAAGGTGACAAAATCGTTACCAACGGCGGTTTGATCGCAACGATTGTCAAGCCCGAAGAGGATTTCCTGAAAATCAAACTCAACGATGAGACGATTGTAAAGCTTGACAGAGCGTTTGTTGCCAGAAAGGTCGAAACAGGCAATGAAAACGCTTAATTTCAGACTGGTACTCTTTCTCTTTGCACTCATTTTCGGGGTGGTCTTCTCCATTCCGTCACTGACACAGAGCGAGAGTGGGAAAAAGATCACCCTGGGGCTGGATCTTCAGGGCGGACTGCATATGCTGCTCGGTGTCAAGAGCGATGTGGCCATTGAGTCACGCACCAAGTCGATTGCCGCAAGTGTAAAGTATCTTTTTGACGATGCCGATATCATTTATGACGACCTGCGTATTGCCGGCGAAGGTGTGGTTACTTTCGAACTGCTCGACAAAGATGATGTTGCCAAAGCGACGGCACTGCTGCGCAAAGAGATTCCGGGAACAGTACTGACACACAACGGGTTGAAATTTACACTGAAAATGACACCTGAAGAGATTGTCCGTACCAAAAAAGATGCCATCAAGCAGGCGGTCGATACGATCCGTAACCGTCTGAATGAATTCGGACTGGCAGAGCCGACTGTTGCAAGACAGGGTGAAGACAAGATCCTTGTCGAGGTACCGGGCATCAAGACACAGGCGGATGAACAGCGTATCCGTGAACTGATTGCCCGTGCGGCACACCTGCAGCTGATGGCGGTCGATGAAGACCGTGCGGCACGTGTAGGTACAATGAGCCCCAATGAAGCAAGAAGTTACGGAGATGTTATTCTGCCGGATGTCTACAATGAGGCGCACAAATACCTGTTGCGTGCCATTCCGGTACTTGACGGCTCCATGCTTACCGATGCAAAAGTCGGATTTGACAAGAATAACGAGCCGGTGATCAACTTTACACTTAACGGACAGGGTGCAAAGATCTTTGGTGACTTTACTGCCAAAGCAGTCGGAAAGCGTATGGCGGTTGTGCTTGACAACAAAGTCTACTCTGCACCGGTCATTCGTGAACGCATCGGCGGCGGACGTGTACAGATTTCGGGGAACTTCAAGCTTGAAGAGGCGCATGACCTTGCCATTGCACTGCGTTCGGGAGCACTGCTTGCGCCTGTGTACGTGATGGAAAAACGTTCTGTAGGGCCAAGCCTCGGAGCAGACAACATCAAGGCGAGTTCACTGGCACTGGCGCTGGGCTTCATTCTGGTCGTACTCTTTATGGTGCTCTATTACGGTATGGCGGGTGTTATTGCCGATGTGGCACTGGTAGGCAACCTGTTCCTCATTTTGGCGATCATGTCACTCTTTGGTGCGACGCTAACACTGCCGGGTATGGCGGGTATTGTTCTTACTGTCGGTATGGCGGTCGATGCCAACGTCATTATCAACGAGCGAATACGGGAACTGCTGCATGAGGGCAAGTCTGTGGCCAAGTCGATCGAAGAGGGCTATGACAAAGCCTTTACAGCCATTCTCGATGCCAACGTAACGACGCTGATCGCCGCAGTGGTACTGTGGGCGTACGGTACAGGGCCGCTCAAAGGTTTCGCGCTGACAATGGGTATCGGTATCCTCGCTTCGATGCTGACAGCGATTGTCGGAACACACGGTATCTACCAGTGGCTGATGCCAAAAATCGACAAAAAGAGGCTTGGCTTCTGGTTCGGTATTAAAACGGAGGGGAAAAAGTAATGGAAATTTTCAAGTATGACAAACCGATTCCGTTGATGAGCAAAGCCAAGCGTTTCGGCATTCTTTCTGTAACGCTGGTATTGATCTCTCTGGCACTGATCTTTACAAAGGGCTTCAACTATGGTCTTGACTTTGCCGGCGGTACACTGGTACAGGTACACTATGAGAAAAAAGCACCTATTGACAAGATCAGAAAAGCGATCACCGCAGACAAAAATTACGAAGATGCAACCGTAACATATTTCGGTAATGACAATGAAGTGATCATTCGTACCAAGACAAGCTCCAAATCGCTGGGTAAAGATATGGGTGACACGATGCGTGAACTGCTCAAGGGTACGGGCAACTTCGAAGTGCGAAGGGTAGACATGGTCGGTGCAAAAGTCGGTTCGGAGCTGAGAGAGAAGGGTCTGATGGCACTGGTGCTGGCAATTCTCGGTATTCTTATTTATGTCTCTTTCCGGTTCGAGTGGCGTTTTGCCGTCGCTTCGGTTATGGCGCTGATTCACGATGTGACCATTGCCATGGGTGCGGTGGTACTTTTCAATGTTGAGGTCAACCTCGATACACTCGCAGCCCTGCTGACCATTCTCGGGTATTCACTGAACGATACAATCATCGTCTTCGACCGTATCCGTGAGGGGATCAAAAGCAGCAAAAATGTAGTACTCAGCGATATTATTGATGAGTCTGTGACCCAGACCCTTTCACGTACGACACTGACCTCGCTGACCACTTTCTTTGTGGTCTTGACCCTCTTCCTTTTTGGCGGAGAGATCATTCGCGGGTTCAGCTTTACACTGCTTGTAGGTATTATTGTCGGTACCTATTCGTCTATCTTTGTTGCCTCACCTATTCTGATGTGGCTGGGCTTCTCTGTCAAAGACTTCCGCGAAAAAGAGGCTGAAAAGCTCAAACGCGAAAAAGAGAAAGAGAAGATGCGTGCCATGTACGAACAAGGTACAGTATAATAGCATTTACGCATCTTCTCTTCTGAGCCGAAGGCGAAGCTTTAGTGAGAGGAATTTGCAAGGGGCTTTGCCTCTTGCAAAGGAGAAGGAAAATAGAACAGATGCGTGCCATGTACGAACAGGGGACGGTCTAAAAGCGGTAACCCGCTTTTAGGAGTGAAGAGTTAAGAATTAAGAGTGAAGAGTTTTGGTATTCTTTTCCTATGGAAAAAGCTTTTTATTGAAAAGAACAACTTCTTTTGAGTAAAAAGCATTAACAAGAAGGAGCAGGTATGCAGTGGGGTAAGGTTTTTTATATCTTTTTTACGTTGATGTCACTGACGACATCGGCAGCGTTTTTGTATGATGAGGCGCTGGTGGCACTATTCATCGCCGGTTCGGTCAATGTCATTTCGACCATTCTCAAGATCGGGGTGCGTAACCTGCTTTCTGCGGAACTGCTGGCCGGTTCGCTTGTTGCCGACTTGCACCTTATTCCGGCATTTTTTGTGATGAAGTTCTATCCGGAAAATCATACGCTGGCAGTAGGACTGGTCATTGGTGCGGTCATTGCCAACGTCTATACCCTTGTCATTTCAATGATCGAGAGTACGAAAGAGAAAGTGGACTTTTAGCGTATCGCGAGGTTCACAGGCAGCATGCCGTATTACATAGAAGCCCCGACACTCACCGGCAGCGACGCCGAGGCGAAGCGCCGTGAGATAATGGCATACTTTCAGGGGTGCTGGCGCCGTTACGAATCGCTCTTTGAGACGATCGCCGATGAGCGTGCCTACTTTCAAAAGGCTGATCCGCTACGCCATCCGCTTATTTTTTACTACGGTCATACTGCCGTTTTCTATATCAACAAGCTTAAACTTGCCAAACTGATCGACAGCCGTGTCGATGCAAAACTTGAATCGATCTTTGCTGTTGGTGTGGATGAGATGTGTTGGGACGATCTTGACGAGGCGCACTACGACTGGCCAAGCCTGAAACAGACACAGTCTTACCGAGATGGAGTCTACAGGATTGTTTCGGAGCTCATAGACACAATGCCTCTAACTCTGCCCATAGGGTGGGAGTCACCATGGTGGGTCATCCTGATGGGTATCGAGCATGAGAACATTCACCTTGAAACTTCTTCGGTACTCATCCGTCAGCTGCCGATAGAGATGGTACAGACGACACCACAGTGGGAGCCGTTTAAAAAGAGCAGCACCGAACCGGAAAATACGTGGGTTGACGTGCCTGCGGGCAGGGTGACGCTTGGTAAATCACGTGACGATGTACGTTACGGGTGGGACAACGAGTATGGCCGGCACACTGCCGATATTCCCGCTTTCAAAGCGTCGAAATACCTTGTCAGCAATGGCGAGTTCTTGCAATTCGTTGAAGAAGGCGGCTACGAGAATGCAGCATACTGGGATGGCGAGGGGAATGCATGGCGTATCTATGAAAAGGCACAGATGCCGCGTTTTTGGAAATTGCAGAAGGGCGGTTATCTTTTACGCACCATGACCGAAACAATACCACTGCCGCTTGACTGGCCTGTAGAGGTCAACTGCCTGGAAGCCGAAGCGTTTTGCCGCTGGAAGAGCTGTAAAGAGCAGAAAAATATTGTGCTTCCTACAGAAGATGAGTATATGCATCTACGGGCACACAGCGGCATTGATGAAATGGTCTTTGAAGCGAACATTGCGTTGAAAGTGGTCGCATCCTGCATGCCGGTAACACATTTTGAACATAACGGTTTTTACGATGTGGCAGGGAATGTCTGGCAGTGGACACGCACTCCTATGTACCCTTTTGAGGGCTTTGGAGTACACCCGATATATGATGACTTTACCGTACCGACCTTTGACGGTAAGCATAATCTTATCAAAGGGGGTTCGTGGATAAGCTGCGGGAACCTTGCCGACCCAAAGAGCCGCTACGCCTTTAGACGCCACTTCTATCAGCACGCGGGATTTCGTTATATACAGAGCAACTACGAGGAGAGAGTGATGACCAATGCCTACACCACCGACACAATCATTGCACAGTATTGCCATTTCGGATGGGGAGAGAACCGTTTGGGAGTACCCAACTACCCGGCAACCTGTGCCAAACTGGCACTGGAGTATATGGGTGAGCGTCCCAAAGCAAAAGCGTTCGATGTGGGGTGTGCCATCGGGCGCAGCAGCTTCGAGCTGGCACGGGAGTTCGACGAGGTGATAGGGGTAGACTTCTCCGCACGCTTCATTCAGGAGGCGTTGCGGCTCAAAGAGAGCGGTGTGCTGCGTTACGCTATGCCTGAAGAAGGGGAGATAGAGTCGTTCCACGAGGTGCGGCTCAACAAGTTCGGTCTGGAGCACGCCTCGAAGAAGGTGAACTTCTGGCAGGCGGACGCATGCAACCTCAAGCCGATATTTACCGGCTTCGATCTTGTCTTTGCCGGCAACCTCATTGACCGTCTTTACGACCCGCGCAAATTCCTGGAGTCGATGGCGCCGCGCATCAACCAAGGTGGCTTACTGATTCTGACATCCCCCTACACCTGGCAGGAGGAGTCTACACCCAAAGAGAAGTGGATCGGCGGCTACAAACGTGACGGAGAGAATGTGACGACCCTGCAGGGGCTTGAGGAAATTTTGGACGGTGATTTCAGACTGCTTGATACCCGTGATGTGCCTTTTGTCATTCAGGAGACGGCGCGCAAGCATCAGCATACGATTGCACAGATGAGCGTATGGGAGAGACAATGACGTTTGACTTTGAAGCAGTGGATCGCAGCGGAACCTATACGACCAAGTATGACGATGCGGTGCTGAAGTTCGGTACTGACGACCTGCTGCCGCTGTGGGTGGCCGATATGGACATTGCCTCCCCGCCCTGTGTGCAGGAGGCGCTGCAAAAGCGTGCTGTTCATCCTGTGTATGGGTATACCGTCTATCCTGAACGTTATTATGAAGCGATTGTATCATGGTATGCCAGACGCTACAGATGGCAGATAGAAAAAGAGTGGATCGTTCCCTGTTACGGGGTAGTGCCTTCGATGAACTTCGCTATTGAAGCATTCAGTAAAGAGGGTGACGGCATCATTGTGCAGACACCCATCTATCCGCCTTTCATCTCTTCGGTGAAACATCGAAAACGCAAGGTGCTGGAGAATGCACTGCTATACAAAGATGGCCATTATGAGATAGACTTTGGCGACTTTGAAACAAAGGCCAAGGAAGCAAACCTTTTTCTTCTCTGCTCGCCGCACAACCCTACAGGACGTGCATGGAGTGACACAGAGCTGGAGCAGCTCGTTACCCTTTGTGTCAAAAACAGTGTGCTCATTATTGCTGACGAGATTCATGCCGATACTGTTTATGAAAAAATACACCGTAGTGTAGGCAGTTTTGAAGCGGCAGCACAGCACTGTGTGGTGCTGCATGCTCCGTCCAAGACTTTTAATGTTGCAGGACTCAATACCTCTTTTGCCATCATCCCCAACGATAGCATACGCAGAGCCTACCGTCTGGAGCAAAACCGCTCCGGTATTACCAACGGTAACCCTTTTGGTATCGAAGCACTGATGGCGGCCTATGAAGCAGGTGATGCATGGCTGGAGGCGCTTAAAGTTCATCTCTCTGGCAACATAGCATTTGTCAGAGCGTACTTGAAGGCGCATAATCTGCCCATTGTACCTGTCGAGAGTGAAGCGACTTTCCTGATGTGGCTTGACTGTTCTCACATGGGGCTTTCTCAGAAAGCTCTGGTAGACTTCTTCGTATACAAAGCAAAACTGGGGCTCAATGACGGTGTGAGTTTTGGTGCAAACGGCAGAGGATTCATGCGGCTCAATGTCGGCACATCGAGAAAAGTGCTTGAGCAGGCAATGTCGCGTCTGTCCCGGGCGTGGAAGGAAAGAGGATGAAAAAGAGTATCGTGTTGGCACTCCTGCTGAGTACCATGGTATGGGCATTGCCGACAGGCATTGAAAATGCCATTGCCAAATCCCATATTCCCCAAAACGACATTTCGATTTACATCAAAGAAGCGGGTAAAAGAGGTCATGTGATCGCTGCACTGCATGAGAATAAAATGCGTACCCCTGCATCTGTCATTAAGGTATTGACGATCTATGCGGCCATATTGAAACTCGGATTTGATTACCGGTGGCCCACCCGGTTCTATACCACGGGGAAAATTAAACATGGGGTACTGTATGGTGACCTTGTTGTCAAGGGGTACGGTGATCCCACGCTCAGTGATGAGGATCTTCCCGGTATTGTTTCCCGCATCAAAGCTGCCGGTATTGGAAGTATTCATGGCAATATTGTCATTGACCGCAGCTACTTCAAGGTTGGCAGCCGCAACACCTCCGGGTTTGACAACCATCCTCACAGTCCCTACAATGCAATGCCCGATGCAATGATGTTCAATGAACGGGTCAGTACGATCTGTGTCGTTCCCAACCAGAACAGTGTTACCAAAAAGGTACCCGACAGCAGCTATGTAGTGCATAATCAGCTGCAGCGTGTCAACAGGCCGTGCCGGGGGCGTTATTCCTGGCCGCGTGTAAAGATAGACGATTCCAAAGCTGTTCCTGAAGTTTGGCTCAAGGGGAAAATTTCAAAACATTGCGGCAAACGGAATATCTGTCAGGTGCTTACCAAGCCCTATAAGAGTTTTTACTATGCGCTGAGGGCAGCTCTGGAGAATGCGGGTGTGCCCGTAACCGGTACACTGCGGTTACGGCAGGTACCCAAAGGTGCAAACATACTCTTTACGCATTACTCTGAACCGTTGGAGAACATTGTTTCTGTTACGGCAAAGAAATCAAACAACCTTTATGCGCGGCACCTGCTGCTGCTGTTGGGAGCGAAAATGTACGGTGCGCCTGCAACAATAGAAAAAGGACGGCGTGCGGTACGTGTCATTCTCAAGGCGCGAGGCGTTTTAAAACACGTGATTCCGCACATAGACAACGGTTGCGGGCTTTCACGTGAGTCGAGGCTTACGGCACGGGTATTGGCAGATGTGCTCGATGATGCGTATGAGCGTTATGGCATGCGTTGGATGAAAACCCTCTCTATTGCGGGAGTGGACGGTACCATCAAACGCCGTTTTCGAGGTACCATTGTCCGAAACCGGGCCTGGATGAAAACAGGAACCCTTAAACATGCGAAGAATATTGCCGGTTATGTCAAAAGCAGAAACGGCAGATACTACACGGTTGTCATTCTTGTCAATACCCGCAGGGGTAACTGGCGTGCGGCAGCGTTGGAAAACGATATTATCAAATGGATGGTGACCTACCGTGGCGGGAGCAGCCATATCTCTACACCAAAGTCTGTATCCGATTCCAGTAAAAAGATCAACACAAACACCGTAACGCCGCATGTGTCCACAGATACTGCGAAAGAAGCCTACTACATACAGACCGGTTCGTTCAGTCAGAAGCCTACCGATTTTTATTTACGTACGTTACGTGAAATGGGATTTACCTACAGTGTAATGCATGACGTGAACTATAAAGTACTCGTTGGCCCCTACGCTACGGAAACTGAAGCGCGGAACACACTCGGTACAATCCGCAAGCACGTTAACCGGGGTGCTTTTCTGACCCGTCATTCGGTATCGGTTTTCAACTAATCTGTCTCATCCATAAAACATTTCAGAAAACAAGTGTTTTGATAAAGGTTTGTGTTTTGGTTATGCCAATTTATATTTAATGTGTATAATTTGGATATGAATTTCCCAAAAATATACGAGATCGCAACGACAGAAGTCAGTAAAGTAAGTGTAGATGCTTCGCTTTGTGAAGCGATTGAACTGATGTTTCAGTCCGAACACCGCCATATTGTTGTGACCGACAAAAATCATTTTTACAGCTTAGGCATTTATGATGTGTTGCGTCTTTCCCGTACCTACATTGACAAGCAGCTTCCATTGCGTGAAATATCACTTTCATCGCTTCCCACGCTGCATAAGGAAAAAAATATCTTTGATGCACTCGAGTTTGTCCGCCATGATTACGAGCATATTGTAGTAGTGGATGATATGGGAGAGCTTTACGGTATTGTCTCGCAGACAGATATTCTTTCAAGCATCGATCCCGATACCATGATGGAAGTCTTCAAAATTTCGGATCTGCTGAAGATCCGAAAACGAACGCGATGGGTCGATAAGGAGATGTCGACAGAAGAGATCTTTCGTTTTATGGAAACCTATAACCATGATGCGACAATGATCGTGGAAGAGAGAAAGCCGCTGGGTATTATTACGGCAAAAGATATGCTGTACCTGCTCAAACAGCATAAGGATCTGAGTCTGCCGGTAAAGCATTATATGACAACACCGGTAATCACCCTTCCCCATGATACATCGCTGAAAGAAGCGCTTGCATTTATGCAGGACAAGCATTTCAAGCGGATCGTTACAGTTGACGAGGAAGGAAATCTTGTAGGCATTATTACCCAGAAAGAGTTGATCTCTATGGCATATACCCGTTGGGTAAAAATGATGGAAGCGTATCAGAATGAACTGCGCCAAATCAATGAAAGACTGGAGAAAAAGAGCCGAAGATATGAGAAGTCTGCCCAGACTGACCCTCTGACCGGACTCTATAACCGGATGAAGTTTCTTGAACTCTTTGTTGCAGAATATAACATTATGGTGCAACGGGATAACCATCTTTCCCTGTTGGTGATGGATATTGATCATTTCAAAGCAGTCAATGACTCATGGGGGCATAATGTAGGTGATGAGGTACTTGTAGAGGTATCGGAAGTGCTGACAAAAACACTCCGCAGTGTCGATATTGTCTGCCGGTGGGGTGGGGAGGAATTTGTGGCACTGCTGCCTGCGGCATCGATAGACGAAGCATACAGGTCAGCAGAACGGATACGTCAGAATATCAAAAAACACACATTCAAAAACAATAAAGTATCTGTGACTGTCAGTATCGGGGTGACGGAGATTCGGGAAAAAGATGATCTCAGAAGTGTCATAGAACGGGCTGACAAAGCGCTTTATCTGGCAAAAAAAGCAGGCAGGGATGCTGTTCGAAAGAGTCTTTAGAGGTTCCCTGAGTCCAGCATTGCAAACGCTTAATAAGTTGTAACCCCATCTTTGCTATAATCTGACAAAAAACAGGGGTATCATGAATTTCGAAACCTATCCGTTCGAGAAACTTAACAATTTACTTGACGGGCTGCTGCCAAACAGCGACTATGCGCCGCTCTCTTTGACGATCGGCGAGCCGCAGTTTGCGACGCCGCAGTTTATCCTCGATGTACTTGAGGCAAACCTGCCTCTTTTCAACAAATATCCGAAAACCGCCGGTGAAACGGTTTTACGTGAGGGTATGCTGACCTATCTTGAAAACCGCTTTGGTTTGACGCTCTCACTCCACCAGCTCATTCCCACTTTCGGAACGCGTGAAGTGCTTTTCAATTTTCCACAGTTTCTGCTTCACGATGTCGAAGCACCGCTGATGGTCTTTCCAAACCCTTTTTACCAGATATACGAGGGGGCGGCGAAGGCGAGCCGTGCGGAGGTGGTCTATCTCAATCTCAATGAAAGCAACAACTTTCAGCCGGTAGCCGATGAGGCGGTACTGGCAGAGGCCAACCTTGTCATTCTCAATTCGCCCAACAACCCGACCGCGTCAACGATGAGCCTTGAGGCGATGAAGCACTGGGTGAAACTGGCGCTCAAATATGATTTTGTGCTGATGAATGACGAGTGCTATGCCGACCTCTACCTGAACGAGCCGGTGCCCTCACTGCTCAATGCTTCTGTTGAAGCGGGGAATCCGGCCTTTAAAAACGTGCTTGTCATCAACTCCATCTCCAAACGTTCTTCTGCGCCGGGGCTGCGTTCGGGATTCATTGCCGGAGATGCCGATATTCTGCGTGAATATATGACCTACCGAACCTATGTGGGCTGTGCTTCTCCTCTGCCGCTTCAGCATGCGGCTGCCGCAGCGTGGGCGAATCAGAGTCATGTCGACGGCTTTAGAGAGAAATACAAAAAGAATTTTGAGATTGCCAAAGAGGTATTGGATGTGGAGCCTCCCGAAGCGACCTTTTACATCTGGATAAAAGTCGGTGACGAGATCGACTTTACCGTTAAACTCTACGAACGCTACAACCTCAAAGTGATTCCCGGCTCTTTCCTCGGACGCAAGGGAGAAGGCAAAGGATATGTTCGGCTGGCACTGGTGTATGAAGCGGAGAAGACGAGAGAGGCGCTGCAACGTATTGCCAACTTGATGGAAGAATTAGGAATTAGGAATTAGGAATTGTGGTTTGCGTTGCTTGGCAACGCTTCTATTGATTATTTGTAAAAAGGAAAAGTATGCAGCCAGAAATGCCTGAGATTCATGTGGAGGAGCTCAAGAAAGATCCTGAGTTTCTTGCCAATATAGCACGTTTGGAAAAAGAGTGCAAAGAGCAGGAGAGTGTGCACAAGGGGTATCAGCTACTTGATGCGCAGTTGGTGATCGAAGCGCCGGAAGATGAGATCAACGAAATTTTTACGTTCATTGTCAATACTGCGTTTGACCGTCTTGCTGAATATCTGAGCGAGCATAAATCATTTGATGTGCTTGGCAATGAAGAGGAACGCGCGATTGCAAGAGCAATCTATGAACATGCCATTCAGCGTTACAGCGAGAATGATACAAAAGCGGCAAAAGAGATGTTCCTGGTGCTGCATCATACTGTGAATGACGATGATCTCAAGGAAGCGATGATGATCCATGCCTGTGCGGTAATGGCAGGCATGTCGTTTGATGATTTTGTAGAGAATCTTGCGGATGTCAATGAGGTTGATCCTCACGATCCTCTGGCATTTTTTATCCGTACCTTTGTGCAGCCGAACGATATTTTGCTTACCATGTATAAAAAATATGTGCAAGAGGGCAAAGAGATGTTAAAAGTACTTGAGCAGGATAAAAATGCGTAGGGTGTTGTGTCCTCACAACACCAATATGCCAAATAACAAACAACAGTTATTAATGAGCATTAGACCATTTTTCATTCATGGTGTTGTCGGGGGACAACACCCTACGGTGTAACTATATTCATTATGGTTGTTTGTATTCCAATTAATTAAAATCGCATAAAAAAATCTGGAGGCATCATGAAAATCCATTTCATCGGCATCGGCGGTATAGGACTGTCTGCCCTGGCAAAATTTCTCTATAATGACGGACATATCATCTCCGGATCGGATATAAAACAGACGGAAATTACCAACGACCTGGCGACAAACTATGGTGCCAAGATCACTATTCCGCATCATCCAGATGCTGTAGAAGGTGTCGATATGGTCATTTACTCTGCTGCGGTACGTCCTAACAATCCTGAATATCAGCGAGCGAAGGAGCTTGGTATTGAACTGCTTTCACGCAAAGAAGCATTGAAGTTCATTTTGGGAGAAAAAGAGGTATATGCTGTCGGTGGTGCTCACGGCAAGAGTACCACTTCGGCGATGCTGGCATCGCTGCTGCCGGAAACCAATGCGCTCATTGGTGCCATCAGCAAGGAGTTTGGCTCGAACGTGCGAAACTACCCCAACAACAAAGTGGTATTTGAAGCGGATGAGAGTGATGAAAGCTTTCTGAATTCCAATCCTGCACTTGCCATTGTTACCAACGTCGAGCCTGAGCATATGGAGTATTACGAATATGATGAAGAGCGTTTCTACAACGCGTACCGCAAGTTTCTCTCCCTGGCGAAAGTGCGTGTTATCAATGCGGAAGATCCATTTCTTGCCGCACTCGATATGGAGAGTATCAAACTCTACCCCTCAAAAGAGATACACGATATTGACTTCGTCCTGCTTGACGGTGAGCCGCATACACGTTTTACCCTGCGTGATTACGGTTCATTCGATGTATTCGGTTTTGGGGAGCATATCGCACTCGATGCCGCGCTGGCGATTCTTGCCGCACTTGAACTTGGGGAGAATATTGAGAATATTCGCGAAAACCTCAAGCACTACAAAGGCATTAAAAAGCGTTTTGACATTGTGCAGAATCAGCCGGGGATGGTAGTTATCGATGATTACGGCCATCACCCTACCGAAATCCGTGTGACGATGCAGTCGCTGCAACATTACAAAAGACTGCGTAACTTTACGAAGCTCAATGTCATTTGGCAGCCGCACAAATATTCGAGAACCATTGACAATCTGCCTGCTTTTGTAGAGTGTTTTGACGGGGTGGACGAGCTTGTCATTCTGCCCATCTGGTCAGCGGGAGAGCTGGAAGTGGATATTGACCTCAAAGGGGCGTTCAGCCGTTACAAACTTTTAATGGCGGATACGGTCACCAAAGAGGACAGTGTGGTAAAAGTGATCAAAGACGGCCATGTTATCCGTGAATATGCGGAGGGACTTGTGACAGCCTTCGGAGCGGGAGATATTACTTACCAGATACGCGGCGAGGCGTAAGCCTGTCTAAACCTGTTATTGTAAGTATAGGCTTTAGCCCCATACTTTATGCTGACACCTCTTCATTGCACGCTTTTCTCTTGAGTGTGACTGAAGGGTTTTCGCCAAAGAGGTCGGTAAAGTAGCGTGAGAAGTGACCCATATGGGTAAAGCCCCACCGTTTGGCGATGTGGACAATGGCATTCTCCTCCGGATCGGCTTCGATAAGTGCCTTCCTCACATGGTTAAGTTTGAGATTCCGCAGAAATTTGTTGGGTGTAAAGCCAAAAAGCGATTTGAAAGCATTTTGAAGTGTCTGTTCACTCACGTCGTATTCTTCTGCAAGTGAAGCAATGGTGACTTTTTTACTTAAACGCTTGTAGATACGGTCACGGATCTGCAGAGCAATCTTTTCTCCCTTGGTCAGTTTTGGCAGTGCCGGTGTCTGTGCTTCAAACAGTGAAGCAAGCGTTTGCATCACTTCTTCTTCCATGGCAGCAACTTTTGTTTCGTCATCAAGTATGGAAGGATCTTTCTGAACGTTTTGTAAAATGGTTTCAAGTACGTATTGCAGGCGTTTGTCACTGTCTTCAACTGCTTCAAGGTTGTGTTTTGAGAGTGCTTTGCCAAGTTCCCTGTATGCCTTTTTTGAAAAGCTGACAACAGCAGCTTTGAAAGTGCCGTTGGTTACCAGACTGTAGGGTTTTTTGTCATCGAAAACGACGACCCTTCCCTCCTTGAGTTTGGTGTGTCCGAAGCAGGCCTTGTCTTCCAACTTTTCTACCACACCCACAGAGAGTGTTCCCTTTGGAGAAGCTACTTCGTAAAGAATGCCTCCGTTACGGGCGGCGTATGAGAGTTGGATATGCGGCAGCAGAATAACGCTGTTGCTGCCTTCAAATGCATTGGGAAGCAGTTTGTAGGTTGCTTCATACACCCAGTTTAGTGAACTTTTTTTCATGAGATCGGTTTTGTTGAATGTTTGGCTAATGAATCGGTTTTCTTGTTGCATGTCGACAATTATACCCAATTTTATAGTATAATTCGGCAAAATCTATGAGAGGGAGAGTGCTTTTTTGGAAAGAAGAGAAAAATCGATTGTTCAGAAACTCGACCTGGACGGCTATATTGCGGAATTCAAACAGTTCCTTGCGCGCCAAAAGCCTGTGGCAATGCCCGGCGATATCAATCAGCACCACCGTTATATCAACGCACTCTCTTCAGTACAGTTTCCTCCGCCAAAACCTGTACCAAACCTTGAGAGAGAGTTGAATCTGATTAAAAAGCAGGGGGTACTGGGTCTCGAGGAGATCTACGCCTTTGTCACCATGGTTTCCTACTTCAACCGTCTTAAAGCGCTCTCTCTGCCCGAGCCGCTTGGCAGCTGGATACGCGAGATCGAGATACCTGACGAGATTGCAGAGGTAGTGGGGTATTTTACCGAAGAGGGTGAGATCAACCCCGAGCGAGACCCCGAACTGCACAGCATAGAGCGTGCCATTAAGCGTAACCGTTCAGAGATTAAAGAAACCCTCTATAAGCTGACCCATACTGCCAAACTGCGTGACTATCTGGTCGATACACAGATCCATTTTCACAGCGGGGAAGAGACACTTTTGGTGCGTGGTGGTTTTAACAATGCCATTAAAGCGACAGTGGTCGGACGAAGTTCCGGCGGTTTTTTCTACATCATCCCGCAAAGTGTGACCCATCTCAAGGAGAAGGAAGCGGCACTGCTGAGCAGCCGGTCCGAACTCATCTGGCGCTACTGTAAAGAGATCTCTGCACGCTTTTTCAAATGGGAGCGCTTCCTCTCGTTTGTCAACAAAGCCTACGACCGCTTCGACCACTACCAGGCACGGGTGAGTTTCGCGCGTGCCAAAGAGTACGAGTTCATTCTGCCGGGCAGAGAAAAGCGCATTACACTGCACGATTTTGCCCATCCTGCCATTGAGAACCCAGTACCTGTCACGCTTGATATGCACAAACCGATCCTGCTTGTTACCGGGGTGAATGCCGGGGGTAAAACGATGCTGCTCAAATCTTTGCTGAGTGCGGTCTATATGAGCAAGTATCTGCTGCCGTTCAAGTGTGACGCTGCGCGTACGAAGGTGGGGCACTACAAGAGCATCGAAGCGGTCATTGACGATCCGCAGTCGGTCAAGAACGACATTTCCACCTTTGCCGGGCGGATGCAGGAGTTCGCCAAACTCTTCGAGAAGCAGGACGCCATCGTCGGGGTGGACGAAATTGAGTTGGGTACCGACAGTGACGAGGCTGCTTCACTCTTTCGTGTCATGCTCGAAGCACTCAAAAAAAGGGGCATTCATTTCATTGTCACTACCCATCACAAGCGTCTGGCTTCCCTGATGGCAAGCGATGATGACGTGGAACTGGTTGCAGCCCTTTACGATGAAGAGCGCAGGGTACCAACCTATACCTTTTTGCAGGGAAGTATTGGAAAGAGTTACGCTTTTGAAACAGCGCAGCGCTATGGCGTACCGCCCGCCATTGTCAATAAAGCCAAAAAGGTGTACGGCGAGGACAAGGAGAACCTCAATGAACTGATAGAAAAGTCTACTTCGCTCGAGCGCGAGATGCGCAAAAAGATCGGACAGGTAGAGAGTGAGCTTCAAGCGCTTGAGCGGCAGAAGCAGAGACTCGCTGAAGAGGAAGAGAAGCTCAAAGAGCAGCACCGAAAGGCTATCGCCACACTGGAAAATCGGTACAATGCCGCAACCAAAAAGGCTCGGGAAGCCCTAAAAGCAAAAGAATCAAGTGAGGGCAGACGGCTGCTCAATGAAGCACACAAGCGTAAAAGCGTAGAGGTCAAAGAGGCGGCGGTTACACCCAGAGAGCCGCTCAAAGAGGGTGACAAGGTCAAGTACCGCTCCCACAAAGGCGAACTCCTCTCCATTCGCGGCAACAACGCCACCATCATCGTAGACGGCTTGAAGATGCGTGTACCGCTCAAAGAGCTCAAACGACGGCAGGAGACACCCAAGATAAAGCAGCCCACACAGCCCAAAAAGGCGACACATCACGTAGAGAAGGGTGGTGCGACGGTATCGGTCAAACTTTTGGGCATGTATGCCGATGAAGCCATCGACACGGTGGACAAGTTTCTCTCAGATGCTCTGGTGAACGGTTTGAATGAAGTGCAGATTATCCACGGGACAGGCAGCGGGGTACTGGCGAAACTGGTGACGGAGTATCTCAAAAAACACCCCAAGATACAGAAGTTCTACCGGATGCCGGGAAATCTCGGCATTACCGTCGTGGAGCTTTAATCGCAAATTGGTATAATAGTGTCAAGTAAAATGCAAGGGAGCACTGCGTGAGCATTAAAGATGATGTCAATTATGTCAAGACGGAACTGAGCGGCGATGAGAAGGTACTGGAAAGCGTATTCAAGCTTGAAACTTTCTACAAAAAGAACAAACTCTCCATCTGGGGGCTGGCAGCGGCGATCCTCTTCTATTTCGTTATTACAATGGGTATGGATGCAGTACACCAGTCCAGACTCGAAGCGGCCAACCAGGCCTTTTTGACACTGCAGCAAAAGCCTGACGACAAGGCTGCACTTGCTGTACTCAAAGAGAAAAACCCTGCGCTGTATGAGCTTTACACTTTTTCCAAAGCAGCCAAGGCACAGGACGTCAAAGCACTTGCACCTATTGAAAAGAGCAAAGATGACATTTTGGCGGATATGAGCCGTTATACCGTTGCAGCGATTGAAAAGAAGCCAGTCGATTCAACACTTTACAAAGAGCTTGCCATTCTTGAATCTGCCTACCTTGACATTAAAGCAGGAAAGATGGAGAAAGCCAAAGAGAGACTCTCCCTGATTGATGCAAGATCACCGCTTGCGGCATTTGCCAAACTGCTTGAACACTCCACACTGAAGGCAGAGTAAGATGAAAACGCTTCTTCTCCTCTCTTTGACTGCCGGCGCACTGCTCTTCTCCGGATGCAGCTCGAAACAGTACTTTGAACCGGAAAATACCCTTTCTGCCTCGGGAGCCGAGAGCAGTTTCAACGGTACCATTGTCGATGTCAGCCGTGACGGGGCAACGCTGGAAAATGGTGGATATATCGATAAAAACGGTATACATAATACATCGTTGGGAGAGGGATTCCGGTTTCTCAGTGAGAGCGGAAAATACATTCTGGCAAGCAATGCAGAAGGGATGTTTCGTCTGATCGACAAGAACAGCGGCAAGGTCATCAAAGAAGTGAAAATGCAGCCGCCTGTGGTCTCCGCAAGTGTGCGTAACGGACTGGTAGCCTACATCCTCGAGAACAATGCCTTTGGGCTCTACAGTATCAAAGAGGGTAAAAAGATTGTCGAAAACCGGTCGGAGCGTACTTCTGCCATTGATGCACGAGCAGCAAGCCCGCTCTTTATCGATACACTGGTTGTCATGCCGATGCTTGACGGCAAACTGGTTATCTTCGATACGCGTGATCCCGAAGCGATGAAGGTGGTTTATCTTAGCAGCGACAAGGTATTTAACAATGTCATTTATCTCGAACGTATGGGTGACACACTGGTTGCGGCCACACCGAAAAAACTGCTGACACTTGGTACGGATGGAGAATTTGAGTACAAAAAAAATGTTGCAGATGTTGCCATCGGCGGAAACTATATCTATCTCTTTACCAAAGAGGGAGATATTATCAAACTCGATATCGCACTTGAGCCGCTGGCTGCCAAAAAATTCAAATTTGCGCATTTTGTCGCGGCAACCGTTTATAAGAACAAAGTTTATGCACTTGACAAACAGGGCTCACTTATTGTGCTGAGTCCGGACTTGGGCAAGTACAAAATCTACGATGTGGGGGAAGTCGAATCTCCGGTATTCGTTGCCAACGGCAAACTCTATAAAGACGGCGAAATCATCCACCTTGACAAACTCGGCTACTAAGGCACCGATGAGCGACCTGCTTGCGGCATTTGAGGAGTACCTCAGTGTCACCAAAGCACTGGACGAACTGACAGTCTCTTCTTACCTTGGTGACCTTAGGCAGCTTGAAGAGGCGGTCAAAAAGCCGCTTACAAAACTTGAAACGACCGATGTACTTGCTTTTCTCTCAAACTTCGAGAACAAACGTACGCTCAACCGAAAACTCTCCTCTATCAATACCTTTTTTGCCTTCTGCCACCGTCAGAACTTCACCCATGAAAAGATAAAGATCCCCATGGCCAAAGTGCCGAGGAACCTGCCAAAGTATCTTAGCCCCGAAGAGATCATGTCCGGGGTCTCAACGATAGACCGCAGCACACTTCAGGGGCTGCGTGACTATGCGCTCATTCTCTTTCTCTACGCCAGCGGCTGCCGCATTTCCGAAGCGCTCAGCGCTCAGCGCAGCGACATTCTGGAGGGGTGGCTGAAGATACGTTTTGCCAAAGGAGAGAAGGAGCGGGTAGTGCCTCTGGCACCTGTGGCGCTTGAGGCGCTCAATGCCTATCTGGAGAAGCAGACAATGGCAAGCAGCTACATCTGGCTCAACTACCGCGGTGATCCGCTCAGCCGTATCAGTGCCTACAAAATTGTCAAAAAATATCTGGGCGTCTCACCCCATGTACTTCGTCACTCTTTTGCTTCCTCCCTCATCATCGGCGGAGCGGATCTGCGTGTGGTACAGGAGCTGCTTGGGCACAGTTCGCTCGAAACCACGCAGATATATACCCACATCCAGAAGCAGAATCTTCAGGAGACGATGCGTGCTTTCCATCCGCTTGGCTAAACCATAAATAGGGTAAGATTGTCTTATGAAAGAACTCGTCGAATTTTTACAGCAGCACAACCTTGTGTTTAAATCCCTCAAAGAAGTTTCTGTCAAAGAGCTTGGCAGCCGTAAGAGAGTACAGATATTTGTCGGTGTGGATCTCAAAGGCTTTTATGCCGATGTGATGGTGCTTGAGAAGAAGAGCAGGGTACTGCGCAAAGAGGCACAGGAGCTGATGGCGCTGCATGACAAACTGGAGAAGTATGTCGGCAGTGCGATCAGGAAGAAGTATATCATCATCAAGGCACCGCTCTGCTCCAAGGCCAAGGCACTGTTTGAGGAGTATGGATGGAGGGTGTTTCATGTTTCATGAAACGATGGAAGATGGGGGATGGAAGATGGAGGATGGTTCACTTCTTGCCGATGTGGGAAATAGCCGTATCCATCTTTACGACGGTAAAGAGGTCGTACATCTGTTGCCTGATGAAGCAATAGAGCAGTATGGTATGAAAAAAGTGTACTATATTTCAGTCAATCACCATCTGGAATCACGCTTAAAGACGGAAACTGTGTGGGAGAACATCTCCAACAAGATACACATTCCCGGTGAATATGACACAATGGGTGTAGACCGAAGGGCGCTGTGTCTGAGCCATGACAATGGTGTTTTTATCGATGCGGGGTCTGCCATTACGGTGGATGTGATGGAGCGGGGCATTTACAAAGGCGGGTTTATCTACCCCGGGCTTTTGGCATTGCAGAAGAGTTATACCAGCATCTCTCCGGTACTTGAAACAGCGCTTGATAGCGATATTTCACTTACACAGCTTCCCCGCACAACCAAAGGGCAGATAAGCTATGGTATAATCGCGCCTATCAAAACCCTCATTGAAACATTCTCTCAGAGAAAACCGCTCTATGTTACAGGCGGTGACGGCAGAACCCTTACCGGTTTCTTTGCCAATGCCGTGTATGATGAAACACTGGTCTTCAAGGGAATGGTGCATGCACTGCAGGGGAGTGAGAAATTAGGAATTGGGAATTAGGAATTTTGGTATGCTTTTCTGCAGAAAAGCTTTTATATTTAATATACATGGAGTAAAAGAGATGAGAGACAGTGTAGTCCTCACTTCTTCTCCAAAGGAGTAGACAATGCTGACTGTTGCACTTCCCAAGGGAAGAATCGCGGAGCAGACGCTGGAGATTTTTGGCGAGATTTTTGGTGGAGAATTCTGTTTTGAAGGGCGTGAGCTCATTATGGAAAAAGAGGGATTCCGTTTCCTCAACGTACGTAACCAGGATGTTCCCACCTATGTCGAACACGGTGCAGCCGATATCGGTGTAGTGGGACTGGATGTTATTACGGAAAAAGAGCTTGACATCATACAGCTGCTCGATATGCAGCTTGGAAAGTGTAAAGTTGCGATCGGCATTAAAAATGAAGATGAACTCGACTGGTCACGTCCCAACATTAAAGTGGCAACCAAAATGGTCAATATTACCAAAAACTACTTTGCGAAAAAAGCGGTAGGTGTCGAGGTGGTCAAACTCTACGGCTCCATTGAACTGGCACCGCTTGTGGGACTTGCCGATGCCATTGTCGACATTGTCGAAACGGGCAATACTATGCGTGAAAACGGCCTGAAGGTAGCAGAAGACATTATGGACTCCTCAGCACATCTCATTGCCAATAAAAACAGCTTCTATGCTAAAAAAGGCGAGATACTCTCACTGTATGAACAGATCAAAGCCGTCGTTGAAAAGCATGGCTAACAGCACCGCATCACTTGACCTCTACGCCAAAGTGGAGGATCTGCTTGAAAATGAAGAGGTGATTACGTCACTTTACGACTACTACTATGAAACCCTTTCCCAATGCCCTTTCGGTTCACTGCTGGATGTCGGATGCGGCAGCGGCGCTTACCTTGCAGCACTTCAACAGCGTTTCCCGGATGTCAATGCAAAAGGTATTGACCTCAGCCCCGTGATGGCAGAGCGTGCCAGAGCGAAGGGGGTCGATGCCGAAGCGGTGGATCTGTGCGACCTTGAGGGAAAGTTCGATGTTATTACCGCTGTGTTTGATATGGTCAACTATCTCTCTCCCCGGGCACTTGAGGGCTTTTTCATCTGCATACGCGAGCATCTCAATGACGGCGGCTGCTTTTTGTTTGATATCAACACCCGCTACGGTTTCGAGAATGTGGCTGTCGGTGCGTACATTGTTGAAGATGAAACACGCTTTCTTGCCATCGACAGTGATTTTGAGCAGGGACGTTACGAAGCAAAATTTGACCTTTTTGAGAGAGAAGGTGAATGTTATGGGCGAAGCAGCCAGACCATTGAACAGTTTTACCATACTCCCGAAACAGTCACCTCCGTGTCTAAAATGAAACTGCTTGCAAAACAACCTCTCTCTCTTTACGGTTTTGAGGAGCATGACAAACTGTTTATGGTACTAAAAAAGCAATAATTCGCGTCATTCTTATAATATATACCTATCCAATTACACTAAAATGTTGTTTTTTAAAAAAATGACATTTCTTCTTAAAGCCCTTACTGTCAATGCATTATTCTATTTGAGTCTTTAAAAGTAACAGAATTAGCACATTTTTGGCACATCTTTTGATTACAATAACCGTAGAGGCAGATTCAAATGATTCTGTCAATTAAAGTTAGTAAAGAGGAGATAAACATGCGACAAAGTAGAATAGTAGCGATTACAGGTGCTACGGTTTTAAGTATTGGTTTGGCAGGATGCTTTGGAGGAGGCAGTAGTGGAGCTCAGGAAACGGTGGTTCGAACAGCGGAAAATCCCTGTCCTGTACCGATTAGTGCAAAGCAACCGGTTACATTTAGTGCTCAGAATGATTTTGAAAGTGTAAAGGGAGTGTTGAGTACTTCCATTATCAATATAAATTTGGGATTCTATTTGAGCATTTTGACCATGAAAACAAAATATTTGGCTCTCAGCAATATTGAAGAAGATAACTCTTTGGAGGGACGTATTGCCAAAAAAGTTAAGAATGTTCAGGAGAATGCGTTGTCTGTGTTGGAGAGTGGTGCACCGATTGAAACAGGTAACAATATTCAGTGTGATAATTACAGTGATGTTAACCAGACGGGTTTTTATAATGCAACATATACTGCTTCAGATGACGGATATGACTTAAGTCTTGAGTTTAAGAACTGCCTTTTGCATGAATCAGATGATGACCAAATAGAAGATTTATGGGATTTAATTCTATATAACAGTCCTTTGGTGAGACTGGAAGACCTTAGTGAGACAACTGAAAATACATCACTGTTCAATGGTAAATTTACAATGAGTTTCCATAAAACTTCAGAGTCGAATGAAATGGATGCTGAGGATAGCAACAGAACACGGTCACTTCATATAGACAAAGAGAATCTCTCGCTTGAATACGCACGAGGGAATGGAGAAAAATTATTCGAGTATCAAGGAAATGGTACTTTAGATATGCAAGCAAATAATCATAGTGAACATAGGTACAATAAAATATATGATTCCGATGATAATACATCCTATACTGAAATATGGGATAATAAAGATACACTGTCAATACATCTGTCCATGGATATGGATGAAAAACTGCATGACTATGACGACAACCATTCAAGTGAGATGCAAGCGTTATGTTATGCGGTAGAGACAAGAGAGGCAGATCACAATATAGAGCGTACGCATTATAATTCTGAGGGTGATTCAGATAGTGAAGAATATAATAATTCCCATACATGGCATATTGAAAATAACGGATATATTGCATTGCGTTCAAGTGATGAAAACTTCTTTGCAGATACCTATGCCAACCAATATGTGTATGACGGAGCATGGATAAGAAGTAGAAGTAATGATGGCGATGAGTCAGATGTTTCGACTGTGAGTTTAAATGGTACTGTTGGATCATCTTTGGTTGGCGGGAGTGCACAGCTTGATACTACAACTCCATGGAAATGGTCTTTAGATGAGAGCGCAGGTTTTTCTAACAATAGTTACGTAAGAGACATTTTTGACCTGCAACATATGACAATGCCTGATGAAGGTAGAACTATCTTTACGGGTACAAATAGTGCCGTTGTCTCATTCCAACATAATGAAAACAATGAAACGAACGGTACCATTACTGTTGGTGGAGAGAGTGAAACCTATGATAATATGGATGATATGTTTATCGATTTGATAGATGGGTAAGAGGAGGGTACCGGCTGGTTAAAAGCCGGTTCTCTTCAAACTCTTTCATATGTATTTTCTATGTTGAGAGCAAAGGCATATGAAACAGTTTGAGATGATTGTATTGATATTTATGTTTCTATAACAAAGAAGTGCAAAAAGAGAGTGGAAATATATGGGATGATACCCGCAAAGTGCGGGAAAAAGAGATCTATTTGATGATCTCGAACGGGTTTTCTACAACGTTCTTTCTGTCAACGATGTAAGGAATGAGTGCCGTCTGTCTCGCTCTTTTGATTGCGACAGTGACCATCTCCTGGTGGCGTTTACAGTTGCCTGTCAGACGACGAGGCATGATTTTGAATCTTTCGCTGAGGCTGAACTTCAGCGCGTTGAGGTCTTTGTAGTCGATGAAGTCGACTTTCTGCTCACAGTATTTACAGTATCTTTTTTTAAATTTTCTTCTTTCTGCCATGGGTGTTTCTCCTAAAACGGTATTTCATCTTCGCTGATGTCTATTTCCGGAATGCTTGGCGTAGGATCCGGCTGGGACTGCGGTGCAGCAGGCGCGCTCTGGCTTGGCTGGCTGTAGCTCTCCTGAGCGGGGGCACCGTAGTTGGATGCTCCCTGCTGCTGAGGCTGTCCGCCGCCGTAGCTGTTGCCGCCCATTTGGGCATTTTCGTCTCTGCTGCCGAGCATCTGAAGGTTTTCCACAGTCACGCTGTGTTTGCTCCGTTTACTGCCGTCCTGTGCCGTCCACTGGTCAAGCTTGAGTCTTCCGTCTACTAAAACTTTGCTACCCTTTCTGAGGTACTGGTTGGCAATTTCGGCAGTTCTTCCGAAGAAAGTGATGTCAATGAACATCGTTTCGTCTTTCTGTTCACCTGTCGCAGCTTTGAACTTGCGGTTGACAGCTATCCCGGTGTTACCGATGGCTGTACCGCCTGGGGTGTATCGCACCTCCACATCTCTGGTCAGGTTTCCTACCAAAATCACTTTGTTGTACATAGGGTTGCTCCTCTAATTGTCGCTAATTACGCTTCTTGAGCTTCAGCTTCTGCCGGTGCTTCTTCAGCTTTAGGCTCAGCGCTTTTACCCGCTGCTGCAACAAGCTTCTCGAATTGTGCAATCTCTTTTCCGTTGGTATATTTCACGGTCAGGAACTTCAGCACTTCTTCGTTGATTCTGAGGTTTCTTTCGATCTCAGCGATAGCATCACCGTTGGCTTTGTAGTAAAGTACAGTGTAGTAGCCTCTCTCGTTTTTCTCTACAGGGTAAGCGAGTTTTCTCATACCCATATCATCTGTTGCGAGAAGTTCTGCATCAACTTTTGCAAGAACTTCCTTCATTTTTTCGATCTGTGCGTTGATCTCTTCTTCTGTCAGCGTAGGTTTAATTACGAACAGTGTTTCATAAGAAGTCATGTGTTTCCTTTTGGTTTAATAGCCCGTTTCAAAATGCGGAAAATCCGTCCAAAAAAACGAGCAGGAATTTTTGGAAGCAATATTTTATCGTAATATAACTTATTTGGATATTAAACAGACGATTAAGGTGCCAATCAAAAAAAACCCATAAAATTCCTAATTCTACAAGTACTGCTGAATCTTGATGAGCATACTGTAAAGCAGCACCTCTCTCTGCGTAGCCGGTGCCTGTTTCATCTCAATCTCGCTCTCGAGCAGATGTTCGAATATTTTCAGTAGGGCAGCGGACTTGACACGCAGGGCAAGCTGCTGTTTGCGCTCGCGCACCTGCGGGGGCGGAAGGAAACCGAAGATCTCTTTGAAATCGGGCGTGCCATGGATTTTGATGTAGGCATTGATGAGAAAGATCTCGTTGACGAAGTACTGTGTCGCACGCAAAATCTCCGACTCGTCGTAGCCCAGTTCGAGCAGTTTGGTAATGATGTTGGTGATAGGACGTTTGTTGAAGAGCTCGATGAGCAGCTGTTCGATGGCAAGCGGTGCGGTGGAGTAGACGAGGTTGTCAATGTCTTTGCTGGTTACTTTGGTTTGCAGAATGGCCAGTTTGTCCAGCTCGTTCATACAGAGTCCCAGATTATTGTTCAGAAGCTGCATCAGGTGCTGCAGCGCGTAGTGGTCGATGTCCAGTCCGATCTGCTGTGCTTTGTGCTGCAGAAGGGGGATGCCGTCACGGATGTTGGGTTCGAAAAAGCGTACCCAGACGCCCCCTTTTTTGTCAGTGTAGCTGCTCTGCAGGCTCTTGGCGTTTTTGGCATCTCCCGCATAGGCGTAGAGGAAGTAGTTGTCGGCATTGCTGTTGGCCAGTGCGATGAGGGTATCGAGCTCCTTTTTGGGGATCTTCTTGTCATGCTTGACGATCAGCAGGTTGGTACCGCCAAAGAGGGAGCTTTGGGAGAGGTACCCTTTTGCCTGTTCATAGTTCCACTCGTCAAAGTAAAGCGCCAGCGCCTCCTCTTTTGCATTCAGCTGCGTTTTGTAGCGCTCGATGTAGTGGTCTATCATAAAGTCGTTGTCGCCGAAAAAGAGAACTGCTTTTGGGAGTCCGGAAGCAAGGCGCTGGTCGAATTCGCGTTGGTACATATCAAAAATCTCCGATTTTTGAAGTGGGGAGTTGAGGTATGCGCTGCATAGCAGCGACTTTTAGCATTTTGTTCATAGGTCGGTGATCTCTTTTTCGAGCTTTTGTACCAGTTCTGCCATGATGACGGCCTGGGGGATGTTGACTTCGGTGATCATGAGGCGTATTCTATCG
>JALUXB010000049.1 GCA_027019175.1 Sulfurovum sp. | reverse complement strand
GTTTATATTTCATAGTGCATTCCTAGTTTTGTGGTGAAAAAAGGATAACCTATGATCGGTTAACCCTCTCTTTCACGTTACTTTCTCAGAAATTGCACTTATTGTTGGAATTGGCGGGGTCAAAGCTGCGCGAAATACGCAACTGCTCCCCCTCGATATAGCGGGCGTATTTTTCAAGGATCATCTTGGTATTGGTGTGTCCGACGATCTGCGCGATCTCCACCACACTCAACGCACCCGATTTGAGCATTGCCGTGATAAAGGTATGCCGGGTATTGTAGATCCTGCGATACCGAATCCCCAGCTCTCGAAGCAGCCGATACCACGGACCGTAGGGAGCGTGCCCCCGGATATTGTCGATGCCGTAGAGGTGCTTTCCGTCGCGCGAAAAGAGCCAGATGCTCTTATCCAACCTTGCCTGATCGATCTGATCCTGGATATAGGGCTTTAGCACATCAAAAAGCGGTACCCTGCGGATACTCCTTGCCGTTTTAGGCGTGCTTACGATCCCTTTGGATATACTTCTTTTAAGTTCAATGACATCCTCCCCGATGTCGCCGATCTGAAGCCCTATCACCTCGCCGCTGCGCATACCGGTATAGAAACTGATCGCCAAAAAGTTTCGCAAGGTACGCGGCACGGTGGCAAGGATCCGCTCCACCTCCTGGGGCGTAAATGGCTCGATCTTCTCATCCTCTTCATCAACTCTTTTCTTTTTGGGCTTGGAGATATGCACAAAAGGATTTTTCTCGATCACCTCTTCCTGGATGGCGATCTCGAAGATCCCCCGACATGTAGAGATGTAGCTACTGACCGTTTTGGACTTGAGTTCGCTCATCGAAGCCACCCACGCGCGAAGCTCGGATACCTTGATCTGGCGAATATCCCGATTTTTAAAGAACGCCAGGATTTTGTCGACACGCCCTTTGATCTCCCAATAGGTCGCCAGATCCTCTTTGGAAAGCAGATAGAGATCGGCAAACTTCTCTATCGGTTCCTCTTTTTGCTTCTGCTCCTTTTGCTTGAGATGCAGCTCAAGTGCCGGCAGAAATTCCCGTTTGACGCGTTCGCGGTTTTGCGACGTATCGCGTAAACCGGTACTGCGCTGTTTCCAGCCGTCACGGGTCTTGTATTTGATTTGCAGGATTCCCCTGCGGGCATAGATACTTGCCATTATTTGGACTCCTTGGGAGTCACCACAAGCCGCATCGTCATTTTATCCTACCAATCTTTCATCTTCATCAGACTCATCGCCTGATTGTGCTCTTTGCTGCTTTGCAGCAGCCACGCTTCCAGCTCTTCGAGGTTAAAGAGCATATGCCCGATATAGGGGTTTTTGACATAGTGCCTCCCCTCTTCCTGTCAACCGCGGAGTTAAATTAGGCAGTTTTTCGCCTGAAATTTTGGCGAAATGTAACCTCAAGCAACAGCGTTTTTTGTCTCTTTAGTTTTGTGTCTTTTTCGGGTCGAACTCATACAGATCCAACCCGTTATTTTGATCCTCCTTTTTCTCTTTTACTCGATAGGAATCTCCAAGAATATTAATGACATGAGAATGGTGTAACAGTCTGTCAAGAATAGCCGTTGTGACAACTTTGT
The DNA here is from genome assembly GCA_027019175.1 of Sulfurovum sp. GTDB lineage: Bacteria > Campylobacterota > Campylobacteria > Campylobacterales > Sulfurovaceae > Sulfurovum. Next base: position 44,472 of record JALUXB010000049.1, on the reverse strand, counting down.
CGTTGGCGAATATGCCACTCCATTGCGAGAAGACAAGATTGGAGGTAACGATGGTCGAGCCTCTCTCATATCTTCGTGATATCACCTGAAAGAAATGGTGGGCATCCTCCTTGCTCATGGGGAAATAGCCTATCTCGTCTATAACCAGCAGTGCCGGTGCCATTACCGTTTGTCTGAGGAATGCATCATAGCGTTTCTCTTTCTTGGCTCTTGCCATCTGGATGATCAGGTCACTGGCAGTCATAAAGCGCGCCTTGATACGCTTCTGTACAGCGGCATACGCCAGTGCGATGGCAAGATGGGTCTTGCCAACACCCGACTGTCCCAGTAGGATGATATTCTCATTGTGCTTAACGAATGCCATAGATGAGAGTTCTTCGATCTGTCGTCTGTTAACCCCTACGGTAAAGTCGAAGTCAAACTGCTCCAGTGTCTTGATAGTGGGAAAGCCTGCCATCTTGGTCAGTGTCGCCTTGCTGCGTGCCGCTTTGCCCTCAGCTTCGAGTTTAAGCGCTTCATAGAGGTACTCCGTATATTTCCAGTTCTCTTTAGCAGCACGGTTGCCAAGCTGGTGATACTCCTGCAGGAGTGTTGGCATCTGGAGCTCTTTGCAGAATGTTTCTATCTGTGTATCGATCACTGCCATGCCACACCTCCGGTGATCATACTGTAGGTTAGCAGGTAAGCTACTGCTGCGGGGATGAAAACATCATAGCTTTGCAGATCACGCTGGGGGATATGCACCTTTGACTGCATTTTTTTAGCCGCTTGTGTTTGCTGATCTGTTATACTTCTATGTGAAGCTTTTAACGGGTGGATACCAAGATAAGGCTTCGGCACGGGCTGCAGCTGCAACTGCTCCTGTGCCAACAGATCGAACGGCTTTTGCAGCGTGGTCTGATGTATCCTCGCATTGGCGGTATAATCCAGCCAGTCTCTCACTTCAGCATTGGCATTCTCCCTTGTCATCTTGTATCCCATCATCGAGAGTCTTACTTTGAAGGCGTTATGGAATGTATAGCGCAGGTAATGGTTGAACCGCTCCACCTTTCCTTTGGTCTGTGCACGGTAGGGTTTGCACACTTTCAGATCCATGCCACAGTGTTTGGCGAAGTCACGGAACTGTTCATTGAACTTGTGCTTGCCACGTCCGTAGGCATTGCGCTTAGTGATGACGGTTTTCATATTGTCATACAGACCCTCTTTGGGTACACCGCCGAAGTAGCTGAACGCATTCATATGGCACTGTATGAGTGTCTCTACCTTCTCATCGTTCACATATTCCACATACGATGCCCTGGAGTATCCCATAGTGGCCACAAAGGCAGAGAGTCCGTCTTTGGGGAACTCTACCCAGTCTACCTGCATCTGTGCTCCCGGATCGGTCTCGAAGCGTATTTGCAGCTCTTCCTCTTTTACCCGATCTCGCAGGGAGTGCTTTTGCATCACTTCTGCGCCCTGAACGAAGTGAGGAAGTGCCCTTGGGGTGCATCCAGCGCAAGGAACCGCCGTATCCAAGCTTCTTGATCTCTTCGTAGATCGCAGTAGAGGGGATATGCACCCCCAGTTCATGTGCCTTTATAAGCATGGTGGCAATATGGGGAAGGTAAGCATCGACCGTTGTGCCGGCAGGTGCTCTTTTTATGACGGGAATATGTCCCTCTGGCAGTTTGGCATATTTGGAAACGGTATCGCGGCTGATATCAAGTTTGCGTGCGATCGCACTCTTGCTTAGCCCCTCTTTTATTATCTTGTGGATCATTTTTACTTCACCTTTTTTAAGCATCGGTCTCCTTCCAAAATCACTGGAAAAAGACTCTAACAGATTCCTCTGTTTTTTAGATTGATCTGGTCTGTAAAAACTACTCGTTTAGCAGCTTTTTACACTGCCTATTTTAGCACCGCGCGTGACATTTGTGCCTCCTATCAGAATTTCAAGCGGTTACTAAAATCATCCAGGGCTTGGCTGCATCTTTCATCTTTTGTGCAGCTGTTTGGTAGTCGATTGCCTCAAGATCCTTTCGTTTGACCTCATTGAGCCAAACTTGAACAAAGCTATTTTCGGCATCTTTGAATTGTGCTGCATCGATGTCCTGCTGTGTCTCCACTCTTGTGAGTGCTGCCATCGCAGAGCTGTATATCTCTCTCAATGTGTCATATTCCATCGGTGTTGCCATCATCGCTCCTTCTCTTGAAATCGATCCAAAAGCAAACTAATCGTTTGCGAAAGATTCAGCCCCAGGGCTTTAGCCTGATTTGATAGCCGCTCATGCACTGCTTTATCCAATGTCACTTGGGTGCGTTTGTGTCGGTTGCGAGATTTGCCTACCCGCATGGCAACACGAAGTTTCCCCAGCTGCTCTTCGCTGAGATACTCCCTTATCCACTCGTTAAGCCGCTCAAACACCGACTCATCCACCGGCAGCGTATTGTCGAAGTGCTGTAATGCTTTGAGGGCTTTGTCTTTGTTTGTGGACTCACGCCAAAAAGAGGGACTTTTGTCAAAACTGCGACGCAGATACGCCAGGGCGATGGTGTACTCTTCTTCGTCCCTGATTCGCCACCGATTGGATCGCAGCATTGTCGCTCCTGGATATAATTGTTACATTGTAACATATAATGACTTGAAATATTCTAAGTCGTCAATTTGACTATTTTTCAAAAAGTCGTTAAAATGACGATATATAAAGACAAAAGGTAAAGTCATGCAAAAGATCGATCATCAACTTTTTATCCATACGCTCAAAGCCCACGGCATTAGTCAAAAAGCTTTTGCCCAGTACGCCAAGATCCCTTACGACACAGTAACCGGCTGGAAGAAAAAAGGCAAAGTGCCGGCATACGCTATGGTGATCGCCAAAGATATGGCGTATCGTATGCGACTCGATGAACAAACGCGCCATGCGCTTCAACGCCGCAGCAAACGAGGCAATATCGAGGTGATAGGACTTGATAAAGCCGAACAAAAACGTATCGAAGCGGCATTTTGGGGCACCAACTACACTGCCGGTGAAATCATCGAAAATGCCAAAACAGGCGATAAACGCTTTATGCAAAGGCTCAAAGAGAATCTGCCCGAAACGTTGCATAAAAAAGCGTTAAATGCTCAAGTGAAACGCCATGCATAGAGACGATTGGGAGGCGGTTTACCTCAATCAAGACCGTATCCTTCATGCACTCAAAAGCCTTGAAGATAAGATCTTTCTTGCCGGCGGCACCGGCTTGCAGCGTTTTGTTTTGCCCCGTGCTTACAGGCATTCCGAAGATCTTGATTTTTTCTTTCCGACACTCCGGGATAGAAAACGCGTATTTGAGATGGGTGAACGGATGGTAGAGCTTATCCGGGCTATTCCCGGTGCAACCGTCGAAGAGACCCGCCGCGTCAAAGAGGAAAATGCCTTTCGTCTATGGTGCCGATTTGAGGATAACGATGAAACGGTCAAAATCGAACTACTCAATTTCACCTGCAACAGACTCAAAGATACCGATTTTATACCGCAGCCGTTCAAAACGGAGAACTTATACAACATACTGCTATACAAGCTCAAAGCCCTCTGTGATCGTCCCGATACCATCAAAGATCTTTTCGATCTCTATTTCATCTTTCGGGATTTACCGCCCATCGAAACAGATGAACTTATTTCGGATCTGAATGAGAAGTTTGAAAATGCTATCGGTTTGCAATATGATCTAGGGCATCTTGTGCGTGCGCTTGAGCACAACTTGAAATGGGATATAGAAATCGCCGATATCGCACATCCTCATGATCTCAAAGAGGAGATAGAAAACTTCCAACGTACATTCCATGATGCTCTGGAAAGCAAAAGCCTGCTTGATTTTTCCTACAAAAAGCGGATCCAAAACAATGCGGTGAAATACGATCTTGACGAGAAAAGCTATCTTGAGCTGATCGATGTACTGGATGAGAATGCTTTTTGGGTGAATGAAATTCAATCCAATCTAATAGCCAAAGGAGGATAGTTGTGAATACAGAAGAAAAAGAAGTGAGCAAAACAAAAAAATATAAATTGTTTTATGCTTTCAGCTTCATACTTTTAATTTTGTTTGGTGTTGTCGACTATTTAAATTGGAATATTTTCATAAAAAAGATATTGGCAATCTCATTCATAGCCATATTGTTGATGGCAACCATACTGCATTTGTATGATATTTTTAATAAACTATGGTCACATAAATTTGTGAAATTTGGATTTGCTATATTTATCGCTTATATAGGACTATACACTGATAGCATATCTCATTTTACCGTTTATCGCTATGTGCATGAAAATCCAGATAATTTTTCAGTAGCTGTAAATTTTTTAGATGCAATACATATTTATCCAAACTTATTATTATTTATTGTGCTATTAATTATTTTAATTTCATTTTTTTCTATCATTATCTTACTATTTAGAACTTTTTTCGAAATAAAGCTTATAGACAAAGGAATCAGTTACTTTATTCCTTCTTTTATTCTTTCATTTATTCTTTTAATGCTTTATATAGGATTTTATAACAAAATAGAAATTGCTTTTACAAATTTGGATAAAAAAGCAATTCTATTATCTTCATATTATCCCAATATGACTTGTCAGAATAAAGAACTAAAAAATATGTATATTAAACTTATTGGAGTTAATGGTAAAGTTTCGTATTCTAATATCAAAACTACTGAAGTATATAACTATACCCCAATTGATTTGATAAAAAATATGCTTTTTTTCAATAAAGAAATATACTTTAAAACAACAGTTTGCCAAAAGAATAGTATTCCACAATCTAGTACAAGTAATTGAATCAAATAAGTTTTAAAAGCTTCATGCTGCGGCTCGTGGTGACATTTTTTGATTTCGTTCGATCTAGGGGGCTTTGAAGAGGCTCTCATAACCCGAAGGTCGGAGGTTCAAATCCTCCTCCCGCAACCAATCACAACTTTCCATCACAAAAATACTTATCTGCTATCTAACTTTATTCTGCCTTTACATTTGCCAATGTCAGTCCAAACAACACATTGACTCCATTTCCTTTTAGTACCTGCTGTGCTTCCTGCAATGTAACACCGGTAGTAACAATGTCATCTACCAGGATGGCATCAATACCCGTTTTACCGGTATAAACAAAATCCCGTGGATTTTCCAGCCGATACTGTAACGGTTTTCCAGAATAGTTCACCTTGTTTCGAGCCCGAAGGACACCATGCTGCACCTTGACATCCGGCATTTTCATCGCATGGGTCAGTTGTGCAACATGCGAATAGCCGCTATGAATACTCTCGTCAACACCTATAACATAAACTTTTCCCTCATCATGCTCCAAAAATTCTCGCATGAAAGGTTTAAAAAGCATACTCCCAAGCTCACGGTATATGCGCCATCCTTCAGGTTTATGTTTCGTTAGGAGCAGTGGCTCAAGGGTGCTGTAGTTGTAGAAAGAGATCACATCGAGTGTACCGACACGGCGGGTTTGAGGAGCCGGAACAAAAAGGGTATCTTTGCATTCTTGACACAAGACATGAAAACTCAGTTTGCCACAGCTATAACAACGCACACTACCCTCTTATCGGTTCAGCAGCCACATGATAATGGAAAAGAGTATGGAAACCAACAGCATTGAAGTAATGGGGATAAACACAAAGGTATGTTCGCCCTTATAGGTGATATCTCCCGGGAGATTGCCAAACCAGTCCAACAGACCGTACTTGTAGGCTATGCCGGCAACAATCAGCCCAATGCCCAAATAAATAAACAGATTTCCGTTCATCCATATTTCCTTTCGTTATGCAGTCATTTCCAGTTTTTCAAGCGCTTCCAGTGCACCCATAGGAAGCCCGATTTCTGCATCTTCAGGCTCACGCGGGTTGATCCTTATGAGAGGTACTCCGAAGTGATGTGCAACATCTTCGCTTGTCATACGTACCGTCGGTACTGCCGTACCTGCACCTATCTCGATGATGGCAAGTCTCGCACGCTCTTTCTCAAGCATAGCCAGCCAGCCCTGGAGTCTGCGGCTCTGTGCATCGGTACGGCTGCTCTCCCAACCCCAGTCACCAAACATTAAAATGTTCGGACGTGCCAGGGCACCGCAGTCGGGACACCGTGGCAGCGGCTCCTGTGCCCTGAAGTTTTCATCTATCTCTATCTGGACATCTTCTGCTGACCAGATCCTGCCCTGACAGTTTTGGGTACACTGCAGATGGTGGATAGAGCCGTGACACTCCATAATGCGAGCCTCATCAAACCCTGCTTTTTGAAACTGTCCGTCGACATTGGAGGTAAAGACAAAATATTTATATTTTTTAGTATCACCCCACTCTTTAACTATTTCAAAACCTTTGTGCGGCACAGTATCACGATAAAGATGCAGCCTGTGTCCGTAAAATGCCCATGCCAATGCAGGATCTTTGGCAAACCACTGAGGATTGGCCATCTCTTCAAATCGAAGCCCCAACGCTTTGGCTTTGGGATACGCATGCCAGAATCCCTCTACCCCTCGAAAATCAGGCAATCCACTGTCAACACCCATGCCTGCTCCTGCAGTGATGAGAAGGGCATCAGCTTGTTCCAGTTCTTTTTTGGCTTTTTTAAGGGCAATATCCATATTCATAAGAATAATTATAGCAAAAAAGCATGCATACTTTGTCTATCGACAGAAAGCCGCTATACTTCCAAAAAAGAGAGGAACAAGAACGATGCTTCCGCAAAAAGACGGCAGAAAACGCCAAAATATCAAATACGGTCTCGATGTCGCCGTTGTGCTCAAAGAAGATCAGCCTACAGGCAGGCTCACCTATGGAAAAGTGCAGAAGATTCTCACCAATGCTCCAACCCATCCCCACGGCATCAAAGTGCGTCTGAATACAGGAGAGGTGGGACGCGTCAAAGAGATACTGTGAGACTCTTTATCGACGGGGATGCTTTTCCCAACCTGCTCAAACCCATTATACTGCGAAGCATTCAGCGGCTACAGATACCCACAACGGTCATAGCGAACAAAAGAGTTTCTATCGGTAACACCAAGGAGATCGAGTATGTCATTGTCGATCAGGGGGCAGATGAGGCTGATCATGAGATTGTCAAGCGCTGCCAGAGCGGCGACCTTGTCATCACTGCAGATATTCCGCTTGCAGACAGGGTCATTGCAAAAGGGGCACATGCCATTGACCACAGAGGAGAGCTCTACTCAACGGAGAACATCAAACAATACCTTGCCATACGCAACCTGATGGAGAGCATCAGGGAGAGTGGGGAGATGACCAAAGGGCCAAAAGCTTTCGGCAGCAAAGACGCCCACGCCTTTGCCAACCAGTTCAATGCTTTTTTGGCAAAACATTACCGCAGTTAGCGAAACAGCTTCCATTCATACCCGTAGATGTCAGGTCGCATCTCCAGCTTGCCATCGTCGCCTATCCAGGCGGTGTGGTATTCAACAAAGACCGGAATCTGCTCTTCGAGCGTGATCCAGCGTGTCTTGCCCGGACGGTACTCATACCCAAGCTCATGCAGCAGATCCATCGGGCGTTCCAGACGGATACAACCATGCGAATAGGCTCTTTGTGAACGCTTAAAGAGCGACTTTGCCGGTGTGTCATGCATATAGACATTGAACTTGTTGGGAAAAAGAAACTTTACCCGTCCAAGAGCGTTACGTCTGCCGGCGGGCTGATAAAGTTTACCGTCACTGCCATATCGAAGCCCCAGTCGTTGAAGCTGCTCAGGAGACTTGTGCGCATACTCTTTGGCATAGATTGACGGTGGAACATTCCATGTAGGGTTCTCAACAATGAACTTCATATTTCGGTTGAAAACAGGGGTGCGCATTTTCGGTTTTCCTACCACCGTATTCATAGTGAGTACAGGGTAGCCATCACGATAGAAATACATATGGTATTCAGGAATGTTCACCATGACATACGTATCGGGCTTTGGCTGCGTGACACGCTCTATGGTCAGATTTTTTTTGATCTTTTTGATAATGGCGTCAATAGGAGTTTGGAGTGCGTGCTTCGTTTGCGGCCCTATCTCTCCGTCTACAGCAAGACCGTTTCTGCGCTGAAACTCCAGCACTGCTTCTTCAAAAGCATAGTCACGCTCGGGAGTCTCCTCGAGCCCGGCATTGTACAGCAGGTTGAAAATACGTTTCATACGGATGGTGTCTTCAGCCTCATCTCCCTTGAAACGCGGTATCACATACTGTTCTTTGATTGTGTAAAGATAATCGAGGTACTGCCTAAGCCCTTCATAGCGCTCCGTGTGGGGCAGTTGATCCATGGTAAATTCATACACTCTGCCTTCACGCTGTGCACGATAGATATGTTTTGGGGGGAAATAGCGGAACGCGCTTCTGTCCCCTCTGAACATACTGAAGTTCAAATTGCCGTTGAGCAGACATTCTGCAATCTGGTAGTCATTCTTTTTATGACATACAGAATAGCGCTCCTGGTATGCCAGCAGTCTTTCATCTACCGCAGCAGCAGAGAGTGTAAGGGAGGCAAGCAGAAAGAGTGAGAGTCGTTTTTTCATAAAAGGTTTCCAGTCATTCAAAACATTTGGATGCCAATGTGCGACCATCATATTTCAAATTATCGATAATTTTTTTGAATTATAACATAACCAAATTATGTTAGAATAGTCACAAAGATATCTGTAGAAGGCCGCATGCGATGAAAATAAAAATCCGTACCAATATTATGCTCCACTTTCTGTTTGTTGTACTGATACTCTCTGCAGCTTTTCTCGGTGTACAGTATTATTTCAGTGAGAAGATCGCCACTGAAGCGGTTGACAAAACGTTCCATCAGACTGCACACACCGCAGCATTGACACTGCAGCAAAAAGATCTTCTTGCAAAAGAGGTACTTTACCAGGTTGAAAGCCACCCTTCTCTTTCCAGGAAACCCTCAGGCGAAGCTGCAAAGGTGATTGTTCATCTTTTCATCCACATACTCGAACGCTATCAGAATATGTATGCCATGTATCTTGGATATGGAAACGGTGACTTTTTTGAAGTGGTTAACATGGTATCGAGTAAAACAATCCAACGCAGATTCAAGGCACCGGCCGAGACAAGATGGACGATCATCCATATTTATACCCTGCCCAACGGGAAACGTGTCCGAAAATTTATCTTTATGAACCGTTCCCTTCAAATATTACAAAGCAGAGAAGAACCCTCTTCCTACACTGTTACGGTACGTCCCTGGTATCAAGATGCCATTCGGGCATCCGGTGCCGTACGCAGTGATCCCTACCTTTTCAGCAACCTGGGCGAGAAAGGAATTACCTATGCCAAGCGTCTTGAAGGAAGCAACACCGTATTAGCCCTCGATTTTACACTGGATAATCTTCAAAAGGTACTGAAAGATCTTCCTTTTGCCAAAGAAGGGGTCATCAGCTTTTTTGGGCGAAACGGATCATTGATTGCCAGTTCAGACCCGGCAGAGAAAGGTGCCCAACAGGCATTTACCTCCATCATAAAGTATGCTGATATCGATAGCATCCATAAAGTGACAATCGGAAATAAGACCTATTTCGCCATGATCGTACCGCTTTCTGTTGAATTGGGAGAAAATACCTATGTTGGTGTTGCCGTCGACTATGCAACCATGATCGCACCGTACAGACGGCAGATCTATTATGCATTTGGCATTGCGCTGCTTTTGATGTTGCTTTTTATTCCGTTCACACTTCTGTTGACCCACTACATTGTCAAACCGGTCAAAGCTTTGATGGCAGAAAATGAACTGATACGGCAGCGCAAGTTCGAAGCCGTAAAGCCCATTGAAAGCAATATTGTCGAATTCATTGCACTGTCCAACTCTCAGATTGAAATGTCCAAAAGCATACAACACTACCAGAAACAGCTTGAAACACTGCTCGATTCTTTCATCAAACTCATTGCGGACGCTATCGATGCCAAGTCTGCCTATACCGGTACACATTGTAAAAAGGTACCTGTCATAGCCACTATGCTGGCGGAGGCTGCAAGCACATCACAAAAAGCAGCGTTAAAAAACTTTGTATTCGTTACCCAAGAACAAAAGAGAGCTTTCGAACGTGCGGCGTGGCTGCACGACTGCGGCAAGATCACAACACCGGAATATGTTGTCGACAAAGCGACCAAACTCGAGACCATTTACAACCGTATTCACGAAATACGCACGCGTTTTGAAGTACTCTGGCGCGACATTGAGATCGAGTATTACGAACGGCTTTTAAACGGTGAAAGTGAGGCACAACTGAAGAGATGGAAAGAGCAGGAACAGCAACGGCTCAAAGAAGAGTTTTCCCTGGTAGCCCAGTGCAATATCGGTACGGAATTTATGGAAGAAGAGAAGGTTGAACAACTTAAAAAAATTGCAAACCGCACCTGGGTACGCCACTTCGACGACCGGCTTGGACTGGCCGATGAAGAGATTGCCAGGTACAATACGACCGAACCTATGCCCCTGCCCGCTACAGAAAGACTGCTTGACGACAAGCCATACCACCTCGTTGAAAGAGACGGCTTTGACAAAGAACGGTATGAACAAGAGCGCTTTACCCTCCCTGTACCGCAATATCTATACAACCGAGGCGAACTCTACAATCTCTGTGTGCAAAAAGGCACCCTGACCGATGAGGAGCGCTTCAAGATCAACGAACATGTCATTATGACCATCAAAATGCTCGAACGCCTTCCTTTTCCCGAAAATATGAAAGAGGTACCCACCGTGGCAGGTGAACATCACGAGACACTTGACGGCAGAGGCTATCCGCGTTCACTGACAGAAAACGATCTCTCTATCCCCTCCCGTATTCTGGCCATTGCAGACATTTTCGAAGCGCTTACCGCTTCGGACAGACCCTATAAGAAGAGCAAAACCCTCTCAGAAGCGCTTGCAATTATGCACAAGATGAAAGAAGAACGGCATATCGATGCGGATCTGTTCGAGCTTTTCATCACTTCGGGTGTTTACAAAACATATGCAAAAGCCTACTTGAAACAAGATCAGATCGATGAAGTAGATGAAGAAGCACTGTTAACGTAAAAAAGACGAAGCATTTGGGGAGCCCAAACGCTTCAAAGAAGATTAGAATTTGTAGTTGGCGATGACACGGTACTGCTGGAAGTCGTCAAGCTGTGTAACGGTTCCATCGGCTTTTGCACCGGTATTGTTTTTGACCCAGATACCTTTAAGTGCAATGGAGAGGTGTTTGTCGTAGTTGTAGGCAAGCACGACGTTGAAGTCCTGCTGGTTGCCTTTTGTAAACCTGTCGTTGTCTGCATTCATGTAAGAAAGCACTGTCTTGAAACCGGTGTAGCCGGTAAAATCGTATGTCTGCGTATAGGCGATTTTGAATGCACTGGTACCACCGATGTAAATGGAGTCAGCCTTCAGTCCCTTTCCGTAATTGGAAGAGAAAAGATCGTTCGATGTGATCATATTGGTATAAAGCGGTGTACCGTCCCAGGGCAGTACAAGGCTGTCATGGGCATTGTCATCTTTGGTTACGTAAGAGTAGCCCGCCATAAAGGTACTCTCTCCAAAGTGGATGTCACCCTTGAGCGAGATAGATTCGGCATTGATCGCTTTGCCTCCCGTTACAGACCCTGCTTTTGCAAGGTTGCTGTCTGCATTACCGACACTGCGCTGCATTATCCCCTCAATGGCAAGACCGAATGCATGCCCGCCTGTTTCACCGTGATAGGCAGCAGTAGCATAAAGTGAATTGAGGAAGTCTTTCGCATAATAGTCATAGACAGAAACCGAAACTGCATCGTTGTGCCACGCAGCATCGAGATACCATACATCTCCTGTATCACTGCCGGTAATTGCGCGTGTATTAGCACCCAGTGCATGCTCGACAATATTGACAAAGCTGTCAGATGTACGCTGTTTGAAATGTGTCAGATATGATCCGCCTATGCTCCATCCGTTTGTTTTATCCGTATAAGAGAGCATCGCCCCCTGAACAGCAGAAGGCAGCATACGCACCTCTTTGGCATGGATAAGCGGTGTCTTGATGACCTGGCGTCCGTAGTTTGCCATGAAGCCTTCATAGTTGTACTGCAAAAGTGCTTCACCAAGTACTGTAAAGGAATCATCTGCATACTGCGCACCCAGGCGTACGCCGTTATCTCTTCCCAGAATAGACGTATCGACAGGATTTCCAAGAGAGAATCCGTTGGTAGTCATGAAAGTGGCTTTAGCCTTGAAACCCATCAGTGATGCTGTCTCGAAACTCAGCTGCCCGCCAATGGCGTTGGCGTGTGCCGACGTATCCTTGTAAGGATTGTCATTTTGCTTATCTGTCTGAATGTAGTAGTACTTAATATTTCCGTATGCTTTCCCCTCAGTGAACATTTCCGAAAAACTGTCGGCTGCGTAAATACATGATGCCGCGGCCATAGATGCCAAAATAATTTTATGCATAATTTTCTTCTCCTTGAACTTGTTATATATTATGCTATCAGTCCAATGATTAAAAAAGTACTTTTGCAGGCTACAAAGAAGAGAAAAAGCATCTCTTTTTGCATTTTATAGAAGATAAAAGAAAATGAATCAGAAAAACAAAACGATCAAGTCATTTTATTTTCTGCAACGCTTAGAGAATATTTCTCAGTACAATGGCATAGTGCATGACAAAAAGGTTCAGGAAAAATATGAGCATACTGGAACTGCGTGAGAGAAACTGCTGCAGCGGCGTACGTACTTTTCCGTTGGTCTTGTAGGCAATAATAAAATGGATAACAGTCGCCACTGTCAGGATGCCCACAAGAATGATCTTTTTATGCAGGGCATCGGAGATTGGGCTTCCGTTGGGATGCATCAGAATATCAAAAAGATGATACTCTACTCCCATAATCAAACCGGTGGTAAGCAGCAAAATCAAAGAGACCACTTCGAACCATCCAAAGATAGGCCCGATATGCGGGTAGACTTCCTGCTGCGCTTTTTTATCTCTCAGCGTAACGCCGAGTATGAACATAAAGACCGATCCACCAATCCAGGAGATCGCCATGATCAGATGGATGTGAAAGGCCCATTTTGTAATCCAGTCCCACATATATGGTTTTACCTTTTCTCTTTAGCTGTCAAGCTTCAATACTGCCATAAAGGCTTCCTGAGGCACATTTACCTTGCCTATAGCCTTCATACGCTTCTTACCCTCTTTCTGCTTCTCGAGCAGTTTACGCTTACGGGTGATATCACCGCCGTAACATTTCGCTGTCACATTCTTGCCCATTGACTTGACGTTGGTACGGGCAATGACCGTGTTTCCGATACTCGCCTGAATCGCTACTTCGAAAAGCTGTCTTGGAATGAGCTCTTTGAGTTTCTCTACGAAAGCAAGCCCGCGCTGACGCGCTTTGTCCCGTGGTACGATGATGGAGAGGGAATCCACCACTTCTCCTGCTACACGGATGTCAAGTTTGACCAGATCACCCGGACGGAACCCGATGGGCTCATAGTCGAAACTTGCATACCCCTTGGTAACGGTTTTGAGCCGATCGTAAAAGTCCATCACAATCTCGTTCATGGGAATATCATACTCCATCAGTACACGCGACTCATTGAGGTAGTCCATCTTCACCTGTATGCCGCGGCGGTCGTTGAGGAGTTTGATAAGGTTACCCACATACTCCTGCGGTGTCAGAATGGTTGCCTTGACATAAGGTTCGTAAATGGTATCTATCTTCTGTACTTCTGGCATCTCTGAAGGGTTTTGAATCGTGATCTCCTCACCGTTGGTCAGCTTGACACGGTAAACAACTGTCGGTGCCGTGGCGATGAGTTCAAGGTCGAACTCCCGTTCCAGCCGCTCCTTGACCACCTCCATATGCAGCATCCCCAGGAAACCGACACGGAAACCCGAACCAAGTGCCATGGAGCTTTCCGGCTCAAAACTGAGCGCGGAGTCGTTGAGTTTGAGCTTGTTGAGCGCATCACGCAGGTCTTCGAACTTGTCCGTCTCAATGGGATAGATACCTGCAAAGACAAAGGGCTTTGCCGGCTCGAAGCCGCCAATGGCTTCGGGGGTCGGGTTTTTCGCGTCGGTAATGGTGTCTCCCACCTGAAGTCCCTCGACCGTTTTCAAACCCGTAACGACAATGCCTACCTCACCCGTATCGAGACTCTGGGTTTTAACAGGCTTGATAGGATTTGGGTACATCAGGTCAAGTACCTGATGCTCTTCTTTCGTACCCATGATCTTGATACGCTGCCCCTTTTCGATCTTGCCTTCAAACACACGTACGAGTGCCAGTGCCCCCAGATAGTTGTCAAACCAGCTGTCGTAGATGAGCGCTTTGGTCGGCGCATCCTCATCACCTGTCGGTGCAGGGATCTTTTCAACGATCATGTCAATAAGTTCGGGTACCCCCTGCCCCGTTTTTGCCGAAACCAGCGCATGCTCCGTCGCATCAATGCCAATGGCCTCTTCAAGCTCTGTCAGTACACGGTCGGGATCGGCAGCAGGCAGGTCAATTTTGTTCACGACAGGAATGAGTTCGAGGTCATTCTCGATGGCAATGTAAACATTGGCAATGGTCTGTGCTTCGACACCCTGGGCAGCATCGACAATAAGCAGCGCTCCTTCACAGGAAGCAAGGGAACGGCTTACTTCGTATGAAAAGTCAACGTGACCCGGAGTGTCAATAAGGTTGAGAATATAGTGTTCTCCATCTTTGACATAGTCAAGACGTACCGATTGGGCTTTAATGGTAATGCCACGCTCTTTTTCAATATCCATCGTATCCATCACCTGCGCGCTCATCTGCCGGTCACTGACCGCTCCGCACTCCTGAATGATACGATCTGCAAGCGTAGATTTTCCGTGGTCAATATGGGCAATAATGGAGAAGTTGCGGATATTCTTCTGCGGTACTTTTTTTGTCACACGTTTCCTTCTTGTTTGCTTTTTAAGACAAAATTATATTTTGGTGCTGTGGGACACAGCACCCTACTGTGTCTAATTTGTTTCAAAGAGCGAATTGACGCTCTCATTGTTGTGTACACGTCTTATTACCTCTCCGAGCATCGAAGCTGTGGAGAGCATTTTGATCTTTTCGGAAGGTTTTGTCATCGGGATGGTGTTGGCAACAACGAGTTCGTCAAGTTCACCGTTTTCAATACGCTCATACGCAGGACCGGAAAGTACCGGGTGGGTACAGCACGCCATGACCGATGTAGCACCGAGTTTCTTGAGCGCAGCTGCGGCTTTGACCATGGTTCCTGCCGTATCGACCATATCATCAATGAGAATCACATCTTTACCTTCTACATCGCCGATAATATTCATCACTTCCGACTCATTGGCCTTTTCACGGCGCTTGTCGACAATGACCATGTCCAGTCCCAGCTTGTTGGCAAAATAACGCGCACGTGCCACCCCGCCGATATCAGGAGAGGCGATGATAGGATTGGGGAAATTTTTGGCTTTAATGTAATCCATAAAGAGGATCGCTCCGTAGAGGTTATCGACAGGAATATCGAAAAAGCCCTGAATCTGTGAAGCGTGCAGGTCTACGGTTACCACACGTGTGATGCCGGCCGTCTCCATCAGGTTTGCGACAAGCTTTGCAGAGATGGGTACACGCGGTGCCGCTTTTCTGTCCTGTCTTGCATAACCGTAATATGGTACAACCGCTGTAATAGATTTGGCGGAAGAACGCTTGAGCGCATCGGTCATAATAAGCAGTTCCATCAGGTTGGCATTGGCAGGTGCGGAGGTAGGCTGAACGATAAAAACATCTTTCCCCCGTACACTTTCGGCAATCTGTACGGAGATCTCACCGTCACTGAAACGATTGATGTTCGCTTTTGAAAGAGGCATTTCGAGATAGGTCGCAATCTCTTCTGCCAGTTGTGGGTTGGATGTACCTGAAAATATCATATATCCGCTCATGTCATAGCCTTTAAGGGGAATTTAAATCATGCGTATTTTACTCCAAAGTTGATAAAAAGGGGATTTAAAGGGCTTTGATACTACACTAATGCAAATCAATTGCATAAGCACGGATTAACAATGATACGACAGTTTTTCAGAAAGATCGCTACACACAAAGATAAATTCGACCATATTCTCGATAAGTACCACATTCCACGTGAATATTTCAACATCAACCGTAAAATGGTTACCAAAGGTGTCCTTGTCGGCCTCTTTTGGGGCTTCATTCCGATGCCCATGCAGATGGCAGGCGTGATGGTCACCACCCCCATTATGCGCTTTAATGTCCCTATCGCACTGGCAACAGTGTGGCTGAGCAACCCTGTAACCTATCCGCCGCTGTGGTATCTGGAGTATCTTACAGGAAATCTTATTCTGGGACACGAAGGCATTCACCATGTCGAGCTTACTATGCAATGGTTCAAAGACAACTGGGACAATATTGTCCTGCCCCTCTATGTCGGTACCGCCTTCTATTCCACCGTTGTTGCCTACCTCATCTATCTGCTGCTCAACTGGCTCTGGAAACGCTCAGCCATGAAAGAATGGCGAGATAGAAAGTGCAAGAAGTAACGTTTTTTACTCACTTTTTGTAACAGGTCACAATGCGGCACGGTACTTCGGTCTGTCTGCGGATCTCACACTGATGCAGCGCACCCTTTTTCGCTGCTTCCAGCCCCGTTTTTTCCACCCACCCGCTTGCACGTTTGCTCTGCGCACTACAGTGCCATATAACCACCGGTCTGTGTTTTTCAACAGACTTTTTTGGTTTTGAAACATGTTTGTGTGTACTGTTTTTTGTCGTCTTTTTTGATATCACTGCTGTCGAAGGCTTTTTTGAAACGGCAGTTTTTGGGTGCGAAAGGTAACGTGCATATACCCATCCTTTCCCTTTGACATAAGCCCACCTGCCTTTTTTTTGTGTGACACACACCTTTGTATTGCGTAAAAGGCGGGCTACCCGGCCGGCAGTGGTAGAGGCATACGCCCGTACATTGAGCCTGTCAGCATTGACAACATAATAAGTACACGCTTTTGCATCCTGTACAGCCGTTGAGGAGATGTGCTCTTTGTTCCCTGAACAGGAGTGTGCCAAAAACATCGATCCGAAAAAGATGATACCGGCACCAAATACAACTGCCTGCATATTCTCTTCCGAACGAAATGTAAACCGGAGAATGTCCAGAAGCAGAAACACCATCGAATAGAAAAAAAGTGAAACAATACCGATCCACACATACCTGACTGTTTCCGAGCAATCCGTACATACGTTAAAATAGTGAAACAGCCCGTATACGACCGGCACCGTGATCAGTATGCGCAGCCAAAATGACGGAGTGTCCCATGCAAATGTTGTCAGCCGGTTACGCAAGGAGTCGTTGTGATGCAGATTGACAATGCCAAAACGCGGTTGTTTGCCTTTTTCCAGAAAATCAATGACCTGATAGCAGGCTTTTTTAAAACGGGGGAAATTTTTGATCGTATAGTTGTCCTGGTGCAGCAGATTGTTTCTCTCAAACGCAATCGAACGCAAATTATTGTAAAACCCGCCGATGAGGCCTTTTTTATAGGCAATATAGTCAGCATGCTGTTGACGACATGACTCATAGGTTCTCAGATCATCAAAGATGCCGCGATCTTTGAGATACTGGTCTTTAATTTGATACATACCTTCAGCCCGATCATAGTAAAACTTGTATCCCATGCTGTCTGCACGCCGTTTTGCCGCTTTGATCTCTGCCTCTTTGTCCAAATAGGCATTAAAACTTTTCACAAGGTCACTGAAGCTCTCTCCCTGCCCGCCACGCTGCCGCAACAGTGTTTCAATACGGTTAAACAGAAAAATAGCTTCCGCCAATGATTTTTTATGCATGTCCTACTATCTCCCACACACCTATTGCAATAACACTCAGCAATACCAACACAAGCAACAAGCTGAAAACACGAAGTTTCTTTTTGTTACTTTGGGGATACGCATCAATCATCTTTTCAACCTCTTTACAGAGTTTGAATACCGCTTTGGGATTTTCTATTTTCGGGTTGCCGTGGACGACCCTGTTTCGTATGGTTCCAAGCTCAATGATCTTTGTTTCCATCTCTTCCGGAAAAAACTGTTCAAGCACTTTGTATTTGTCATAAATACCGCTTCCCGTGCCTCCAAGCATTTCAAGTTTCGATTCGATACGTGCGGTGCGGCGAACCACCTCTGCCGCATCGTAAAACGCTCTACGTTCTTTTCGTATTCTGACAAACCACATGATTCACCCTAAAAATAATATTTGATTTCCTGAAGATTGATCACATTGCGGTACTCGCCTCTGTCAAACTGGTAGACATTGATATTCCAGTAGTTTTCCAGTGCCATTCCCAGTATGACGCCTATGGCTTCAGGCATAGAGTGCACCAGTGTAATGGTGTCGAATTCACCCTTATACTGGTTGATAATGTTATAAATTTCCTGGGCATGTTCTACCCAGAGGTCGTTTTTGAAACTTTCGTCGTCGGTGGGGAGTGTACCGTTACGTACCGATTCCAATGCAATTACGTTTTTAAATTTACGCAGAGAGGGGTGTTCAAGAGAAATTGTATGGCTCGATATCTGTACAGCCACCAAAAGATCTCTTTCCTTTTTATCCTTGAGTTTTTTCATGATCTTAAAATGTTTAAAGTCTGAAACTTTCTCTTTGTATTTTCTCGAATCGATTTTTGCCACTTTGTCCAGTGTATTGGAGTAATCGTTGTTCTGATACACCACAATACCGTCTGTACGGAACATCCCGCCAAGTGCCACACCGACAGCGGGGCGTCTCAGAAAGAAGAGATGAAAACAGGCTTTATTGTCCAGCCTGCGCTGGATATCATTGAGCACATACCGAATAATCTGCAGAAAACTGATCAGCCTGGCACGGTCATACATCTCACCGTCATATTTGAACGTCAGCATTTGCTCAGAGATGTTGAAATAGCTCTCCAGTTTTTTATCAAGCCCTTCAAAACGGCTGTCTTCTTCGGCAATACGGGTTAAAAGTGCTTTAAAATGGATTTCGATCGGTGTACTGTCGTCTACACTGACAACAACAGGAATGGGAATGGTCTCATTGGCATAGAGTTGTTGTACTTTTCGCTCTTTGACAAACGCTATAAGGAGGAGGAGAAGTGCTACAGCAAGGGTTACAATAAACCCTGATTTTCCAAAAAATGCATCAGCAAACAAACCGCCGAAACCTGCAACGGTCGTTGCCAATATCCCATACGTGCTTGAAAGTACCCTGTTTAACATTTTCCCTCCCCTTTTTCGCGTATTGCTGTTTTAGACAATGACCCCGCCGCCAAGCAGTCTGCGTCTGTCATAAAAAGCTGCTACCTGCCCTTTGGCAAGACCGAAAACAGGCTCTTTAAGGGTAACTTTGGCACGTTCACCTTCGATCTTCACATGACACGGCACGGCAGTGGTACGGTAGCGTACCTTCACTTCACAGTCAAATTCCGTCAAGTCTTCAAAAAGATTGATCTGCTTGACTTCAAAGTCGAATACTTCCAGTTTTTCACGTGTCCCGACAACAATCTGATTCTCTTCAGGTTTGATGTCAACCACAAAGTGCGGATCATGTGCACCGTGTACGAAGAAACCGCGGCGTTTGCCGATGGTGTAGTGCATGTAGCCTTTGTGGGTACCCACCACATTACCTTCCGTGTCGACCGTTTCACCGGGCTGGTCAATGTTCATATGACGCGCAAGTACCTCATCATAAGTGTTTTCTACAAAACAGATTTCGCTGCTCTCAGCCTGGGTGGCGAACTCCTGAAGCACTTCAATGTTTGCCGCATACGCTTTGACATCGGGTTTCTGCCATGTACCAAGCGGGAAAATGAGTCGCGGCAGTACCTCTTTTTTCACTTCACTCAGAAAATAGCTCTGGTCTTTGTTCGGATCGTCCGCAGCATAGATAAATTCACCGTCACACTGGATGTAGTGGCCGGTTGCTACATAGTCTGCGCCGATACTGTCGGCAAACTCCACCATTTTTCCAAACTTAATGGTACGGTTGCACATGACACAGGGGTTTGGCGTCAATCCTGCTTTATAGCTTTCGACAAAATAGCTGTAGACTTCTTTATTGAATGCTTCACTCAAGTCATAGAAGTGTGCCTTGATGCCAAGGTAGTCAGCCACCTTCTGTACCTTCCGCCAGTTCTCTTCATGGTAGCCGGGTTTGTCGTGGAGCTTCATGTAGACCCCTTCAACGTCATACCCCTCTTTCTGTAACAATACAGATGTCACTGTCGAATCGACCCCGCCACTCATGCCAACCAATACTTTCTTTTTCATCGATATACCTTTTTTATTTCTAAGGCGATCATGCCTTCACTCTCTACCAGTATCCCTTCTGCTACGGTCATCTCATCAGCTTTCTGTAACATAACGCTGTGGAGATCAATCTTGGATAACTCAAGTGTCATGCCCTCTGTCAGTTGTGGTATTTTCACTGACCCAAAGGAGGGATACAAAAGTTCATATTTTTTAGTATGTATTTCTTTTTTCTCCTCTTTTGGTGAAAGTGTCACATATTTCCCTTCATTGTCAGACAGCTCCAGACAGGCCTTTACTTCAGCTTTTTGTACCAGCAGCAATACCAAATATCCAAGCTCCAGAAGGAGTACATCTCCAGGTTCCAGCATCTTTATATCTTTGCGTTTCAAGGCGACAGGAGGCAATGTTACACGGTATGTTTCAACATTCCGGTGTTTTCGCATCATCCGTTCAAGACGGCTTGCCTGCGTTTCAACCTTCATGCACATCCCCGATAAAGCGTTCAAGCAGATACTCCTTACTTGCAGGCAGCAGGTCGTCGGGTACCTCCTGGCCTACAGAGAAGTAGCTCATCGGCAGTCCGTAAAGCAGCATGAAGTTCAACAGCGTTCCAAAATGTTTTGTTTCATCAAATTTGCTGACAATCACCGCATCAGGGTTGAGAAAAGAGAAGTTCTTGTAAATATCTTCCATATCTTCATATTTCACCGTCGCTGCCAGCACAAGGTGCACTTCCATATCACGTACCGTTTCAGACTTGATGAACTCGATCGTCTTGACGAACTTCTGGGTATCGTACGGAGACATGCCTGCCGTATCGACCAGTACAATATCATATGACTCCAGTGCTGCAATCTGGGTTTTAAAGTCTTCAGGGGCTGAAACCGAAACGTGCTCAATCTGCATAATATCCGCATAGTGCGCCAACTGTTCGACAGCTCCCACTTTATAACTGTCAAGATTGACCAGCGCTACTTTGTAAGGGCGGTCGAGCAGATAGGCATAGCGTGCAGCCAGTTTTGCAATGGTCGTGGTCTTTCCCACTCCCGTAGGACCTACCAGCATAATCACTTTTGGTTTGCCAACCATTTCATCTCTGACAGTGATGCGGTCATCGATCTCTTCAAGCACATAGGAAACCAGCAGTGTTTCATCTTCTGCAAGAGGAGTACCTATCAGCGGATCGAGTACGCTGTCAAGCCATTGGGGCGCAATACCTTTTTTCAGGAAGAGTGCTTTCACCTTCTGAAGTACGGCTTCCTCTCTTGTCAGTTCCGAACGCATCGCTTCAAGTTCTTTTCGCATGGAAGTCACTTCATCAAGCATCATTTCCTCTTCATTGTAATGTTGCACAGAGGAGATTTCCTTGCCAAAAGACTTCTTCATAAACAGTGCTTTGGGTACGGCAAAGACCACTTCGGCACGGATCTCTCCACTCTCATCTTTGCTCTGCTTTGCAGAAACAATGGTGAGTTCCGATGTATTACCATACTTTTTTTCTGCCTGTTCATACGCCTCTGTAGGTGTCGAAGCAACAAATGTTTCATTGATCATACTACTGCCTTTTTCATCATCGCAAGCGGTATCAGTACCGATGGCCGCTGCATCCATCCCGGATGCGGCAGCGTCAGTCTTTCACTCTCTACACTTGCCGTGTCGTAAAATATTATATCGATATCAAGTGTTCTCGGCCCGTCTTTAAAAAGCCGCTTTCTGCCAAACCGCTTCTCCGCATGCAATACATAGCGCAGCAGCGCTTGGGCAGAAAGTTCTGTTTCGACCAGGATCAGCGTATTTAAAAAATCATCCTGCTCCAAATAGCCAAATGGAGGATTCTTCAGTATGGGCGCTGTTTCGACAATGTCTATCAGTGGACTGCGTTCAAAAAAGACAAAAAGATGCTCAAAACGCCGCAGCACATCACCGACATTCCCGCCGATACCCAGCAGTACCCTGTGACGCTTTTTTCTTTTTCTTTTTGCATTATAGGGAAAATGGGGCGTAAAAATCAATGTCAGTGTATCATTGAGCTTTTTTCTTTTTACCATCATTTCCTGCTTTGCCTGTTTACTGTTTGTTTGGTGCGTGGTTACGCACCCTACTCCCTGCTACCTATTACCTGATTAAAGGACTTTCGCTTTGCCATTGACTATCGCGACCATATCTTCAATGCGGATACCAAACTCTCCGGGGATGTAAATACCCGGCTCTATGGTAAAAACCATGCCGTCCTCGATGACGGTTTCGGACTTGGATGCGATATAGGGCATCTCATGAATGTCAAGCCCTACACCATGTCCGGTGGAGTGGACGAAATACTCCCCGAAACCTGCCTTTTCGATGATGGTGCGTGTCAGTGCATCGATCTCTTTGGCTTTCATACCGCTCTGCGCCTTTACAATGGCATTGTCATGCGCTTTCAAGACTGTATCGTACGCTTTTTGAATTTTCTTTTTCGAAAAGTGCTGCCTGGTTTTAAAGGCAAATTTTTCATCAGCAAAAACCGTTCTGGTACGGTCGGAGCAGTAGCGTTTGTACTTCAGCCCTGCATCAACCAGCAGCAAGTCACCTTTTTTGAGCTTTTTCTTTGTCGGCGTGGCATGCGGTTTTGCCGCATTGGCATTGATGGCAACAATAGGGTCGAAACTGAGGTCGTACTTCCCATATCCGCCAAGCGCACCCTTGGCCATGTAGGTGAGTACATACTCATCTTTGCCAAATCCCTCTTTCTGTACCGCTTTTGCAAAGGTTTTGAACGCCTTGGCACCCAGTTTTGCCGCTTTGGCAAGCAGTACAAGCTCCTCTTCGGTTTTGATGATGCGCTTTTTGTGTGAAAAGTCCGGCTCGGCAACGAACTTCACTTTGCATTTGCTTTTTATCGTCTCAAAACCGTAGACACTCCACTCTTTGGGGTCGAACAGCACCTTTTTTACCCTGCTTGAGGAGAGTATATGGGCAGCCTTTTCGTAGAGGTTGCGTACTATAACCACTTTGGCACCGCGTACATTGCTTTGGGCATCGAGTGTGTAGCGGCTGTCTGTCAGAAACCATGCCTCTTTTCCCAAACGCAGGTAAAGTGCATTGTCACAGCTGTAGCCGCATTCATAATAGATGGCATTTTCGTCTTTGAGCATGTAGTTCATAGGTTACCTTCAAAAGGGGGAGAGTCAAGAGGCACAGTCGTACCTCCTGTTATTTAAAGAGCAGGATGCTTACTGCTGCTGTGCAGCTTCCTGTGCCTGCTGCTGCGCCTGACGCATTGCATTGACCTGATTGAAGATCTCCAGCATGCCGATCATCGCAAGGTGGTATCCGAACGGTCCCATACCGACAATCTGTCCTGCACATACCGGTGCGGTGAGGGAAGTGTGTCTGAACTCTTCTCTTGCATGAATATTGCTCAGGTGTACTTCGATCGCCGGGATCTTCACTGCCGCAAGCGCATCACGGATCGCAATAGAAGTGTGTGTGTAGGCTGCAGGGTTGATGATGATACCGTCGGCATCTCCCATACATTCCTGAATATGGTCAACGATTTCACCTTCGAGGTTGCTCTGGAAAAATTCGATCTCAACTTTGTTCTGCTCGGCGAACCCTTTCATCTGCGCATGAATATCTTCAAGTTTCATCGGTCCATAGACATTCTGGTCTCTGACACCGAGCATATTGAGGTTTGGTCCCTGGATTACAACTATTTTCATTATTACTACCTTCTTATTGTATTATTTTCGCTATTATTTTATCCAAATAGGTTTAAACCCAAGGAAAGTGACACCATGAAGATCATCATTGCAGACTATCTCTATATTGACGGCCGATTTGTTGAAAATCTCGCCATCGCGTTCGACAGCCGCATTCAAGCGGTCGACCTGCCTGAAAAACTGCTTGAAACCTACCCCGAGGCAACGCTTGTACGTGCCAAGCCCTACACCGTTCTCTACCCCGGTTTCATCAATACCCATGTCCATCTGGAGTTCTCCGCGAACATTACGTCACTCAAATACGGTTCCTTCATGCCGTGGCTTGACTCGGTCATTGAGCACCGTGACGATCTGCTTCAGGAATGCGACAATACCATGATGCAAAAAGAGTGCGACCAGATGCTGCGCTCGGGCATCACCACGTTTGGTGCCATCTCCAGTTTCGGTACAGAGCTTGAAGTGTGTGAAGAAGCTGCCCAGCGTGTGGTCTTCTTCAATGAACTCATCGGATCCAATGCCCAGTATGCAGACATGCTCTACAACGATTTTTTAGAGCGTGTCAAAGCATCACAAAGCTGCGAGCCCGATAGCCGCATTATTCCTGCTGTTGCCGTCCATTCCCCTTACTCTGTCCATCCGGTCATCCTTCAGCGTGCAGTGACCCTTGCCAAACAACATAAGATGCCGCTTACCGCACACTTTCTCGAGTCAGCCGCAGAGCGGGAGTGGCTGGAAAAGGGCAGCGGGGAGTTCAAAGCCTTTTTCGAAAAATTCTTCAACACCTCCACACCGGTAACGACCATCGAAGAGTTCCTTAATGCTTTCGATACCTACCCTACCCACTTTGTCCACTGTGTCCAGGCCAACGACGAAGAGCTTGCGCACATCAAAGAAAAAGGACACACCATCGCCCACTGCCCGCGTTCCAACCGCTACCTTGGCGTAGGACGCCTTGCTGTCGAGAAGCTACATGCCCTTGACATTCCCTATACCATCGCGACAGACGGACTCAGCTCTAACGATTCACTCAGCATCTTCGATGAGTTCCGGGCCGCACTAATGCTTCACCATAAAGCACCTCTACAGGAGTTTGCCCTCAAACTCATCAAGTCCGTTACCTCCGATGCAGCAGAAGCGCTCCAGCTTGAGTGCGGCTCTCTGAAAGTCGGGAACTACGCCGACTTCGCACTGGTAACACTGCCCGAACTTCCAAGACGTACCGAAGAGATCGCCCTGTGGACCATTCTGCACACCAGAGAGGTTGACAGCGTATATATTGAAGGAGAGATGTATGTTTAAAAAATTCAGCGACACACTCAAGTGGATCGGCGATCACTTTAAAGGGCTGCTTTTTCTGCTTATTTTGATACTGGTCTTCATGCCATCGGCAGAAGCGCCTTTGAAAAAACCGAACTTGCAGGAGATCAAACTTTTCGGCCCCATTATGAGTTCTGAAAAGATCGTCAAACAGATCAATGCGGCAGCCAAAGACAATGCCATTAAAGGCGTACTGTTCAACGTCAACTCTCCCGGCGGTGCTGTACCGCCTTCCATCGAGATCAGCTATGCCATCAGAAATCTGCAAAAGAAAAAACCGGTCATCGCCTACGCATCGGGCATCATGGCAAGCGGCAGCTACTACGCCAGCATCTATGCACAGAAAATCATCGCCAACCCAGGTGCCATCGTAGGCTCCATCGGTGTCATTATGGAGAGTGCCGACATCAAACAACTGCTCGACAAAATCGGCGTCCAACCGCAGATCGTCAAAGAGGGTAAATACAAGGAAGCAGGTACGTTCACACGCAAATGGACCCCCTATGAACGCGCGGAACTCGAACGTGTGACCAAAGACACCTATACACTCTTTGTCAGCGATGTCGCCAAAGCCCGCCACCTTGACATCAATGCTTCAGACAGCTACGCCAATGCCCACATTTTCCTCGCTTCACGCGCCAAAAATGTCGGTCTCATCGATACGGTAGGCACAAAAAGCGATGCGGAAAGTACTCTCATCAAAGCTGCACATGTAAAGCACCCACGCTGGAAGAAAAAAGACAAACTTGAATCGTTCGTAGAAAAGCTGACCTCCAAGGCACTCTTTCAGCTACAGAGCTATTTTTACGGCTTGAAGGCGGAGTTGTAAGAGAAGAAAACATTCAGGGGCACACGCCCCCTATGCTGCCTCAAGGTGCATTGACAGGTACGACTGTTACATTGGCCTCTGCCGAATACTGTAATCCGTCAGATACACGGAAGGTAAACTGATCATTTGTACCTGATGCACACAACGACCCATCCGCACTGTAGGTAACCTGATTTCCATTCACCGGCGAGAGCGTACCATATACCGGATTCGTGACAATTTCATATGTAAGAGGTTCATTTTCGGGATCACTGCCGCTAAGTACTATATCGACAGTAGGCTGAGCCGCTACATTACAATCTATCTCCACAGTCTGGGAGTCTGCTACAGGTTGCCCATTTGGCACATCGGTAATGTGTACAGTCACAGTACCCTCCTTTGAGATTGTCAAAAAAGGATTTGACCCTCCGTTGCCGTCATCTTTTTGTCCTGTAGCATGTGCAGAGTAAAAAAAGGTCTCATCACCTGACTCACCCGCATTCGCAGTATAGGTAACGGTACGATTGTCACTGTTGATGACAGCCGTGCCCTTTTGCAACGCACTCGGGTCAGAGATCGCATCAAGAACAATTTGCATACTATGTTCACCTGGAGCCGGATCGTACGTATCGTTTGCAAGCATATCGATGACGACACTCTGCCCCTGTGCCACTGTTGCGTCATCATTATTGACTGTAAATTCTCCATCTCCCGCAAAAGGTTTTTCACCACATCCGCTCAATATAAGCGTACCGCAGACCAATAAAACCGTTAAGACTGTCTTTTTCATGATATATCCTTTTATATTTTGATATGTCCAGTATGCAAGAAAAGTGTAATGAAGTGTAATAATAGTGTAAGTTTGCAATGTTTTAAACTGTTTTAATAATCATGCGAAGCAAATAATGAGTCAATTTTCGCTTTTTAAATTCAGTTCATAATATAGCCAATGCCATACACGCTTTCGATATTCAACACCGGTACTTTTTTTCGCAGACCGCTGACCTGGTTTTTTACAGAGTTAACAGAGATTTTACGATCGAGTGCATCATCCCATAGTGCAACCATAATATCCTCGTAAGCAATTCGCTGCCGGCGCTTTTCCAGGAAAAGGCATATGAGTTTCCGCTCTTTATACGACAGTTCTACAGGTGAACCTTCCAGCCAGAGTGTCTGAGTTGTTTCATTCCAGTAACATTGGGGTGCCAGTACGGCAACTTCACTGTTTTCGTTTTCCGAAATAATCTTCTCGGCCAGCAGCAGCAGTGTCTCTTTAAAGTGTCTCGGTGTCACCGGCTTGACAAGATACTTACAGAGGTTCAGCTCCGTTGCAGCAAGCAGCTTCTCTTTCTCTGTATGGGCTGTTAGCATCACGATCTTCGTTTTTCCGTCTTTCTCCCTGATCTCCCTGGCGACAGAAAGTCCGTCCCGTTTTGGCAGATTGATATCAAGCAGAATAACATCCGGATGGTATTTTCGGTAACTCTCCAGTGCTTCCTGACCATCGTCTGCGACAAACACAGTGTCAAAATAGTTACGCAGATAGTCTCCGACACTTTTTTGTATCTGCATTTCATCTTCTACATAAAGAATGGTTTTCGATTTGAGTGCTTCAAGCATCTGAACTCCTTGCATCCTTTGTTTCACTCTGCTTGCCATCATCGAAAAGTACTCTAAACTCTTCAATGGTGTCTGACATTTGGGCAGTCAATTCAACAATCTGATCGACCTGTATTTCAACTTCATGCAGGTTTTTCTGTTCATTGAGCGTATGTGAAAGGTTCATGATCAATGCATTAATATGCATTAAAGGCTGCCGCCACCGGTGGGCTATCTCATCCAGCATCTGCTGCATACTTTCGATGCGGCACTGCTGCCGCATCACGGCATCTTCCGAGGCGTGTTTCTCCATTGCATGCTGAAGCTGTTCAATGGCTGCCCGGCTCTGCTGCAGCGCAGTTTCGTAATGATCGATATCTTCTTCCTTTTTTCGTACCTCAGCCTTGAGTTTCTGCGCCTGTTCCTGCAATAAAATACTCTCATCCGCTTTTACTTTTTCGTAAAACAGAAGTACCAGTGCCATGGAAACAAGCGAGACACTCCAGGTGATATACTCTGTTACAGTGTAGTCATACCCCGCCACGATAAGGTAGAGAATAAACAACAGATAGCCACCCAAAAAGAGCAGTCCTCCTTTGGCATCGAGCAAGAAGAAGATCAGCACCATTACGGCCGGCACCCACAAAATATGGGTACGTTCTTCGGGAATATAAAGTGTCAATATGATCATCAGAATATACACCAAAACAAAAAAAATCCGTGCTATAGGCAAATAAAAGCGTTGATCTTTTCGTAAGAAAAAAAAGCCTATCAGAAAGAAAATACCGAGACTAAGCTCAGAACTGCCGACAATCACCCGTCCCTGTGAAATCCGGTAAATTCCAAAAATTGAAATATAAATCCCTATTGCCAAAGCAATGATCAGCAATGTAATCACTTTGTAGCGGATGACCGGCTGCGGTACAGTAGAGAAGAGACAGGTTTTCAGCTTTGAGAATCGATACACAGGATCTCCTTCATCTTTACTATTTCATAAAAGTGTAACAGAGTGTAATCATTGCTTTGACATTGGGAGGAAGATTGTAAAAGATGCGCCTTTCCCGACATTTTCTGCTGTGATCTTTCCTTCAAGCTGCCGCTCTACAATAATTTTTGCAATATAGAGCCCCAATCCCGTACCCCCATCGTGTTTTTTCGTGGTAAAGTATGGATCAAACAGTGAAGAAAGCGCCTTCGCTTCAATACCTCCGGCATTATCTGTTACTGAAAATAGAGCCCTTCTTCCCTCTTGGCGACATTCAAGTATCAGTTTTGGAGATGGAATTTTCCTTAAAACAAATACTTCGAGTGCATTGACCACAACGGCAACAAGTACCTGAAGCAACATATTTTTGGGAATCCGTACCCAAACATCCTCTTCACAGACAATCAGCAGTTCTATCTCTTTTAAACGGTAATGCAGCATTGTTTCAAGTTCTTTAAAAAGTTCATAAACCTGCACATTTTCGGGTTCTGTCTGTGTATCGAAAAGATGACGAAAATCTTCAATGGTTTCAGACATTTGCAGCGTAATTGACGCAATGTCATCAATTTTTTTCATGACTGTCGTTGGAGGTACACTGTCATTCCTGTCAAGCTGGGTTTCAAGATCAAGCAAATGGGCATTGATATGCATCAGGGGCTGTCGCCACTGGTGGGCAATGGCATCGGTCATTTCGCCAAGACGTGCCATTCTGTATTGATGCAGAAGCATCTGTTCCTGCTCTATCTGCTTCTTTACTTCCCTGTTTATGCGCTGCTGCAAATGGCTGTTGAGCATTGTCAATTCGGCAGTTTTCTCTTCTACCTCATGGGAAAGTTGTGCCGCATATGCTTCCATCAATGCTTTTTCCCCATCTTTTACCCTTTCATATATATACATGACAAATGTCGTTATGAGAAAAGCACCGATAAGTGTGATGAACTCTGCCATGGTATAGGGATATCCACTCAAAATAAGGTATATAATAAAAAGTGTCACCAGTACAAACATAACAATGCCGCCAGTACGGTTCAAAAAAAAGAAGATCAAAATAGGTGCAGCGATAACCCACAGGATATTGAGATGATTCTGCGGTACTTTAAAAAAAATGAGCCAGGTATAGAGGAAAAAAAGAATCATAAACACAAGTGCATAGTGGGCATAGAACTTTTTGTTCTTCCGTAACAGAAAAAAACCGGAAAGCATAAAAAGTCCCAATAGCAACTGACTGATACCGACAATCAGATTTTCTTGTAAAATTCTGACTGGAGCAAAGCAGAGTACACCCAGTCCAAAAAAGAATGAAATCATCAAAAGTGCAAAAATCTGATGTTTCAATATCCATTCATGTGTTTCAAACTGATCGTGTGGTGTAAAAAAATCTATCAGTGCCTTCATGTAAAATCATAGCATATTTTTGTTTTATTTATATATCAAATAAATAAAATATAGTGTTAATATATAAATAATGCTAACACATATTCTTGGCAAGGTATATAACAGGCATACAATAGAAGTGTTTTTTAGCGAAGGGGGGAACCGGTACAGAAGACTTAAAGCGCTTCTGCCGCCTGAAGGAAATCTTTTGCGATCTCTTCGGGGTCTTCCAGTCCGATGGAAACGCGGATTAGCCCTTCTGTAACACCGAGGAACTTTCGGGTTTTGTCGTCAAAGTCGCTGTAGATCGTGCTTTGCATATGCAATGCAAGGGTACGGTTATCACCGATGTTGGCTGTCAGTGTCGCCATATTCAATGCATTGAGGAAGGTAAAAGCGCGTTCCTGTGTACCACAGTCAACCGTCAGAAGCGGCCCGCAGCCGTCTGCAAAATCGCTGAGGTAGCGTGCATGATCTTCGCTTTTAGACAGCGAAGGGTGATTCACTTCAATACCCTCAGGCAGATTCTCTTCGAGTATCTGTGCAACCCGTGCAACCGACTTGTTGACACGCTCGACCCTGAGCGAAAGTGTCTCCAACCCCAGCATCGTCAAAAACGAACCAAAGGCGTTGGCGGTCATGCCCACATCACGGATGGCACGCTTTTTACAGATGGGAATAAACGCTTTCTCTCCTGTCTTGTTGACGATCTTGTGCAGGTCCGCATACTTTTCGTTGTGCAGCTTGTCCCCTTCAGCCTTGACTGCACGGAAGACGGCAATACCACCCAGTGCCGCAGAGTGGCCGCTCATATTCTTGGTACTTGAGTGTACCACGATGTCCGCACCAAGCTCCAGAGGACGCACCAGAAGCGGTGTGGCGGTATTGTCCACAACCAAAAGAGTCTCATAGGTGTTGCAGAGATCAGCAATACGTTTGATGTCCGGCAGACGCAGGCTGGGGTTGCCCACACTCTCCATCAATACCATCTTCACACCCTCTTTGAGTTTCGCTTCTATGTGCGTGAAATCATCGACTTCACAAAACGTGTTGCTGATACCAAAGCGCTTGAGGGTTTCGTTCACCAATGTGTAGGTACCTCCGAAAAAACCGCCGATACAGAGTACTTCGTCACCGGCTTTGAGCATGGCTGTCGTCACCATAGCAAGCGCACCCATCCCCGAAGCGGTAGCAATAGCGCCGAAACCGCCTTCCATCTTGGCAACAATACCTTCAAGCTTACCGTTGGTAGGGTTTCCCACACGTGCGTAAAGCGGCTTGTTCACTTCACCTGCAAAGATTCCTTCTGCTTCCTGGGCATCTGCATAACCGTATGCGGCAGAAGGGACAACAGTAGGTGCAATAGGGCCTGTTTTGGAACCTACACTTTGCACAAGCAGGGTATTGTAATAATCAAAATTTTTGGTCATTTTTCTTCCTCTAAATGGAGTAATTGAGTGTCTGGTTCGCTTTCATCTCATAGTTTTTCAATTCGGAAAGCGGAATATCGAATGCCTCGGAAACACTCTTTTGGACATCCTGCCAAAAAAGCCTGAGCCCAGGGTTGTCTGTACGGCAAATGTCACCGAAGGCATCGGCTTCAAGAATGTGTACAACCTCTTTAAGTGAAATATCTTTAAGGTCACGTGCCAGACGGTATCCGCCGTGCGCCCCTTTAACACTTGTAAGAATTCCCTGTTTTTTCAACTCAAGCAAAATCTGCTCCAGAAAACTCTGTGGAATATTGGCCCGTGCAGCGATCTCTTTGATCTTGAGTACTTCATTGGGCTGGATGGTTCCCATTTCATTCAGTGCTGCAACGGCATAAATAGTTTTAGTTGAAATTCCTATCATGTTTTATTACCTTTGTTAATTGTAAGGCGTAGTATAACTTACATCCTATACAAAAATCGAATAAAACTTCAAGAATAGCGCAAATCATGAGAATAACTGCCACGATCAGTGCCGTTTTTACAAATCCGGACAGTGCGAACAGGGTAATAGCAAACGATGTTACAAAACCAAGATAGAGTGCAAAACGTTTTGGAGATTCGTCCGAGTAAGCCGGTGCAGCATCCCAATGCTTTAATATGAACTTCGCGATCTGTGCAAAAGGACTGTAGTTCTCTTTGCGAAATACCCTTGCTGTAAAATCATACAGAACCGTAAGTATAAAGAAGTCGTTACGGGTAACAGCAAACAAGAGTGTAAAAAGAAGTACCTCAAAAGAGACAATTCGAACAAGGTTGGTATCGATGCGTCGTTGGGAAATAGGACATGAAGGAGACATGTACGTCCTTTGTATATGTACAGCAGGCACCTCTAAAGACCCTGGGTACCCACAGCATCCGGTTTTGTTTCAAGATTTAACAATATAAAGGGGAGACTACAACAATCTTAAAACCGAATGCCCTTGTCCGTGTGGGTTGCCAGGGTTTTTACAAGTGCCTTTTTGCATTTGTTGACGCCATTCTATCTAAAAAGTTTTTTATTGTCAAGTAAATCTATTGATTTTATTATTTTAATCCTCTATTGCTCTCTTAACATTTTATTAACACGGGAAGCATAGAATACGTTTTACATCCCAACATGGAGCATAATTATGAGAACGATCGACCAACTTGTACTCGACGAGAACAACATTGCATTCAATCCCGTCGTCGGCAACAGTTACCAGTTAAACGATATTGCAAAAGAGATACTCATCTCACTTAGACACCATAAAAGCAAAGATGAGATCATTGACGAACTTTCCGAAAAATATGATGTCAGCAAAGAGGATCTCTTTATCGATGTCAGTGATTTTATGTCAAAACTGAAAATTTACGGATTGATATAACATGAAAATAGCTGTCAGTGGACTGAACAATACAGACAATCCGGCTCCGGGAATTCCTGTGATTAAAAGTTTGCGCTCAGAGCACACCCTCATAGGGCTCTCTTACGATGCGAACGAACCGGGCAACTACATGGGTCTTTGTGAAAGAACCTACCTGATGCCCTACCCCTCTCTCGGTATTGACGAACTCAAGAAACGGCTTGCACACATCAAAGAGAAATCGCAGATCGATGCTGTGATCCCCAATCTCGATGCGGAACTCCCGCTCTACATTAAATACCAAAGAGAGCTGGAAACAGAACTGGGCATTAAACTGTGTCTTCCTTCACTGGAAAACTTTGAGCTTAGAAACAAGAACAAACTCGATGCGCTTTCTGAAAAACTTGCCATCAGACACCCAAAAACCTTTGAGATCTCCAGCATAGAGGAACTTGCCAAATGTGCAGAAGAAACCGGTTTTCCGCTTATGGTCAAAGGAAACTACTATAAGGCCTATATGTCACACAATCTGGACAGTGCTGTGGAACACTTTTACAAGATCTCCAATGAATGGGGATTTCCCGTACTCGTACAGGAAGTGGTATCCGGAGAAGAACTCAATCTCGTAGGTGTCGGCAACGGCAAAGGGGAACTCAAAGGTGCTGTGGCCATCAAAAAGCTGACCACGACTGATATTGGGAAAATATGGACAGGGGTTACCCTCCAAAACCAAAAACTGATGGATATCGCCAAAGACTTCGTTGCCCAGACCGGATGGAACGGTCCCTTCGAACTTGAGTGCATTATGGCAGGCAATGGTGATATCTTCCTTATCGAGATCAACCCCCGTTTCCCGGCATGGGTCTATTTTGCAACGGAAATCGGCATCAACCTTCCCAAAATGGTCGTTGATATCATGCAGGGAATCGATACACCGCCACAGCTTGAGTATCCGCAGAACAAACTTTATGTGCGTTATACCGCCGAACTGGTCACCGATTTTTCTGACCTGATAAAACTACTTTCAACAAAGGAACTTTAATATGAGCAAACAGCCTTACATCAAACCAACCATCAATAAAGTCGAATTTGCTATGGCATCCAAATACGGAAGCCCTATGAAAACCCAGAAGATCCGTTCTGAAATTGACGGTGTCAAAGTTGCTGACCTTGTCAATACTTTTGGCAGCCCTGTTTTCGTATTTTCCGAGAAAAAAATACGCGAACTCTACAGCAATCTCTACAGTGCATTCAGTTCCAGATATCCGGATGTCCAGTTTGGCTGGAGTTACAAAACGAACTATCTCAATGCCATATGCAACATTTTCCACGACCTTGGTTCTATTGCCGAAGTGGTCAGTGAATTTGAGTATCAAAAAGCCAGAGCACTCGGGGTTGAAGGGAAAGACATTATTTTTAACGGCCCGTACAAACCTTATGAAGATCTCAAAATTGCCGTTAAAGAGGGGGCAAAGATACATGTAGACAACCTTTTTGAACTCAATGACCTTGAAAAGATCGCCGATGAACTCGGTACCAAAATCAAAGTCGCCATTCGTATCAATATGGATACCGGCATCCATCCGCAGTGGTCCCGTTTCGGATTCAACTTTGAGAGCGGTGAAGCCTATGAAGCGGTCAAACGTATGTATGACGGCGGCAAACTTGAGCTTAACGGCATTCATTCGCATATTGGTACCTTTATGCTCGATGCCAATGCCTACAAAGTAGCAACGATCAAAATCATGCGTCTGAAAGAAGCAGTTGAGAATGATTTCGGTGCTACTATCGAATATATTGATCTTGGCGGCGGATTTGCCAGCAAATCACATCTCAAGGGCATTTATCAGTCTCCTGATGTCATCGTTCCCACGCCGGACGATTATGCCGAAGCGATCACCAATGCCATCTATGAGATGAATAAAAGTGATACGTTGCCGAAACTCTACCTTGAAACCGGACGGGCACTGATAGATGAAGCAGGATACCTCCTGACATCAGTCCACGGCTATAAACGGTTTCCTGACGGAAAGAAAGGGTATATCCTTGATGCCGGAGTCAACCTGCTTTATACTTCAACATGGTATAACTTCAATATTGAGCTTGACAAACATTACGAAGGCGAGAATGAACCTTCTACGCTCAACGGCCCTCTCTGCATGAATATTGATGTGATCGAAGAGCATATCATGCTTCCGGCACTTGACCGTGGCAGTATTTTGAGTATCTCTCCTGTAGGCGCCTACAACTATACGCAGGCGATGCAGTTTATCCGCTACAAGCCGGCAGTGGTGCTTATAGACACAGAGGGACATCCGAAACTCATCAAAGCTGTTGATGACCTGGAAACCGTAAACTACAAAGAGATATAAAAAAGGCTGTCTGTCCATGGAGAACCTGAAAACACTTATTTTTAGTGCCATTAAACCCTACTCTGCTATTCTTTTTCTCAATAGCAGGGCAGCAGGTATCGTGCTGCTGCTGATCACATTTATCAATCCTTCGGTTGCACTAAGCGGATTGGCAGCAGTGGTTTTTACAATACTCTTTGCAGAATTCCTGCAGTTTAAAGAGTCCTATCTTGCACAGGGATTTTACATTTACAACTCACTGCTTGTAGGTATGGGAGTAGGCTATATTTTCGAACCCTCCATGGTCAGCATTATGCTCATCGGCATTCTTTCCGCATTTACTTTTATGCTTTCTTTCATGTTCAACCGTCTGTTCAGTGTTTACAAAATCCCCATTCTTTCCCTGCCTTTTTCAATTGTGACAGTCTTTGTCTATCTTGCATCACTTCAATATTCAGGTCTTCTCTCCACCCTGGTGAACAATGCCACTATGTACGATATCCAAATGCCCGCACTGCTAAGCGGGTTTCTCAAATCACTTGGAGCTATCTTTTTTCTGCCAAATAATATCGCCGGTGCTGCAATCATACTGCTGATTCTCTATTTTTCACGGATCATTTTCATCATGGCACTGACAGGATTCTATTTTGGTGTCATGCTGCACAGCCTGCTCATCGACTCCTATACCCAGGCGCTGCACGACCCTTATGCATTCAACTACATTCTTGTTGCCATTGCACTTTGCGGTATTTTTCTGCTTCCGACACTACGAAATTTCATCCTTGCACTCATAGGGGTTGCCATCAGTGTCATTCTGACAGATGCCATTGTCATGCTGTTCAACTATTTTGCCATTCCGGTATTTACGCTTCCGTTCAACATTACGGTTATTGCCTTCATTTTTATTCTCTCCATTATCTATTACAAAGAGTTCAACGTAGAGATCAAAGCCACCCCTGAAGCTTCCCTGGCAAATTATCTGAGCAAAATCTTCCGTTTTGGAGAGATCCCCACAAAAATCTCCCTTCCCTATTCGGGTACATGGTCTGTCTATCAGGGATTTGACGGTGCATGGACCCACAAAGGCCAGTACCGTTACGCCTATGATTTTGTCAAAACATATCCTGATGGGAAAACCTATAGAGGGGATGGAAAACAGCCTGAAGACTATGCTGCTTTCGGGGAAGCAATTCTCGCCCCTGTCAGCGGGTACATCGTCGATGTGCGCAGTGACCTTCGTGACAACCATATCGGCGAAGTCGACCA
Organism: Sulfurovum sp.; assembly: GCA_027019175.1. Classification (GTDB taxonomy): domain Bacteria; phylum Campylobacterota; class Campylobacteria; order Campylobacterales; family Sulfurovaceae; genus Sulfurovum. The sequence goes on along the minus strand of JALUXB010000049.1, from coordinate 8,009 downwards.
TATCAACAACTGGGGGAACTACATCATTATCCGCAGTGATATGGGATTCTACGTCGAGATAAGCCACCTGATGCAATATTCTGTCACGCATGAAACCGGAACCTATGTGCAGGAAGGGAGTGTCATTGCAAAGTGCGGCAATTCCGGATATTCTCCCGAACCCCATATTCATATTCAGGTACAGGATGTCCCCACAATCGGAGGGTTTACAAGAAAATTTCTTTTCAGTGAGTATATTTTCAAAGAGAAACTCCTCTACAACAGCACACCTTCGCTTCATGAGGAGGTCACTGCCGCTGTCATCAACAAACATATTGCTTCAAGATTTCTGTTTATTCTGGACGATACTTTTACCTATAATGTCTATGAAAAAGGAGTGCTTGTCGGAAAAACGGTTTTTCGTGTTCAAATGGATACGGCAGGGACATTCTATCTGACCGATACACAGCACAACCGACTCTATTTTTACAATACCCTCAAAGAGTTCTATTTTTATGACTATAAAGGCACAGATTCCTATCTTAAACAGCTTTTTATACTGGCACCGCGTATTCCGTTTATCTCGTCCCAAAAAGTAACATACGAGGACTACCTTCCCGCATACTTGACAAAAAGTCCGATTCAAAGAACCCTGATTGAACTGGCTTCCACCATTCACAAAGAAATCTACAGAGAAACATCTCTCTATACATTTGACGGAGAAACAGTCACTTCACGGTATGGAGAAGTGGCTGTCTCAAAAACACACAAGGGGTTTGCATCGATTGCATACGACACAACACACCTCAAACTTTCTACCGAAAACATATAATAAGGAGTACATAATAAAATAATTAAACATTATATGATAGAATTCTGTAATTTTGTGCACACTTTCTGCACATTCAACCATTATAATTTTAAAAACTGGGAGAAATGACAATGAAAAAACTTATACTCGGAACGCTGGCACTTTCAGCGATTGCCTGTGCAGACACGGCTACTGTACTACCTTATTTCGGTACGATCAACTATGACAACTCTACCGGCAAATCACTGAAAGACAGTTCAAAATTCGGAGGGGTCTATACCAGCATCGGAAACCTTGATTATCTGCTTGAGTTTTCATACAGCTACCTCGACACACAATACAAAGACAATGTCAATGTTTCAAACCTTATCCAGCATGACGTGACACTGGTCTACAGCAAATACAACCCAAAATATATGTTCAAAGGCGGTATTCACTACATCAACAACAATGAGAATACAAATTTCCGAGACCTTGGAAGCGGTATTGTCGGTATTCTTGGAGTTCAAGGCTACACTTACGGTGCCAAAAGCAAAATGTCTTACGGATTGGATGTCTACTATTCACATTATGGCAGTGCCCATAACGAAACAAACATCAACAACACCACAACTATCAGTCTTTGGCAGTTTACACCCTATTTCGAATATGGTAAAACCATCTCTGCCGATCTGGGAAACACCTTTACACTCAAAGCCAATTTCATCGATGCAAAAGACTACCTCGATTCCAGTTACTTTTCCTATGAAATTTCCGATACTGTCACCTACAAAGGTGCTTACCTTACGCTTGGATATATGGGTGGTGACATGAAAAGCGGCGTCCGTGACAACGGCTTTTCCGTATACAATACCAAAGACCTTTACCACAGATCCTATCAGGCAAAACTCGGATACTACTTTACGCCAAAACTGAATGTCAGCATAAACTATACTGCCAATGACTATGAAGAATACAATGCAGCAACCCTCCAGCTTCTTCCGGAAGGACGTAACTCCATCGTATATGCAGCAGTGAGCTATACCTTCTGATATGAAAAAAACACCACTTCTATGGATGCTTGCAAGTCTCACACTGCTTGCAGCATCTCAACCCAAATCTGATTCGGTCAAACAACTCTATGTCAAGTCATATAACTATGAGCAGATGGGAAAATATGATGAAGCCATCAAAGTACTGACCCCGCTGTATAAAAAATATGCCAACGGCTATACCTTGAATCTGCGTTTCGGATGGCTCTTTTTCCGGGAAAAAAAATACAAAAACAGCCTTATGTATTATCAGAAAGCCTCCATCATCAACCCGTATGCCATCAATCCGCGCCTTGGCATCATTCATGTCTACCTTTTGACGGAAGCCTACAAAAAGGCAGAAAGTGCCGCACAGGAATTGATTAAGATCGATTATTACAACTACTATGCAAATCTCTATATGATCAAAGCACTTGTTGCCGAGAAAAAATACGATGCAGCACTGCAAATGGTTCACAAAATGCTTACAGTCTATCCTGCTTCCGTACCTTTTCTCGAACAGCTTGCCAGAATCTACAAAGCAACCGGCAATACCTATCTTAAAAAGGTGTATGAAGATATTCTTATCCTCGATCCGAACAATGTGATGGTCAGAAGTATGCAAAAAGTAAAATAATGTTCAAAATACTCATCTTTGAAGAGAGCCTTCCCTATTACCTTGACACCCATTTTTCGTCCTATGAGGTCGATCTTGCATGGACAGAGGAAGAGATCCTCTTTCTCACCTATGAAAAACATTACGATCTTTACATCATCCACTTCAGTGCCCTGCAGACCATTCAGTCTCTCAGAGATGCTGAGGATCCCACACCGGTTATCTATATCGATGACTATTACAGTCTGGAACATATGAAACTTGCGTTTCTCCATGGTGATGACTATCTCATCAAACCGCTTTATATGGATGACCTTTCTGTCAGAATCGATTACCATTACCGAAAAGTATACAACCATAAAAACAATATTGTCATCTATAAAGATTTTTATTACCATCTTAATACCCGTCAGCTTTTCAAAGGAACAGAACGGATCAAACTCTCTCCCAATGAACTCAAACTGCTCGAACTGCTTCTGACACACCGCAATAAACCGGTCAACAAAACCTATATTTCAGAAACACTTGAAAGCCACAGTGACGGCTCTTTGAGAGTCTATATTTCAAAACTGAACAAACTTGGTTTCAGTATCGACTACGACCGTTCCATATCAAGCTATATACTGACAGATTAGCACCCTTTTATTACAAACTCTGCCTACGCACACAAATACTTTCAAGATCCATCTGCACATAACCTGCACGCAAACGTGTTATCATGCTCCTATAAATACATTGAAGGAGCCGGTTATGATCTACACAGTCACCACCGATATTTCACCTGCACAGATCAAAGAGGAGATGGAGACACACGCCAAAAAACACGGATTTGGCGTGCTTCAGACCTACGATTTTAAAAAAATTCTGCACGACAAAGGCTTCCCCATCGAAAAGGAGATTACCGTCTTTGAACTCTGCAACCCTCCGGGTGCACAGCAGGCGCTCAGTGAGATCTCCGCTATTTCGGTCTATCTGCCATGCCGCATCTCCGTCTACGAAGAAGATGGCGCCACAAAGCTTGCTACTATCGGTTTCGAGGAGATACTCGGCGCAGTCGATGTCGAAGAGGATTTCAAAACCTTTATGAGCATCCTCTTTGTCAACCTCAAAGCGGTCATGCACAGCTGGAACTACTGAAGATAAACGGAGAAAACATATGAAACGAAGAACATTTGTCAAAGGGGCTGCAGCAGTCTCACTTGCGGCTGTCGCGGCAAGCGGACGTGAAGCCAAAGCGCTCCCCAGACAGGCAAGCAGCGCAAGCGTACTGGAAGGAAGAGAGTTCTTTCTGCATATCGACTATGCCCCTGTGAACTTCACAGGAAAAGAGGCTGTAGCTACAGCGATAAACGGACAGGTTCCCGGCCCTACACTGGTATGGCAGGAGGGTGAGACCGTCACCATTCATGTCACCAACCACCTCAAAAAGAGCTCCTCCATTCACTGGCACGGCATCATCCTGCCTGCACCCATGGATGGCGTGCCCGGCATCAGCTATGATGGCATCGCGCCGGGTGAGACCTTTACCTACCAGTTCAAGGTCAGACAGCACGGCACGTTCTGGTACCACAGCCACTCAGGCTACCAGGAGCAGACAGGTATGTACGGTGCCATTGTCATCAAACCCAAACGCAAAGAGCCGTTTGCCTACGACAGGGACTATACCATTGTACTCTCGGACTGGAGTGATGAGAAACCAACCTCCATCTACCGCAAACTCAAACTCAGCAGCGACTACTACAACTACAACCGGCGCACCGTCGGCGACTTCTTTTCAGAAGTGGGCAAAAAGGGCTTTACCAAAGCATTCAGTGACAGGAAGATGTGGAACACAATGCGTATGAGCGACAGAGACCTCAGCGATGTGACAGGATACACCTATACCTATCTGATGCACGGCAATACTCCTGCCACACAGTTCAAGGCGCTCTTTAAAAGAGGCCAGAAGATACGCCTGCGCTTCATCAACGGTGCGGCAATGAGCATCTTCGACGTACGCATTCCCGGACTCAAAATGACGGTGGTGGCAGCCGATGGCAACCATGTCAAACCTGTCACTGTCGATGAGTTCCGCATCGGTGTAGCGGAGACCTACGATGTCATCGTAGAGCCCAAATCCCAAAGAGCCTATGCCATTTTCGCACAGAGCATCGAACGCAGCGGCTATGCTCTGGGCTCTTTGACACCCTCTGCAGACAAACTCGCCAAAGCGCCAAAAATGGACAAGCCCCAGCCGCTTACCATGTCGGACATGGGTATGGATATGGCAAAAGCGGGCTCGAAAGGGATGAAGATGCCTATGAAACCCTACCGATGGAAAGCGATGGAGGCGCAAAAGTACCCTGTCACACCGCTACCGATGGCAACCGGTCCGCAGAGTACGATGAAGGCGATGTCGCCCAAATACCGTCTGGAGGACCCCGGTGTGGGGCTGAGAAACAACGGCAGACGTGTACTAACCTATGCCGATTTGAAAAACCGCTACACGACCCGCCATGCCAAAAAGCCCGACAGGGAGATCGTTTTGCATCTGACAGGGAACATGGAGCGCTATATGTGGTCGATCAACGGAATCAAGTATGCCGATGCCGAACCACTTCTTTTCCATTACGGAGAGCGTCTGCGCATCACCTTCATCAATGATACGATGATGAACCACCCGATGCACCTGCATGGCATGTGGAGTGACCTTGAGACTGGAGATGACAGCCACCTGGTACGAAAGCATACCGTACTGGTTCAGCCGGGCTCGAAGATCAGCTACCGAGTCACCGTCGATGCCAAAGGGGCATGGGCCTACCACTGCCACCTGCTCTACCATATGGCCGGCATGTTCAGAAAAGTCGTCGTGGTCTAAGGAGAAACATCATGAAAACATTATTGAAACGCACCCTGCCGGTACTGGCAGCGGGAATGGTACTCACCCAGCAGCTCTGGAGTGCGGGAGCGGACGATCCGCTGCGCGCGACACTCATTATGGACAAGTTCGAAGTGCTCGACAACAGTGAGAAGAGCCGGGAGTGGGAAGGCAGCTTCTATGTGGGCTACGACCTTGACAAACTCTATGTCTACTCTCAGGGGGCGGCGACATCTGAGGGTCTGGAGTGGAGCCAGAACGAATTTGTCTATTCTCATGCTATTGCACCCTTTTGGGATATTCAGGCGGGAATCGCCTACGACAAAAATGCCGATGCCTCCAAAACATGGGCAGAGCTTGCCATTGCCGGACTGGCACCCTACTTTTTCGAAACGCGTGCGGCCTTGCTGCTCAACAGTGACGGCAATGTCGGGCTGCGTCTTGAAGCCGAATATGAGGCACTGCTGACACAGAAACTCATTCTCACTCCCTCGCTCGAAGCGGACTTCTACACCAAAGAGGATCCCGAACTTGGCATTGGTTCCGGACTCTCCGACCTTGAAGCGGGTTTGAGACTTCGGTATGAGTTTGTCAGAGAATTCGCACCCTACATCGGTGTGACCTGGGAGAAGACCTTCGGTACAACCCGTGACTACAACCCGGTCGATGAGACCTCTTTTCTTGTCGGTGTGCGGTTCTGGTTTTGAATATCAAAGAGAGATAAAAAATCTATGTATCAAGATAGTTTGCTAAGAGAGTTTTTTGTAGGACGGTTTAATCGTAGTATTTTATACACAAAGCAAGAGATATGCTATAATTAAATCGATAAAACTGAATTGGGATCGATCATGACAAAGTCTGAGATACTTGACTATCTAAAAAACAACTATACCTATCTGAAAGAGAAGTATGATGTTGAGACCATTGGCATTTTTGGATCTTATGCAAGAAATGAAGCAAAAGAAGACAGTGATATAGATATTTTCGTCAAAATGAAACCCAAGCTTTTAAATATGGTCGCAGTGAAACAGAAGATAGAAGAGGATCTGGACAAAAAAGTCGATATTGTCCGACTGAGAGAAAAAATGAATCCTTACCTCAAAAAAAGAATCCTTGAAGACGGCATCTATGCAGTACGATAAGGCATTAGTTGTAGAGATACTGCAGCAAATTTCGGATGCGCTTGTAGTGATACAAAAGCGGTGTTCCTATGCAAAAGTCGAAGATGATTTTACAGATAGTGAAACAGGTCAAGATAAACTGGATGGTATCTGCATGAAGCTCATTGCAGTGGGAGAAAGTCTGAAAAACATAGACAAAATTACACACAAGACGCTATTGCAGCAATATCCTCATATTGAGTGGAAACAGATTAAGGGCATCAGAGATGTTTTATCCCATCACTATTTCGATCTCGATGCCAGTACGATTTTTGAAATTTGTAAAGATCATATAGATGACTTGTTGAAAACCGTAAATAAAATCATCGATGACCTTCATTCACAACCATAAATGTTCATAACTTCAATTACTTCCTGAAAGATAAGATTCCGCTTCTTCTTTAAGTCTGCACGCTCTCTGCACACAGTATTGGTACAATGACTTTAACAAAAACCAAAGGAGGGCACGATGAGACAGACATTCGAAGTTCAGAACGTCAAATGCGAAGGATGTGCGGCGACACTTAAAAAAAAGCTAAACCTGCAGTTTGGAGAGGTCGAAGTGGACCTAAGCAGCTTTCCGCGAAAGATCACACTCGATATTGAAAAGGGCCAACTTGAAGCGCTTGTACAGACACTTCGCTCTCTTGGGTATCCGCTGGCAACAGAGGAGCTTGGCACCATGGAGAATGCCGAAGCGAAACTCAAAAGTTTCATCTCCTGCGCTGTCGGCAAGTTCGATACACAAAAACCGTGACATATGCACAAACCCTGCACACTTGCAGGGTATACTCTCATATTCAAAAGCCCCAAGGAGCATAAACATGCGTACCCTTTTTCTTGCCCTGCTGCTCTTTTCCATGCTGCATGCACAAAATATCGACACTCTCATAGCACAGGCCATCAAGAACCATCCCTCGCTTGAAGCGATCAAGCACCGGCTTACAGCCATGGATGCACGTATCGCAAAGTCGAAGAAGTGGGAAAACCCAGACCTCTCCGTAACCATCAACGACATACAGTTCAGCGACATCTCCAACCGATCCATCGAACCGATGCAGTTTGAAGCTTTCAACGTCAAACAGAAGTTTCCATGGTTTGGAAAGACCGATGCGAAACAGCGCATCGAAGAGGCGCGCAAACACCTGTTGCTGGAGAGTTACGATGCGGCAAAGGTCGCCCTTGCCCTCCAGATACGCCAGAGTGCCTACACCATCAAGGAGCTTGAGCGCCGCATCGCCATTTTGCACAAATACATACAGCTGGCGCGTACCAACATCACACTCTTTACCGACACCATTGCCACAGACAGCATGAGCCATGCTGACAGCGTGACCGCCGAACTCTCCCTCTACAAGATTGAAGTACAGATGGAGCGCTACCGTGCCATTCTCAAAGCGCAGCGTGAGAAGCTTGCCTATCTCGTCGGCCGGAAAGTAACGAACATCAGCACGCCCCTGCGCCTGCACAAGCCCCCTGCACTTGGCTACTACCTGAATAAAATGAAGCACAACCCCTCACTGGGTATGAAAGCGAAGCAGACCGACGTTGCTCAGGCAAAAGAGAAGCTGACCGA
>JALUXB010000048.1 GCA_027019175.1 Sulfurovum sp. | reverse complement strand
TTCGGCAACATCCCCGTGACTGCCTACCCAGCCCTGACCGACCGGGTGCATACCGTGCGGCCCTCCGGTAACGGTGTTCGGTACCGTGGTGTGACAGGCGGTACACTCACCAATGGTGCCGGCATGGCCCTGGATGCCCTTGGCAAGCAGATTGTCCGCCGTATGTGCCGGATAGACCGCATGGGTAGCGCCGTGGCACGCTTCACACTGAAGATTGCCGTGCCCCGTACTGAAGCGGTAGAGCGACTTGCCTGCCATCGGTGTATCAGGCAGGGTTGCAAACCGGGTATCGACCACATGTCTGAGGGTATTGGTGGCAGGATCTATTGCAGAGGTTTCCCTGACACCGTCATGGTGACATGCCTGACAGTTTGGTTCATCCAGCCATCCGCTTCGGCCGCTACTGCCTACATTGCTCATATGCCCGTGACAGCTTTGGCACTGCATCATAGCATTGCCCGCAGCATCGGTTGCACTGCCCATGGCACCCCTAAGGCACTTTGTCTGGGCGCCAGGGTGGCAGGCATAACAGGCGGCACGGTTGGTACTGCTGTTGAGCGAAAGTCCGGTGTAGGGATCGGTCACATTGGCGTGGTATCCGTGGATCGCCTGTGTGAAAGGTTTGATACCCGATATACCCGTACCCGGAAGGGCATTGGAACTGTGGCATGCTGCACAGAGAATAGGCGTACCGGCTTTGGCGGTCGCTTCCAGCCCGGCATTGTCATAGTGGTATCCTTTGGTTGCCAGTGCGGCACTGTGTGTCGATACAGCATCGGGAATACGCTCATCATGTAGACGCAGGATATTGTATTTGAAATCTTTTTCCGGATCGGTCATGGCTACCCATCCCGCATTCGGTTTGGCCTTGGGGGCAAGTGAATTGGTCGCATGGCATCGTTTGCAGTCCATTTCATCACTGACCGGCAGTACAACTTTAACCGATGCCAGCATATTCCCCGCACTGTTTCTGGCAGTCACCCGTACCAGCGGATAGTAGTTTTTGCTGCCGTCATCGTTGTATGGGGTCAGGGGAATCCCTTCGGCTTCCCACCAGCCGTACTGTGTATTGAAGGCAAGCGGTCTTGGTGTGGTATCGGGGGTATGGTTGCCCTTGAGCCCTACATCGGAAGCGAGTGCCACCCCGAAGAGCTTTTGGCTGTATTGCCAGAAATTGGTCTTGTCACTGCTGGAGGTATTGATCTGTCCATCCGTCCCGGTCGCTGCATGGTAGGTGATGGTAACACCGCCGGTGACCAGATCGCCGTTTTTGTCTTTCAGCTGGGCATGCAGGTTATTGTAGGGCGGCAGAATAGAAAAGACCGAAAAATCATTTCCATCCATACAGTGCATCCCCAGATCGTTCCAGGCAGTAAGCATGTATCCGTTGGATGTAGTGGTTCCCCCACCAGTATTACCGCCGCTATTTCCGCCAGTATCTCCATCATGGTTATCTGACCCCTCTGAAGATCCGCTATCTCCCTTCGATGAAGTGTCCGAATACGTACTGTTTTGTGTATCGGCCGCAGTTCCGCCACCGCCGCCGCCACAGCCGATCAAAAACGGTATAAGCATCATACTGAGCATAATATTTCTGGTTCTCATAATCTCTCCTTTAAAGATAAACTTTTATAATGGTACAAGTGTAAAAAAGAAAAATGAAGATTCAATGAAGGAAAGGAGAGAGATGTATCTGCTGATCGTAGAGGATGAAAAAGATGTTGCAGCACAGCTTTCCCAACTTCTTGAACAGGAAAAATACCACTGTGATGTTGCACACAACTACAAAGAGGCACTTGAAGCGGTAGATGCAAAGCATTACGATCTCATACTGCTCGACTGGAACCTGCCTGACGGTGACGGACTGGCACTGCTGGAGCTGCTAAGGGAGGAAGAAAATCCTGTCCCTGTGCTCATGCTTTCTGCAAGGAGCGGTGTGGAAGAGCGTGTAACCGTACTTGACGCAGGAGGAGACGACTATCTTTGCAAACCCTATTCAAACCTTGAACTGCTTGCGCGTATCCGGGCACTGCTTCGCAGGGAGACAACGCAAAAAAAGAGCCTGCTGCAGTGTGGTTCGTTGACGCTGGACAGTAGAGGAAGAGAGGTCAGGGTCGGCAAAAAAACCATTATTCTCAGTCCGGCAGAATTCGATATTTTGGAACTACTCATGCAAAACAGGAATGTCGTATTGACACGCTTTCAGCTCATCGAGCATATCTGTCCGGAGTACAACAGTTTCAAGCAGAGCAATATCATTGATGTACACATCAAGAATCTGCGTCAAAAAATAGGTATCAAAGACCTCATCGTTACCGTACGGGGTGTCGGCTACAAAATCTCCTCATAATATGCCTCTATACGCATTTTGGAAGAAGCAGGATCGCACGGGTTCCTTTTCCCCTCCCCTCACTTTCAAGGTGGAGATCCCCGCCAAAGAGTTTTGCCAGTTTTTTGCTGATGGCAAGCCCCAGCCCGTTACCCTGTTCGTGATGCCGGTTCCGTATCTGCTTGTAGGCATCGAAAACCGTTTTCATATCTTCTTCGGACAAACCGATGCCTGTGTCACTGACAACAATGGCCAGGTATCTCTCTTGCATACTGTAACTGACGGTTATTTTACCCTTGTCTGTATATTTCACGGCATTGGAGAGCAGATTGAGCATAATCTGTTTCAAATATTTTTCATCCGTACAAAAAGTCCCTTCAGACACTGCATCCGTACCTCTTTTGATCACAATCCCCTTCTGCTCTGCCAGCAGTTCCATCATCTCTATTGCCTGGGAAACCTTTAAGGCTATCTCTTCTGCCCAACAGTGTGTAATAGTGACTTCAACTTTTCCCGCTTCTATCTGGGCAAGATCAAGCATGTCATTGATCATGCCAAGCAGATGGCTGGCAGAAGATTCTATTTTCCCTATCTTCGCCTGCTGTCCGGAAGTCAGAGATTCATACCCGATAAGATACTGTGTTGTACCAAGGATCGCATGAAGCGGTGTACGCAGTTCGTGTGACATATAGGAAATAAAGACCGATTTCGACTCAGAAACAGACCGGATTTGCTGCAGCAGTTCAATCCTCTCAAGCTGCAAGGTCACCATCGATGAGATGGCCCTGAAAAAGCGGCCTTCGTTAAGATCATCTGACAGAGGTGTACCCATACGTATGATCTTACCGTAGTATCGCTCCACTCCTTCAGCATGGTCTGTCACATAGAGCGGCATCTCGTCGGGTGTTCCTACAAGAGGTTCTGAGGAGAATCTGAAGTGGGCATGGCCCATCAGGTTGTCAAGCTCATCAACTGCCAGTGTGACACAGGCTTCATCCGTCTCTGTCTGAATAAGGGCATTGAAGATCGTAATCAGCTGTACAAAACGTTCGAGCCTGTGCCGGTTTTCCTCTTCAAGCGAATCAAGTGTCTCTCTCACTGTATCTATCAATGTGTTAAAGTGCCGGGAAAGTACACCGACCTCATCTTCAGCACCTACTGCTACCTGAGTCGTATAGTCCCGGGAATCGATGATGTTTCGTGTGGTTTCACTTAACGCTTCTACCGGTTTGAGCAGACGTTCCCCGATCCACCATGAGACAAGAAGTATCACAACCGTTCCGGCAAGCAGTATCAGCCATACGAACATCATAAACCGTTCAATAAAGGCCAGCGCGTAGGATGTTTTCACCGCTTCAAACACCCACCCTGTTGAAAGCACGCTTCCAAGCTGTTCTTTGACAATGATGAAGCGTTTCCCGATATAGGCTTCTTTTGGCGTGTGCAGTGCCGAAAGCAAGGTATACATGCCCTCTTGTATTTTTCCTATATGCAGACCCGCATCCGGAAAATAGAACAGGAACGATCCCTCTGCCGATTCCGGCGTAAAACGCATCAGCCGCATCAAATCATAGGAAAGAAGCAGGTTTCCCACAGGCGCATTTTTCTGCATCGATGCATGAAGAGGAGCAAAAATATAGAGTTTTTCTCCCATAAAAAAGGTATCACGCTGTAACGCACGTGCTCTGTTCAAATGCTTTGTCATCTCCTCCATACGCTTTTTCGGCAGGGGTGACGTACTGCTATGCGCAACGATATTACCATGCATATCTGCCGCATACATCGATATACCGGCACCAAGATCACGGCATTTGTGCTGAAGCAAACCCGCAATACGTTTGTCAACATCACCCACAAGAATATCATTCATCATATCCAAAGATGCGAGGAAACGAAGCTCTTTTTTCATCCCCTTAATCTCCATACTGACACCGGTGGCCACCTGATGAACCTGCACACTGTACTGTTTTACCGCATCATCGATAATACGTGTTTTTCCCGTCTTTTGCAAATAGACAACAACCAGTACAAAAGGCATAAAAGAGACCAAAAAAAGTGCCAAACGGATTTTCGTTTTGAGCGTCCATGATTTCATACTGCGCCAACTCATAATACGATCCAGTAGAGTACTTTCATCTTTTTGGTGACTTTGTCCTCAGGAAGATAGCCTATCGCTCCAGGCACTTTGGTCACAAATTCCGCCATGGCAGGAATAGACTCTACCCGATAGGGAGGTCGGTGACCGTGATAGTGTTCACGGATCCAGTAGCGTTCCAGATGTTCTGTGCTCATCTGAAGTACCTTGACTTCAAAGGCTTTGCGCAGGGGACTTGACGGCGCAAGATTAATGGGCTTTAACGCCCTGCCGTTAAAAAAACGTTGTTTTTTTAAAAATATCGCCCGGATCTGTTCTCTTTCAAGATGTTCTATGGGGCTCTTCGCCCCTACCACAACTGCAATGTTTTCAGCCCGGACGAGTATGCTTCCCAACAACATCAATGCAGTGATTCTAAACATCATCTCCCGCTCCTAGAACATCATTGAGACAGAAAAGAGAAAGCGATTGTCACCGTCTTGCCGATGCATTTGATACTCCCCCTTGAGTGCAACTGGGTATATCGGGCGCCAGGTATACCCCAGGACGCCAAATGTATCGTGCTTACCGCGTACTCGATCCTCATAGCTTTCTATCCTGGCAATCGCTTCATGCCCGTCAGCAATACTGTAGGTGCCCTGCACATACCCCATATATGGAATGGTCAGACCGTCTTCATCGAACTGTATTCCTGCTTCACCCTGCAGTGTGAATCGGCTCTCTTCATAACTGAAAGCAGCGGCAGCATAATAGCGCACTTCACCGTTCCTGAGCCGAAACGTACCGGCATTGAAGCGGTATGCGCTCAATCCCGATGTAACCTCCAGTCCCAATCCGTAATGTCTGTTGATATCCATATTGTTATAGACAGCTTCATTGACATAGGCATCGAGATCTTTTGTCTCCTGAAGCATCACGTTCAACACACTCTCATCCCACCCTTCCGGATGGTAGGCAACATTGACACCTGATGTAAAATGGGGGAAAAGATACTGCACAATTTCAGGGTTTGAAGTGGTATCTCGGAGCACATTGATGGGAATGCGGTTCCAAAAACCGATGAAAGAGTTGAACTTCCCTGCTCTCAAGGTATACTGCTCCTGTTTATAGTCCACATAGAAGCGTTCTATATGCAGGCGGAAATTGACCGATTCATTCTTATCTGGTCCGCGGAGAACCTCGCTGTAGATATCGTTGGCTTCCAGCTCCATCATATAGTCGAAGCGTTCCGTTTCTCCATAAAGCATCAGTGAGAAGTCATCAAGTTTGACCTCCTCTTTTCCGTCATTGACATTCTCATATTCAAAGGAGAAGTATCCCCCTGCATACAACGGTATATTTCCAACTTTAATGCCGTGCCCCAGATGATAGCCATCTTCGTCAGCATGTGTCAGGGTCAGCAGTGTACCGAAGAAGAGAAACAAATATATAAAGCGCTTCATTGTCTCACTCAGTTGAAAACATTTCAGGCGCAATATCAATCTGTATATAGATGATTACGCTGCTTCCCTCAAAACCGGGATCTGTATCGATCATCACCAACATCTCATTAGCCTCATCCATGTTTATCATGCTTTGCACCCTTTTTGAATTTGTGAAGTATAACACATATATGATACAATGATACAAAGTTATAAAAGGAACTTCTATCATAATGCGTATCTTTCTTGCCACTCTCCTGCTTTGCGGAACACTCTTTGCCAAAACCTACAAGGTTGTCTACGACCTCACCACAGACTCGGAGGCCGTGCTTTCCAAAAAGCTGATTGCCAATACCCAAAAACTCAAAACCTATTATGAAGCTAAAGGCGACAGGCTCGAAGTTGCCGTCGTGGTTTCCGGCAAAGCCTACCGTTTCTTCATACGAGACCTTGCACACTCTCCCTATGCCAACGACAGAAAACTCAGACAAAGCCAGTCGGCACGGACCAAACTGCTTACAGCGTTTAGTAAAATCGCCACCATCGAAATGTGTGATATGGGAATGAAACACAGAAATATTGCTCCTGAAACACTCTACTCTTTTGTGAAACCTGCGTTTAACAAGACCGAAGCACTGGTACGATACCAGAATGCAGGGTATGCCTATGTTCCCCTACGTTAGGCACTATACGACAAATTTCGCTATAATTCTTCCATGAACAGAATTATTCCTATTTTTATCGTATTCAGCACTTTTATATTGGCAAATATTAATACCGTTGTCAGTATTGTTCCCGAAGCAACATTCGTCAAAGCCATTGGCAAGGACAAAGTTGATGTGACTGTAATGGTCTCAACCGGCAGTTCGCCACATACCTACGAGCCCAAACCCTCACAGATGAAAGCGGTAGCCAAAGCACAGCTCTACTTTGCCATCGGTGTAGAATTTGAAAAGACATGGCTTCCGCGGTTCAAAGATTTGAACCCTAAAATGAAAGTTATCGATCTTTCTCAGGGCATCAAAAAAATACCTATGGCTGCCCATCATCATGAAGAAAGTGGACTCGACCCGCACATCTGGACAATACCGGAGAATGTAGCGATCATAGCACAGCACATTTTCGATGCACTTGCATCTGAAGATCCGCAAAACAGTGCCTACTACAAAGCCAATCTTGACACTTTCCTTGCCAAAGTCAAAGAGACGGACGCACGCATCAAAAACTACCTTGCCCCGCTTCCAAAAGGTACGACATTTATGGTCTTTCACCCTTCATGGGGCTATTTTGCAAAAGCGTACGGACTGAAACAGCTCCCTATTGAGATTGAGGGTAAAAATCCCAAGCCAAGGGAACTTATAGCTGTCATTAAATCAGCACAAAAAGCACATGTCCGTGCCATCTTCACGCAACCTGAGTTCTCCGATGCCAGTGCAAAGATCATTGCCGATGAGCTGCATATTCCTGTCATCAAAGTTTCACCGTTGGCTGAGGACTGGTCGGAAAACCTTATCCGTATTGCCAAGGCGATTGCAGGAGCCAAGTAATATGGCGGTAATTGAGATAGAAAATCTCTATTTTGCTTACGACAAAGATATAATATTAGAAAATATAAACCTAAAAGTCGAACCGCTTGATTTTCTTGCTATCATCGGTCCCAACGGCGGCGGGAAATCCACCCTGCTCAAGCTTATCCTTGGGCTGCTCAAGCCTACCAAGGGTACGGTACGCGTCTTTGGCGAACCACCCTCCAAGCAGCTTCCGCACATCGGCTATGTGCCGCAGAATACCAATGTCAATACCGACTTTCCCATCAAAGTCATCGAAGTGGTGCTCATTGGGCATGTAGGGGGCAAGAAGTCGCTTTTTGGCTACGGCAAAGATGAGATCGCCTGCGCGATGGGGGCACTGGCACAGGTAGGTATGGAGGCGTATGCCCACAGCCGCATCGGCGATCTTTCAGGAGGACAGCGCCAACGGGTGATGATTGCCCGTGCGCTCTGTGCCCATCCCAAGATACTCATCCTCGATGAACCCACCTCCAGTATCGACATACAGGGACAAAAAGAGATTTATGCACTGTTGAAAACACTTAACAAAACCATAACCGTCATTGTTGTCAGCCACGACATTTCGGTCATTCTCGAGTATGCTAACAAAGCCGCCCATGTCAACAAACGCCTTGCGTTCCATGACATCAGCGACAAGCGCCGGACATTCCATACCCACGGCAATGAAGATCACTTCTGTGAAGTAGAACTGCTGCAAATGCTCGGTGCTGAGAACTGTGAAGCATGCACAAATGACCAATCCTCTGCTGTTTGGAAGGAAAAGCCATGATAGAAGCATTACACTTTACCTTTGTGCAGCATGCGCTCATAGCCGGTGTGCTGGTCTCTTTGGCTGCGGGAATCATCGGTTCGCTCATTGTGGTCAACCGTATGGTCTTTCTTGCCGGCGGCATTGCACATGCCTCCTACGGGGGCATCGGTATGGCAGTCTTTTTTGGACTTCCCATCTTTCTGGGTGCTTCGGTCTTTGCCATGCTTGCCGCCCTTCTTGTAGCAACCCTCACTCTGCACAAACGCCACCACCTCGACACCTTCATAGGTCTCATCTGGGCGGTAGGTATGGCAATAGGGGTGATCTTTACCGACCTGACTCCGGGGTACAATGTTGACCTGATGAGCTATCTCTTCGGCTCCATTCTTGCCGTCAGCACCTTCGACCTCTACTTCATGGGCGCACTGCTCGCACTCATCGTGCTGGTCGTCATTTTTTGGTACCGCCCTATCCTTGCAGTCTCCTATGACAGCGAATACGCCAAACTCAGAGGCATCCCGGTACGATTCTTCTATACACTCATTCTGGTACTCTCTGCCCTAACCGTGGTCATCGCCATCAAGGTCGTTGGGCTCATTCTGGTCATTGCTATGCTAACCATCCCAGTCTACATCGCCGAAAAGCTCTCCGGCTCACTCTGGCAGATGATGTTCTACTCCGGAGTCTTCGCCACCCTCTTCACCCTCATAGGACTCTGGTTTTCTTACACCTACAACCTCACCTCCGGTGCCTCCATCATTCTGGTATCGGCTGCGGGACTTGGGATATTTTTGCTGGTAAGAAGAGGGAGGTAGGTAGATCTTTCTCTCGCTCCCATACTCTGCGTGGGAGTGTGTATAAGAGTTTATATACAAGGTTTTTTGGGTAATTTATTGGCTACTTTGACCTGTTATGATTTTCAAGAAGTCTTTTACCATGCACTACAGCTACAAATAAAACCTCTTCTTCATCTATCCTATAAATCAATCTATAACTATAAACAAAAATTTCTCGAATGGTTGGGTTATTAAACTCAGGAACCATTCTGCCCAGATCAGAAAATTCTTGTAATATTTCTGCTTTTTCAAAAAATTTTGAAACAACGGATTTTGCATAAACTGGAGAATCTTTTTCAATGTAAGTTGCGATTGACTCGATATCTTCAAGAGCCTCCTCTGACCACTTTAGCGTGAAAGCCATTTAGCCATTCTCTCTCTTGCTTCATGATGAGATGAGACTTCACCTTTTTTGGCACGCTCGATACCGTTATTGATCTTCTCTACAACATAAAGATGATATTGGATATCTTCATAAGTACAGTCATCAGGAAGATTTTGGATGATTTTTTGTGCTTCTTCTTTTGCCGCTACCATGTATACTTCCTTTTTATCTGTATTATAGCATATCTTGTTTTTTGGGTATTCTTCTCCAATGATCTACTCTCGCTCCCATGCTTTGCATGGGAGTGTATATGGGAGTTTCAGACGGTATAGAGAGTTTTCTATATGCAAAGGCTATGTATGGCATCCCCACGCGGGAGCTTTGGAACAAGTTAACTATTTTAATCAATAATCGTTCTTTTTTTAGCACCCACAAGCCAATACGCTATAGCTAATCCTACAATAACAGCAGCAATAATAAGCAACTCTTCACCTTTCTCAGCTGAGAGTGAGTATATCAATACTTTTCGTATCAATGCAGCCATTGCCAACATGATAAAAGCACCTATCGCAAACCCCTTGCCTTGTAAATGGTTGATTTCCTCATGAATCAGCTCTATGGCTGCCCATAAAACCAGTAAGCTACCCAAAACAGTGAGAATACCTTTTTCAATGCCTATATCTGAGAAGAAAAGCAGATAAATATCGTATCCGAAAAGTATAACGGCAAAAAATGCAACAAGAACCAGTGCGCCTGCTAAAAAATAATTGATATAAGAATTGAATTTTTTGAGACCACTTAACATACTCTTTTCTATTTTTGAGAGTGATAAAAATTTACTTAACTCTTCTTCTCTATAGGAACTTGTAAGTACATCAAGATTCATATCAATAATTTTTTCAACAGCTCTTATTTCCTGTACATGATGTTCTTTATCTTGGAAATTTTCTTCTATGCTGGCAAGTATGAAAGTTCTCACAAATGTAAAGGCTGAGTTTACATAGTGTGTCGGTAAGCCAATTTTTACATGAACTTCACCAATTTTATACAAATACATAAAATATGGAAGATCATATTTCCCACAAAAAAGATTAATGAACCACTCTTTTATTTTTTTTCTATGATAAGCAATAATATCTTTGTTTTTTAAAAATTGTGCAGTTTTTCCAAACCCCCATATGTAATCATAAAATCCATCTATAAACTCATCAGCAAGTTTTTCCATTCGAGGTTGAAGCTGTTTTAAAAGTCGAGCTTCTTCTTCCGTGAATTTATAATGTTCTTTTAAACTTTGATAGTGTTGCATAGACTTTCCCCTCCCCCGTGTATTTAATTAGTACGAATAATTTTTATACCATATAACTCTTAAATTAAAATAGTATTTTGCTATGCTTCTAAAATCACAGACACTTTCCTCTCGCTCCCATGCTCTACGTGGGAGTGTATATGGGCGCTCTGTTAGAGGATTTTTTTATATGCAAGGTTTGAGTATGTATCCCCATGCAGGAGCGTGGGAACGAGTTAGGTTTTAGTATGCATACTCGTGTAGGAGTTTTGGGACGAGTTAAGTGTACTCAATACACCTCTTTT
>JALUXB010000047.1 GCA_027019175.1 Sulfurovum sp. | reverse complement strand
CTAATGATGGAAATAACCAAATAATCATTCTCTTTTAGATAAATTATCCTGTAGTTTCCGGCTCTTTTCCTGAATTTGCCTTTGTGTTTCCCTTTAAGTGCTTTATCATTGGAAAAGTTACCATCCCGCAAATCCAGAATCTTTGCAGATACAATTTTTTGTGCCTGTGAGTCTAATTTTAAAAACTCTTTCTCCGCATCTTTGTCGAACGCTATTTTATACATCGATCCCGGCTTTTTTGAACACTTCTTCCAGTGGTACCAACGTACTCTTCCCCGATTTGAGGTTGTCTATTCGCTTATCAGCAACCATCTCATCCAGTCTGTCAAAATAGAGTTCGATCGCTTTTTCAATCAAACTTGTTCTTGTTTTGTCCAGTTCGGCAGCATACTCATCAAGTGTTTCCAACGTATCTTTTTCCAATCTAATATTTATCGCTTGTTTCATAATGATTAAACCTTTTACTTTTTGTAGATACAATTGTAGTGTACTTATAGCGCATTGTCAAGACTTTTCCGCTTGTACAATGCTCTGCATGGGAGTATATATGGGAGTTTTAGATGGTGTGGATGTTTTATATGCAAAGTTTAGGTATGCATCCCCACGCAGGAGCATGGGGACGAGTTGTCAAACCTTAGCCATAAGCATTTTGTCTGTGCCTAAAATCAGTTATCACAATCAATACTTTTTCATCTTCAATGAGATAAAAAAGTCTATAGTTTCCGACCCTATATCTATAATATCCTTCAAATTTACCTTTGAGTTTTTTTATGTTTGTTCCAAAATAGGGATTTGATTTGAGTTGAGGATAGACGATGTTTACGATCTTGTCGTATAGATTGGGATCTATTTGTTGTTTGATTTTTTGAAAATTTTTTGTCTCGGCTATCTTAAAATCATACAATATCATACGCTCCGTTTTTTGCTTCTTGTAGCCCGATTTCCAGGTTTTTGACCAACTCTTTGTCGTTTAATATTTCATCCATCTCTCTATCACTGACATACTGAGAAGATGTTAAGTATTGTAGTGTTGCATATTCGATAAAGTTGGAAATATTTCTTCGCTCTCCATCCGCAGCTCTTTTTATCATCTGATAAATCTCGTCATCAACTCTCATTGTTACAGTTTTCATAGAAACGGCTCCTTGAATATATTTATTTACATTGTATTCAAAAATATTCATATTGTCAATATATTGTATTGGTCGACAACATATGGCACTCGGGATGGTTTTCTATTAGATATTGTACCGGAGTTTTCATTTTAAGACTGTGATGAGGAATTTGGGTGTTATATTTAATGAGCCAATCAGCCAGATATTCATTGAATAGTTCCGTATCGGTAAAGAGCAAATCTTCATAGTAATCGACAAATTGTTCTTGAATAGTGCGATTAAATCTTTCATTATGCGCATTCATTTTAGGACTTCTGGGGTATGTCCAGTAGTGGGTTAGTTTTTTCTCCTGAAGCAGTGCATCAAACTCTTTCATAAATTCCGAGCCGTTATCGGATAGAATGGCAAAAGCTTTAGGTTGTGCCGTAATGGTCACATCACCTATTACGCCATCAATCAGCGCTTCAAGTACCCTTCTGGTATGCTTGGAGTGTTTGGAAGGGAGTGCTACAGCAAAAGCGATACGACTATTGGGATCAACAAGTGTCATAATATATCTTCTAATTCCGTTAGAGACCTTTTGTATGGTATCTACTGCCCATAGATGCATCGGTTTGGCTTTAAGGTTTTTAGGCTTTCTGTTTTTGAAGGTACGCTTTTTGGGTTTGATTTTCCCATTGCGGTCAATACGCAAAGGGGTGATCCTCATTTTGTCCTTATCCTTGGCAATGATTCTGCCTATGGTCGATTCGGAAGGAAGGGAAAGGTTGTGTTTGTCGCACCAAGGCTTGAGCAGATGGTGCAACTTGGCTTTGCCGATGTTTGGATAGCACTCTCTAAGTCGTTTTATCTCAGTAACGATCTCTTTGGATACCGCAGATTGACGTGGATGTTTGGGTGTTTTGGATTTGGGCTCTAATGACGTAATAGTGTTGCCTCCTTTTTGAAGGAGTGCTTTGTATCGGTAAAGCGTTCGTTTGCTGATCTCAAAGGCTTCAAGGGTTGCATTTAGTCCATACTTCTCATAAAATAGAACGATCTTGTATCTTGGTTGTGCTTCTTTGCTTGCCATATCATAACGATAGCAATAATAGGCAAATCTTTCAAACCCTCTAATACCATGAAACAGATAATCTGTTTGCATCTTTTACTCCTTTATGGAGTGCCAGATGTTTTTGAACTTATGCATATATGAATATGGTTTATTCCTTCTCGCTCCCATGCTCTGCGTAGGAGTGTATATGAGCGTTCTGATAGAGTGGAGGTTTTTTATATGTAAGATTTGAGTATGCATCCCCACTCAGGAGCATGGGGACGAGTTAAGATAATTAGGTTTGTACAGTAGTATTTGTGACTATGACGATAATCACCCTACACCTATGTCCTTATCTTGGCTTGAATAAACAAGATTATCATTATCACCGTGCCCCTTTATCCCACCTATGTCCTTATCTTGGCTTGAATAAACAAGATTATCATTATCACCGTGCCCCTTTATCCATTTATCTTAAATATTTACAATTAGTATTAATATTTACCAAGTCAATAAAATCATCATTATTTAGATTATCATCTAATCCTACTTTGAATGTGGCATTACTTGAATAAAAAATATCATAATGATTTTTAGGATGAGTATCTCCACTTTCATGTTCTTCATCATAATCATAACGAATATATCCATCTTCCATTAAAAGTAACTCTCTCAAAAGTTCCCAAAAATCCTCACCACACTCATCTTCTGCGTTACAGATTGGTTCAATAAAATCTAAACTACATTGTGCTTTAAATTCATCACATGTTATTGTTGAAAGTACTTTAGAAATAAGTTGAGAATTTACTTCTATTGTACTGTTAAAAACTATTTTGTATTGACCATCTTCTTCTAAAAAATGAAATGGGAATACAATAGAGTAATATTTATTTTTAGAAAAGAAAAAAAGACGACTCATTTTGTCAATATATAAAATAACTTTTCCCATAGAATCTTCATCGTGAATAACAAAATCAGGGTCATTTTGAAGTAAAATATATCTTGTAATCTCCATCAATATTTCAATTATATGAGCTTTTGTTTTCACTCTATACATAGGAAAAACCTTGTTATAAATAACTGAACTTAAATTAAAAGAGTATTGTTTCATTTACAAAAATTTCTATTTTTTTCAATATAGTATTTTGTCTGTTCTTCGTCGAACTCTTCTATTTCAAAATCAATTAATCCTTTTTTTAGTTTTTTTCTACAATTTTGAGGAATATTCAGAGTATCAAAAATTTTATTTAAAAATTCATCATAAGATATAGTTCTTTCTTCCTTCATTTTTATTACAGTTTGCCTAATGTTCTCCTTTTCTTCGTCTGTTGGTTCTGTTGTTTGAATACATCTTTGCGAGTTAATAATATCTAGTCCTTTTTGCTGAATCTCTATACCATCATCATTCGTAACTAATAAATAAGATTGTATAAAACTTCTTGTTAACATTGTGTAGAGACTATTTCGATATCTATACCCATCTTTAATTTTCCCAGTCAAACATATAACAAATGGGAATTCTAATCCCTTAACATTGTTTCTGTTAGATATAAAAATTGTATTATCTACTTGAGATTTTGTATCATGTGCTCTATTCACTTCCCAACCTAAATTTTCAGAAATTCTATAGCCTAACTTATCAATAAATTCATAAATACTCTTATTGTCATCTACAATTATAATTGCTATATCATCAGGTTCTACTGTTGGATTTTCATCTTTTATTTTTTTTAAGAGATTAACTATTTGAGTAATAGAAGTTTGTTTTTCTATTATCATACTTGGTACTTCTTCTTGTTCTAAATCTTCAAATCTCCTGATTGGATCTCTAGTTAAACACATTTTTCTATCTGATTCTCTCTTAATTGTATATCCTATTTCTTTCCATTGTTCATCAGATAACCAATTCAGTTTTTTATCTTCAAAAAGTCCCATACCTAATGCATGAGCAAACATTAATGTACGAGGATCTGTTCTATAACATCTATTTAAAACAATATCAACCTCCAGTTCATCATCACCAGTATTGTCCCAAATATCTTGGAAAATATCTCCTGCAATATATACTTGTTTCTTTGTTACTTTTTCACAAAGTTCAAAAAATTCTTTAGGAAAATCTTGTCTTTCATCTATTAAAACATAATCAAATGCATACCTAAATTCATCATTATCTTTAATTTTATCAATATATTTTAAAGCTTCAGTAAAAATTTCTTTATATCCTATACCATAACGATATCTCATAAATGGAATATTATAAAAATCACAAATATAGCTATAAATACCTGTATTTGGATACTTTTCTGAACCCCAAGCTATATTAACCCATAATCGTTCATTCCATTCAATCTGTTTCTCAACTTTCATAAAATCAAAAAACTTAGGAATACGATCTTTTAGATTCTTTGCTAAAGTTTTATTATGACAAGTAAAAAATATTTTTGTATCATCATCCTTGATATATAATTCTTTTAATTTATGCAACAATAGCTCTGTTTTGCCTGTTCCTGATAAACCTTGTATTGAAACTATTTTCTTCTGAAAATCCTTATAAATAAATCTTGTTTGATCACCATCAAAAAGAATAATATTTTTCTTGACTTTTTCTAAAAGTGTTTCTGGTGCATCTACTCCAACTTTTTTAATATCATTAATACTACCTATTAGAAGTGATATTAAAAGTTCAACTTTTCTTCTTAAATTTGAATCAGTAATTGCATGATTACTTAAAAAATCATTAATGTTTGTTGGTATATTTTCTTCATAGCAAATTAATTCACTTTTCCATTTTCTAGGTCTTCCAATATGTTGTTTATAGTTATATTTATCAGACAATGAACTTAAATCTTCAATAAAATCTTCGCAATATTCTTCAAATTCATCTTTATTGTTTTTTAAATCTAAAAAAATTATTTTATGTTTAGGAGATAGAATTACAAGAGCATTATGTTCATATTCATATTGATACTTTTGTTCACTTAAAGGTGCTGTAATCAAATATAACTGTTCAGTTGGATTATCTAGTGCATATTGTTCCAATAACCTTATTATCTCTCTGTTATTATCATTTTCTTTGACTTGATTAAAGAATAAACTATTTGCCATAATGCTACCTTATTCATAAATTTACTCATTATATCTAATGATTTGTCAAATATATATTTAACAGCGGGTGTTCAGGCCCACGCTCCCGTTGTCTTGGTAGGCAAAGCGTCCGAGGCAACAATGTAATTCAAGAAACATTATAAGCAGATTACTCTTAAACCTCATGACCAACCACAAACTCCCTAACCACCTTCCCCACATACCCCAAACAACACTGCCCACTGGGAGCGTAGCATCTTATATGTGTAATGCCGTCTCATCGGCTTTCTATAAGCCATGCAAAGGTACAATTGCGTTGTCAGTGTCCTCATCGCTTAACTGGATAAAGCAGGGCCCTCCTAAGGCCTAGCTGGGGGTTCGAGTCCTCCTGGGGACACCACCAAGTTATGCTACAATAACAGAACTTATTTTGAAAGCTCCGCCCATGAAAAAAATCATACTTGCCATTCTCCTTTTTTTTGCTCTGATCTACTGGATACTCACTGCCTATTTTTCTGATGTCATTATCAACAAATACCCGGACAAAGAGAGTGTTGTCAAGGAAAAAGTCATCGAAAAAGGGTGGATTCCCGGCTTGCTGCCTGACTCTGCATACAACATTGAAGAGACACACGACCTTGACACCAACCAGCTTTTTGGGCGTTTTTCCTATAAACCTGCTGATGAAAAAATGCTGATGGAGGCACTCAAGCCCTACAATGACCGCAACAGCACCTACCGATGGGGAAACTTTCTCTTCAAAGTAGATACTAAAGCCCATACCGTCAAATTCAGAAACCTGCCCGGCACACCGCTTCCAAAACATAATCACACAGAAAAAGAGAACTAACCATGTATATCCTCAGTGACCGCATTCATTACCGTGAAAACATTGACATCAACATCGATGCGCAACAAATCATCTTTACCCACATCGACAACCCTGAAATCAATGCATGGCTGAAAGCACACAACTTTCCGGAAAGTTTCCTGGAAGATATTCACAACGAAGACCAGACCATCACTTTTGAGCAGAGCCGACATTTCAAGATGATCATCCTCAAATATTTCAGCCCGGATGAAGAGGATGAACTGCTCTATAACGACAATAATGTCGCATTGGTTATCGGGGAAAACAAATTCATTTTTCTCAGTGACAATGAACATATTATCAAAAACATTATTTCACACCTTTACAAGCGGCATGAAGAGAGAGATTCACTGGAATATGTCACCTACAATGTTATCGATATTATGGTAGACCACACCATGGGTGTCGTGGACAGACTCGATGACAGACTTGAGGCGATTGAAGACAATATCTTCTCCGAAGAGATTGAAGAGAAAGAGATTCAAAAGCACCTCTATTTCGCCAGACGTACCCTCAACCGCATTGCCAAACTGTCGGTACAGTCCAATGATGCGGTGAACAAAGTTTACAACCACTATCCGCTGGAGACACGCCAAAAACTCAAATATGAGTTCATCGACCTCAAGGAACACCTGGCCTTTCTCATCAACGAATCGAAAACCTATCTTGACCGTACCGGCTATCTGCAAAACCTGCTGATGGGCTTTTTGAGCAACAGGATGAACCAGGCAATGCAGCGCCTTGCAGCTATTTCACTTATCTTCCTGCCTCTGACCTTTATTGTCGGCAACTACGGTATGAACTTCAAGAATATGCCTGAACTCGACTGGAAATACGGCTACTTTATCATCTGGGGACTCAATATCGTCATTGCCTGGCTCATCTTCCGGTGGCTCAAAAAGCAAAAGTGGATCTGATCTACTCGTCGCTGTAGGCAGTCACGTTGTAGGCTGCAACCATGCCGTCTGAGCTGAGGCACTCTTTTTCAAAGAAGGCAACGATCTCTTTTCTCTGACAATGACGTTCAAAATCTTCTACACTTGCCCATGCTTCGTTGAATACAAAAGGCATACTCTCTCCGGTTGCAAACGGATTTTCAATCTGCCTGGTGACACGGTAGTGCAGACACCCCTCCTCCCGAAGTGTATCAGGCTCAAGTGCTTTGAGAGTTTCAAAAAGTGCATCGTACATCCCCTCTTTGGGTGTAAATTGTGCAATGCAGTAGAGTATTTTTGACATCATCTATCCCTTTTATATCTTTATTTCCCGAAATCATACCATACTTTCTACTCTCCTTTACCATTCTTTGCTATACTTTCCCCACTATCATATTGAGAAGGATTAAATGATGAATTTTAATATAACCACTTCACCCCTGAGTGAAATCAAAGCCGATGTCGAGATCGTTATTGTCATCGACGGAAACCTGAAGCATACATTTGTCAAAGACAAAAAAGTACTTAAAAAAGCAGGCTTTACTGGTGCGCAGAATGAAGTATGTCATCTGGTAGACAAAAAACGCCTCTATGTCGGTGCGGAAAACCTCAAGGGGGCGGCTATACGCCCTGCCGTAGCGAGTGCCATCCGTTCACTCATTGGGAAAAAAGCTTTCAAGCGTGTCAAGATCGCCACTTATGTAAGCCATCCGCGCTGTTCAGCCTCTATCCGTGCGATGGTTGAAGGCATTATCCTCGGGAGTTACACCTTTACCGAATACAAGAGCAAAAAGAACAAGTGTCCTGTCAAAACAGTTGATATTTCTCTTGAAGGGTATGAAGCCCATGAAATCAGCATGGAAACTGCCGCCCGTGCTGTCCATAACGGTGAGATCGTTGCATCAGCAACCAACTACACCCGAAATATCGTCAATACCCCGCCGGATGATTTTTACCCTGAAACCATGGCAAAGCAGGCAAAGAAACTGGCCAAAGAGCTGGGGCTTGGCTGCACTGTTCTTGATGTTAAAGCGTTGAAAAAAGAGAAAATGCACACACTGCTTGCCGTCGGACGTGCGTCCCGTCATGAACCCAAAGTCATCCATCTCAGTTACAAACCCAAAAACCCTAAAAAGGTCATTACACTTGTGGGAAAAGGACTTACCTATGATTCAGGCGGGCTGAGCCTGAAACCGGGTGATTTCATGGTAACGATGAAAGCTGACAAGAGCGGTGCTTCTGCGGTGATCGGGGTTATGAAGGCCGTCGCGGAACTTGAACTCGATGTGGAAGTACACGGCTTCCTGGGCATGGTGGAGAACATGATCGGTGGTGATGCTTACAAACCCGATGATGTACTGACTGCGAAGAACGGCAAAACCATTGAGGTACGCAACACCGATGCCGAGGGAAGGCTGGTACTTGCCGATGTGCTTTGTTACGCGCAGCAGGAGGTCAAAGCCGACTACCTGCTTGACTTTGCCACCCTTACCGGTGCGTGCGTGGTAGGTGTAGGCCATTATACTTCAGGTGTGATGGGCTTTTGTGACGATGTCAAAACCAAAGTCAGACAGCAGGCGAAAATTGCCGGAGAGCTTGTGACACCGCTTGACTTTAACGACTACCTTAAAAAGACACTCAAAAGTGAGATTGCGGATATCTGCAATATCTCCAACACCCGTTACGGCGGAGCCATTACGGCGGGGCTTTTCCTCAGTGAGTTCATCGATGAAGACCACAAAGAGAAGTGGGCGCATATCGATATTGCCGGTCCTGCTTTTGTCGAGCACGTATGGGGAGAAAACCCAAGCGGTGCGTCCGGTGCGGGTGTACGCATGACTGTCCGCTTTCTTGAAAGTCTTGCAAAAGAGAGTGCCCACTAAGGCACTTGACTGCATATGCCGTCTGGTATATGCAGTGACAACACATCCCACCCGACTTGGCATTTTGCCCAAAAAAATATCTTCTATATGCCCTTATCTTCTTTTGCTCTTTCCTATAGAATTATCCTACTAAACGGAAAGGATACTGCAATGTCACATTACATTGAATATACAGAGAAAGATGAAGTTTTTTTCAAACTTGCAACATTGCGCCATCTTGGTCTTTTTGACGAAAGTGTCCTGACATGTGCAGAATCGTATGTAAACAGATACTTTGCACTTCAGGAAGAAGGAAATACGGGGAATGACATATCTGTTCAAACCTTGCTGTACGACATGGAACAGATGGAAATCTTACCGCAGATACTTGTCAAAGGGCTGCTTTTCGACCCTTATATGAAAAGATGTACACTACTTTAGTTTCCCGTGTTCTCTTGCCATGCTTTTAAAGCGGCTCTTCTCCTCGATGGAAGCAAAACCGTTCGCCGGTATGTAGTGAAAATATGGATGTTTGTATAGCATAATGTCTTCGCCAAGAGGAATAATTTCGTCAATATCATCCCAGTTCCAGTGTACCTTCTTATCATGCGCATCGATGGTAAAGCCGTTGTCGTCCACTTCCATAGTAATGGTTTTGTTTTTGAACGGGGATGTTTCAAAGGAGGCTTTGGCACGATACTTTGCAATGGCCTTTTTACCATAATACCAGTAAAACAGGACAATCGTTGAGAAGATGAGCAGTCCGAAACCACCCTGCTTCATTGCCGCTACGACACCAAACTGCGCCAGCGCGATGAAAAACCAGCCGATGTAGCGTTTAGCCGAGTGTTCGAACTGGTAGCGGTAGGAAGCGTCAAAAAGACGTTTGACATTCTGGGCATCCCACCGGTAGGAGATGCGTACAGGCTCAGACATGCTCTTCACACTCTTCGATGATCAGGTCAGCGCGTTTGATACAGCCGTTTTCTTCGAGCCGGTCTATCATCTTCAGCGTCTTTTCGTACAGTGTTTCATACTCTGCACTGAAGTGCGCATATTTCTTCTGCTCTTTTTTGGCATAGATGTAGGCTGCAACAATAGAGAGTGCAAAAAAGCCGTAAATCCACCACTGCCAGGTTTTAAGGTCAAGCAAAACAATGAAGTATTGCACAGAAAAGAGCACAAAGAACTCTACCGAAAAGATAATGACCAGTGTGGCACTCTGCTCGAAGTCAAGCGTATACTTCTCGATCTCCCGCAGTCTTGCAAGGTTGTCATTGACTGCTTTGGCCTCTTCTTTGCACGCATCATCAAGCGCTTCAATATCAATATCGCGAATATGAATGTTGCTGATGTTGTACTCGACGTTGAGCTGCTTGTAGGCTTCAAGAATCTCTGGATGGGTTTGGATGATCTCTATGATCTCATCTTCGCTGAGGCGTTTTTTGCCTGCGATATGCTGTACGTCCTGCAAAATAAGGTCATACAAACCAACGTTTTTGATTTCAAGTGCAACACGCTCAAGGTGTATCAATGTTTCTCCTTTGTTGCGACCGGGGTAATCCCCGGCCGTATCAAGACTACTTTGCAAAGGCCGGGTCATCTGCCGGCTCCAATTCTTCGTCTATGCCGTATGAAGGCGTAGGGTCCTTTGCCGGCATGAAAATACCGACAAGTCCCTTGATCCCTACAGACATTACAATGTTGTAGAGGAAAATCGCCCATGCCGCAAGCAGCATCGTACCACAGATCGCGGCGAAAATCATCAGCGGGTTGAATTCGCCATGCACGTAGAGGTGACGTCTGAGCATACCGTCAAGCCCTGCCATCCCCATGAAAGCACCCATACCGATACCCCCGATAAGGTGGAGCCAGAAGTGGAGGTTGGAAAGCTTGTGCGAGTAGAGCTTGGTGTTGTTGGTGACAATAGGCCAGAGTACATATACCGCTGAGTAGAGTGTCATGTAAAGCCCTACAATGATGGCGATGTGTACGTGCGCACCGATGATCCACTGTGTATTGTGCAGTACACGGTTAAGCCCCATATCTGCCTGGATGATCCCTGCCGGTACAGCCAGACCAAAGCCTACCAGACCGCCAAGGAGGTACTTGAGCTCCATTGTCATCTTCAGCGGTCTTGCCTTCCAGAGTGTTACGAGTGTAATGAAGAGTGCGAGTCCCTGTGTGAGCAATTCGAATGCGGTAACCATCTCGCCTGAGATGAGCTTCATCATTTCAGGCTGCGGCTGGTCTGAGAGCAGGTGGTGAGACCATACCATCCATGAAACCAGCAGTTCGAGCATCAAAGCAGCACGCGCAACGTTTTCCATAAAGAGCTTCTGACCGGTAATGAGCGTAGCAAGCAGGTACCATGAACCCGCTACATAGATGAGTACCAGACCGTCGGCAACAAGGTCAAGCCCCCACCAGAACCAGTTCTTGTAAAGCAGCGCATCGATGGCGTTCATATCCCAGTGCAGCCCGCCAAGGTCGGCGATGAGATAGATGAGTACTAAAATTCCCGCTCCGAGAATAACGACTGCATCGAGGAATGTATCGACCGTACCACGGAAGATAGCAACGACCGGCAGTGCCAGTGCAGGCTCTTTGGAGTATGGCGGCTTGCCTCTGAGTTTGTTCATGAGGTTGAGCATTCCGTCGACACCGAAACCGGAGATAAGCAGCTCTTTGGTCGTTTTGTCTTTGTGCACCCCTACTCTTGCGAATATAGTCGCATAGATATTATAGATGAACCCGAACGTTCCAAACATAATAAGTGCCACTCCAACGATGAATACGATGCCCCCTACTTCACTGAACTGTCTTGTATCGACAGGCAGCGGCCAGTAGAGCGTGTAAAGCGGTGCATAGTGCCAAGCAAACGCAGCAAACCATGCCATTGCCGTACCAGCAGTAATGAGCCCCCATGTCCAGTTGGCAAGCTTGATGCTGTAAAGCGGCTTTTTTGTCAGGTATGGCACCAAAAAGGTAAACGCGCCGAAGACCAGCTGATAGGTTGACCCGAAAATACCGACAATAGGGTGTGCGGTCATAATGGAAAAGAAGTGGTCAGGATGGAAGAACATTTCCGGAATAGGTGCAACCTCTTTTCCTGTTTCCACCATACGCATGATCATTCCCTCAATTGCAACCAGCCCATAGAAGAGAAAGGCCATAACAACCGCTCTAAGCGTCACTTTCTGTAGTGCATTAAGGCTGTCGGGATCAAAATTCGTCCCGCTTACCAGGTTTTCTTTCCAACTCATTGTTTACCTCCTTTTTCACATCCGACCACTTTCATGAAGTGTTTGACGAACATCAGGTCATTGCCCTCTTCATCATACTGTTTCGGACCGGAATACTCCGTAGATGTCAGATCGAAATCACCGTTGTGGTTGAATGTCCAGTAGATATCATTGTTATGACCCGGATCGACCTGCATCTGCATTACCATCGTACGATCCTGTCTAAAGAGACCGAAACCGTATGTCAAATCATCACTGGTAACATCAAATGCGATGGTCTGTCCACACTGTACGACAATGGGAAGTTTGGGCAGACGCCACTTGTGATTGTCTACCTCTATGTTGTAGCGTGCATCAGGCTTGATGTTGTGACGCATAATATCCTGCGATACCCATGGAATGGCATTATAGGTAAAGATGTGGTGTCCTACCCCCATAATGACCAAAAATGCCATATAGCCGTAAAAAGGTATGCGTACGATTGATTTAGCTTTCTCTTTTCGTCCCAGATTGTACCCAAACCACGCCACGATTGAAATGATCATAAACGCGTAAATGGTATATACAACCCAGTGAAAAGAGAGCAGTTCCAGTGAATTGGAAAACGTCATAGTTCTCTCCTCCTAAATAATTTTACGGCCTTATTTTATAGGAAGCATGAAGGTAAAAATATTGATCTGTGTCAAAAGTATTAACATGATTATGATTAAAAAATAATCAATGTCGTGTATATTTATTTGTATGGATTATAACTTTGATTAAAAATGATACAGAGGGAAATAGAGAAGAAAGGGGAAGAACCCGGACGGGTTCCCTCACCTTAGGAGATGTTGACGACGATCTCGCCGTTTTGGACGTCGAACTCGACGCTGCTGCCCTCGACGACTTTGTCTTCAAGGATAAGCTCGGCGAGTCTGTCCTCGACCACTTCGTAGAGTGCTCTTTTAAGCGGTCTCGCACCGTAGACCGGGTCGAACCCTGCCTCGGCAATGTAGGCTTTGGCAGCCGGTGTAAGCGTAATGGTAATATCACGCTCTGCAAGCTTTTGCTGGATACCTCTGAAAAGGATATCCACAATGTTGGTGATCGCATCCAGATCGAGCGGATTAAAGATCACAATGTCGTCCAGACGGTTGAGGAACTCCGGTTTGAAGTGGAGTTTCAACTCGTCGTTAACTGCCTTGCGTCTGTCTTCAGGATCTTTGAACTCCATGATCTTGTCTGACGCAATGTTAGAGGTCATGATAATGATGGTGTTCTTAAAGTCCACCGTTACCCCTTTGTTGTCTGTCAGACGTCCGTCATCGAGCACCTGAAGCAGTGTGTTGAATACATCCGGATGCGCCTTCTCGATCTCATCGAAGAGTACGACAGAGTACGGCTTTCTTCTGACCGCTTCGGTCAGCTGACCACCCTCATCGTACCCGACATATCCCGGAGGTGCACCAACCAGTCTGCTGGCCGCGTGCTTCTCCATGTACTCACTCATATCGATACGGATGAGCGACTTCTCACTGTCGAAGAGGAACTTCGCCAGTGTTTTGGCAACCTGTGTCTTACCGACACCCGTTGGTCCAAGGAACATGAAGCTTCCGATCGGTCTGTTGGTATCGCTCAAACCTGCTTTGTTACGCTTGATAGCACGTGCAACAGCTTTAAGCGCCTCTTCCTGACCGACCACTTCTTCTTTAAGGACATCTTCGATGTGCAGGATTTTGTCTTTTTCACTCTGCAGCATCTTGTTGACCGGAATACCAGTCCAGCGGCTGATGATACTTGCGATCATCTCTTCGTCTACCGAGTTCTTCAGCAGCGTACCCTCTTTCTGCATTGCATTCCATTTCTCTTCAAGGGCTTTGAGCTCTGCTTCCTTGGCCGGGATCTGACCATACTCGATCTCGGCAGCCTTGTTGAAGTCACCCTGACGTTTTGCAGTTTCTGCTTCATGCTTGAGCGACTCGATGGCTTGCTTGATCTCCGCGATTTCGCTGAAGACACGCTTCTCATTCTCGAAGCGGTTCTGCAGTTCTACACGCTTCTCTTCAAGGTCTGCAAGCTCTTTTTCGATCTCTTCAAGACGTGCCTTGTTCTTTTCACTCTCTTCCATTTTGAGCGCTTCTCTCTCTACCTGAAGTGTAGAGATCTCACGCTTGACGCGGGCAAGCTCTGTCGGCTCACTCTCAATCTGCATCTTCAGCTCTGCTGCGGCCTCGTCAATGAGGTCGATCGCCTTGTCCGGCAGGAATCTGTCAGTAATGTAGCGGTCAGAGAGTTTTGCCGCCGCCACAAGCGCACCGTCAGTGATCATAACATTATGGTGTGTCTCAAGACGCTCTTTGATCCCTCTGAGGATCTGCAGCGCTTCATTGATGCTCGGCTCGTCCACTTTGACCGGCTGGAAACGTCTTTGAAGCGCGGCATCTTTTTCAAAGTACTTTCTGTACTCTTTGAGCGTGGTCGCACCGATAGTGTGCAGCTCTCCACGTGCCAGTGCAGGCTTCAGAATGTTCGCCGCATCCATGCTTCCCTCACTCGCTCCCGCACCGACAATGGTGTGGATCTCATCAATGAAGAGGATGATGTTGGCTGCTTCTTTGACTTCATCGACAACCGCTTTGAGTCTGTCTTCGAACTCTCCGCGGTACTTTGCACCTGCGATCAGACGGCTCATGTCGAGTGAAATAACACGCATATGCTGCAGGCTCAGTGGTACCTCTTTGTTAACGATACGCTGTGCCAGCCCTTCGACAATAGCTGTTTTACCGGTTCCAGGCTCACCGATAAGGATCGGGTTGTTCTTCGTCTTACGAATGAGGATCTGCATGACACGCTGTACCTCTTCATCACGCCCGATGACCGGGTCGAGTTCACCGTCAATCGCTTTTTGTGTCAGGTCGATACCGTACTGTCCAAGTGCTTCGAGTGTTTCATCGGCAGTCTGTGAATCGATGGTCTTTCCACCTCTGATAGACTCGAGTGTTTTCTTGAACTCGGTAATGTCAACATATTTGCCGATAACATCTTTGATATAGCTTTCATTAATGTTTGCCATCAGCCATGTATCTACGGCAAGATACTGGTCACCGTTTGCCGCCATGACCCCCTCGGCATTCTGGAGCGAACGTACAAGGTTCTGTCCAAGCTTAATGGTCTCTTTCGTTACGGTAGAGACTGTCGGCAGTTTGGAAGCGACACTTTTCGCTTCCAGCTCGATGGCTGCCTTTTCGGCACCCATTTTATTGAGCGCCTGGTTGAGGATGGAGTTGCTGTTTGTCAGCAGTGCCCAAACCAGATGAATGGGCTCAACTTCCTGATTTTTATTGTGCAGTGCGAGTGAAACTCCCGATTCAATCGTTTCCTGCATTTGGTTAGTCAATTTTTCTAAGATACTCATATTGGCTTCCTTCTTTTCTTAATTTGGACGTATTATACCAAGTTTAGTCACTTATTGTCAAGTTTCTTTACAAAAAAAATTTAATTTTTGCTGAAACAAGCGATATGAATCTTCCTGCACACTATTGTAATGCAAATCGAATAACAATATATGAATAGAAAGCCTACTGTTTAACTGTGATTTACCTCTACACTATATAGTATCCGCAAACAGCAATCTCTTAGTGAGATTTCTATAAAATATCACCTTAATGAACGGAGTACCTACCCTATGATTCAAAAAAGCAAAAAAGTGATCGCAGCAGGTCTGCTTTCAACCCTGACAGCAGCCTATCTTTTCGGCTCTTTCGCACAGGCAAAAGAACAGCCCAAAGAAGATACTGCCAAACAGAAACTTGAAGCCTATATCAAATTTACACAGATTCTCAACCTGATCGAGCAGGAATATGTCGACGAGACAAACACCACGACATTGGTGAACAAGGCGCTCAAGGGACTAATGAGCAATCTCGATGCCCACTCTGCCTACATGGACAAAAAATCCTATAAAGACCTTACCGTACAGACCAAAGGCGAGTTTGGCGGGCTGGGTATCTCGGTAGGTATGAAGGACGGTGCACTGACTGTCATTGCACCGCTGGACGGTACACCGGCCATGAAAGCAGGTGTCAAAGCCGGAGACATCATTCTCAAGATCGATGACAAAGCAACCATTGGAATGAGCATCGATGAAGCGGTCAAACTGATGCGCGGCAAACCGGGTACCGATATTGTGCTTACTATAGTTAGGAAAAAAGAGCCCAAACCGCTCAAGATCAAAATTACCCGCGATATCATCAAGATCGATTCGGTTTACCCAAAAACGGTAGAAGGTGAAGACGGTATTCTCTATCTGCACATCTCCTCTTTTGACCAGAAAGTCGTTGAGAGTGTCAAGAAAGCCCTTGCTGACCACAACAATACCAAGGGAATCCTCCTCGACCTGCGGAAC
The DNA here is from genome assembly GCA_027019175.1 of Sulfurovum sp. Lineage (GTDB taxonomy): Bacteria > Campylobacterota > Campylobacteria > Campylobacterales > Sulfurovaceae > Sulfurovum. The sequence goes on along the minus strand of JALUXB010000047.1, from coordinate 19,976 downwards.
AATCCCGGCGGTTTGCTCGACCAGGCGACAGGTCTGGTCGATATGTTTGTAGACCACGGTGTCATTGTCAGCCAAAAAGGACGTGTAAAATCTGAAAATGTCGAATACAGGGCACACAAAGAGGGAACCGATCTGAAAACACCGATCGTCACACTGGTAAACGGCGGTTCGGCAAGTGCCAGTGAAATTGTTTCGGGTGCACTTCAGGACTTCAACCGTTCTGTCATTGTCGGCGAAAAAACCTTCGGAAAAGGTTCGGTTCAGATCGTCCTGCCTGTAGGCAAAGACGAAGCGGTCAAGCTGACAGTGGCACGCTATTATCTTCCAAGCGGCAGAACCATCCAGAACAAAGGTGTTACACCGGACATTCCGGTACATCTTGGGAAAATAGAGTATGAAGAAGACCCTATTTTGCTTAAAGAGAAAGATTTGAAAAAACATCTGGAAACAGAACTTAAAAAAATTGGGAATGATACGGCTGAAACTGCATCCAAAAAACAAAAAGCCAAAGATGCAAATGCGACAGTTGAGAGTGAAGATGAAAACAGCACCGTCAACAACAAAGTGATCACTGAAAAGATGATCTACAATGATGCACAGCTTAAAAGCGGACTCGATATTCTCAAAGCACTTATCATCACAGAGAAAGGGAAACATTAATGGAAAAAAAGTCACTGGTATATGAAGGCAAGGCAAAAAAGATCTGGAGTACGGACGATGAGCGTTTTTACATTTCCGAATTCAAAGACGACCTGACAGCTTTTAACGGCGAGAAAAAATCGAGTGAAGCGGGTAAAGGGGCTCTCAATAACAAGATCTCTACAGAACTCTTCAAGTATCTGAACAATAAAGGTATCCCAACCCATTTTGTGAAGATGCTCGATGACAACCACATGCTCCACAAAAAAGCCGATGTCATCCTCATAGAGGTGATCGTACGTAACATTGCGACAGGAAGTCTCAGCCGAAACCTCGGTATCGAAGACGGCAAAGTACTGCCGTTCACACTGGTAGAGTTTGATTACAAAAACGACGAGCTGGGCGACCCGAAACTCAATGACCAGCACTGTCTCATCCTCGAACTGGTTAAAGACACTTCGGAACTGGAGTATATCCGCTATATGGCAAGACGCATCAACGACCTGCTCAAAGCATTCTACGCAGAGCGCGGATTGACGCTGGTAGACTTCAAACTGGAGTTTGGACGTGACGTAGACGGCAACATCATCCTTATCGACGAACTGAGCCCGGACAACTTCAGACTCTGGGACTCCGAGAGCGGTGAAAGTATGGACAAGGACCGTTTCAGAAAGGGACTTGGCGGGCTGAAAGTGGCGTACGAAGAGGTACTTAACAGAATTCTTGGAACAAACAACTAATAAAAGGGAAAGACATGACAGCGATCGTAAACGTATTTTTAAAAGAAGGCGTCCTTGACCCACAGGGAAAGGCAACACACCATGCACTCGATTCACTCGGATTCGAAGGCGTGAACGATGTACGTATAGGGAAGCAGATCGTGCTGCAGCTCGATACGGATGACAAAGCCAAAGCCGAAGCGGAAGTCAAAGAGATGTGTGAAACACTTCTTGCCAACACGGTTATTGAAGATTACAACATAGAGATCAAGTAAGATGAAAGTAGCAGTATTACGATTTCCGGGAACCAACTGTGAATTCGATACACAGTATGCGTTCGAAAAGCTTGGACATGAAACCGAGCTGGTTTGGCATGAGAGTGATACCCTGCCATCCGACATCGATATGGTTGTCGTACCCGGCGGTTTCTCATATGGCGACTATCTGCGTTCAGGTGCCATTGCACGTTTCTCCCCTGTCATGAAAGCGGTTACAAAATATGCCAACGAGGGCGGAAAGGTACTGGGTATCTGTAACGGATTCCAGATCCTTACGGAAGCTGGACTGCTTCCGGGGGCTCTCAAGCGCAATAACAACCTGCACTTCATCTCAAAACATCAGACACTGCGTGTAGAGAACACAGACAATGCCTTTTTGAACCAGTGCGAAAGAGGGGAAGTGCTCAATATCCCTATTGCCCATGCTGACGGTAACTACTATATCGATGACGAAGGGCTTGAAAACCTCGAAGCAAATGGACAGATATTGGTGCGCTACTGTGACGAAGATGGCAACCGTGTCGTTGTCAACGGTTCAGTGACGTCTATTGCAGGTGTCTGTAATGAAAAGAAGAATGTCTTTGGACTGATGCCGCACCCTGAACGTGCGCTTGAGTCTATTCTTGGCAGTGAAGACGGCATGAAAATGCTCAAAGGGTTCGGCGCCTGATGTCTTCACTGCGCGCCTTTGTGCTTTTTTGGAGCCTGCTGCTGGCGGCAAGCTCCCTGCTTCATGCCGAAGGCGGATTCAAATACAGCTACATTCCCAAAAAAGTATACGAAAACCAGATATTCCCTGTAACAATCATCGACACACGGGAGGTTAAGAAAGCTCCCCAATATCGCTTCGATATTAGCAACGATATCCATCCCCTGTCGGAAAAACCTCTGGTCATCCGCAACGGCAATGACAACTTTTACACCTTTTACTACAAGGCAACTCACGCAGGGCAGATTACGATTCCGCGTATCTACATCAATGACGGCGGGCAGATTACGATTCTTGACCAGTACACCATTCCTGTGGAAAAACTTGAAGTCAGACCCGATTTTTGCGGTGTGCTTGCCGCCGATATGAAAATACGCGGCTCCCAGGTTTCCCATTATGACGAGAAAAACTATCTCGTCAGCCTCAATATTGAAGCGTTTGAAGCCAATTTGGAAAATATGCACCTTTCAAACGTGCTTGAGTCGGGTGTAGAGTCGGTACGGCGTCATGGTGCCAAAGCCACCGCAGAGTTCTATGCGGTAGTACCTGACAGCCAAAAAAAGCTCTCTTTTTCCTATTTCAATACCATAAAGCAGCAGTATGTTACCCTGAGTGTACCTGTAGAACTGCTTGATACCAGTGTTGTAACACAAACCGACCTGAACCCCAAAGAGGACAGTTTCGAGAAATTTAAGAAATATGGTTTCATGGCACTGGTCGGTTTCTTTTTTCTGATGTTCATCATCTACAGAGATTTTTTCTATCTCGTACTGGGCACTGTTTCCCTCATTACGCTGTTGTCCTTTTACACGCCAAAAGAGCGTATCTGCATCAAACAGGGAGCCCCGCTGTATATTTTGCCCACGGAGACCAGCGGCATCAGTACCAAAGCGCTCAAGCAGTTCGAGTCTCCGCTGCTGGCCAAACGTCTTGACTACAATAAAGTCGAGTACAAAAACGGATTGATAGGATGGGTAAAAGATGAAGACCTTTGCAAAAATTAGATTTTACTGGGGCGCAGCAGTCATCTCCTTTGTAGTAGGCGGCATCATGATCCCTGCTATTTTTCTCTTTCCCAAGAAAAAAGGAAAGATCATGCATACGCTTAACCGGCTCAATCTTTTTCTGATGGGAAGCAAAGCTGTTCAGGAAGGCGAAATGGATCCTGAAGCCGATATGTTTTTGATGAACCATCAGGGCATCGTTGACATTATCGGTATGGAAGCGTTACAGACCAATCACCTGCGATGGGTGGCCAAAAAAGAGCTTTTCGATGCTGTATGGTTTGGGAACCTGCTGCGCGGCGGCGATATGATCTCGCTTGATCGAAGCTCACGTGCGGGGCTTGTGAAGCTGATGAAAGATGTCAAGGAATCACTTGAAGTCAAACACAGAGCGGTGGCGATATTTCCGGAGGGAACCCGTGCCAAAGGCCAGAAACTGCTGCCTTTCAAGCAGGGAGCAAATATGATCGCCAACAAGCTCGGGCTCAAAGTACAGCCGGTAGTGATCACCGGCAGCAAGTGGGTACTTAACGAACACGACCGTACCGGACACAGCGGCGAAGTACACTACAAGTTTTTATCGACTATCGATGTCTCTCAGGCACCCAAGGACTGGTATGAAACACTGCAAAAACAAATGCAGCATGAAATTGACGAAGCGTATGAGAAATATGGACGCGAACGCTGATTAACATTACACTATTTAAAGAGAGAATATATTATGACAAACCTCGAAGAGACACTGAAACAACACATCAAAAAACTGGTACACCCGCTGAAAGAAGAGCAGGAACTGAAAATGGCACTCAAAGCAAAGCTGACAAAAAAAGAGCTCAAACTGCTTGAAGCCTGGGCAGACAATGCCGACCTCGATGCCCTTAAAACAAAGCTGAAGCTCGATGAAGAGCGCTACAAAGCACTCACTGACAAACTTGTCAAAAAGCTCAACCAGGAAAAAACCAAACAGGCGATCTGCCAGTAAACAGTTACATTCCTACTGTGAACCGTATTCCCTGGCCAGACTGAGCAGCTCTTCGGGTATACTGTATTGTTTTGAAGCAACGTCATTGATATGCTTTGCTTCAAATCCGCCATCGTTGTAACAGATGACACTGCTTTTTTTGCCCTCAAGCAGTGCATCGACAGCATGGGTGACAAAACGGTACGCCATAAGACGGTCATGTACACTGGTGACACCGCCACGCTGAATGTGTCCCAAAACTGTCACACGTGATTCAATACCGACTTCTTCTTCAAACCATTTGGCAATTTCATCACTCTTTTTCAGTGCTTCGGAAACAATGGCAATGAAGTAGCGTCTGCCCTGTGCTTTTTCCCGAAGAAAATCACGCTTGTAGGCATTCAGATCATAGGGTATCTCAGGTATCAGGCACATTTCCGCTCCCCCGGTAAGTGCCGATACAAGTGCAAGGTAACCGCATTCGCGTCCCATGGTTTCAATGACAAATGCACGCCCGAAGGATGATGCGGTATCACGGATGGCATCGACCGCATCTTTAATGACATTAAGCGCCGTATCGACACCAAGGCAGTATTCCGTGCCGGCAATATCATTGTCGATGGTTGCAGGGATACCGCAAAAGGCAAGGTCACTCTCCTGTGTCAGTTTGTGCATACCCCGAAAAGAGCCGTCACCGCCAAGTACCACCAGTGAACCGATACCCCGCGCATGCAGATTGGCAATGGCCTGCTTCCGGTAATGCTCCTCCATAAAACGTTTCGATCGTGCAGAGCCGATTTTTGTACCGCCGCGGGTGATAATCCCTGCCACCGAAGCATAATCGGCTTTTTCAATCCGGTCATCAATAAGCCCTTCATAGCCGTCATGGACAAACCATGGCTCTATCTCTTTGCGTATGCAGTACTCTACGAAACGTTTGAGTGCCGCGTTCATTCCAGAAGAATCTCCGCCGGAGCAGACAATGGCCATTTTTTTCATTGGATACCTTTTCTATGTTGTTTTACATGATGACACACTTGACTTATGCATCATTGTTTTCCTAACTGCTCCGCATGGTACGAACTGCGTACCAGCGGGCCGGAAGCAACTGCTTCAAAGCCTATAGTATGCGCCTTTTGTGCTATTGTATCAAAAAAATCCGGTCTAAAATATGTTACAACGGGCGCATGGTTCGCAGTCGGCTGCAGATATTGCCCGACTGTAAGCTCCCGTACGCCTGCATTGAAAAGGTCAAGCAGTGTTGCTTCAAGCTCTGCTTCCTGCTCTCCCAATCCTACCATCAGGGAGGACTTCACTTTACCGTGACGAAAGTGTGCTGCATAGTAACGCAGTACATCAAGAGAACGGTCGTAATCACTTTGCGGACGGATTTTGGGTGAGAGTCTGCGTACCGTCTCTTCATTGTGTGCCAGCTTGTCTGCTCCACACGCTACAATGCGCTCAAGAAGCCTCTCTTTGCCTTTGAAATCTGGGGTAAGAAGTTCTACCTTCACATTCGGCAAAGCCGCTTTGAGTGCCTGGGTGACGGCAACAAACTGCCCTGCTCCAAGATCATCCAGATCATCTCTGTCTACAGATGTAATGACCACATACGACAGCCCCAGTTCCCTGACAGCATTGACAATGCGCTGCGGCTCTTCGGGGTCGGGCGGTACCCCTCTTCCCGTTTTGACATTGCAAAACCGGCAGGCGCGGGTACAGGTGTCGCCCAAAATCATAAACGTTGCTGTCCGGGCAGCATAGCATTCGGTACGGTTGGGGCAGGCACTCTCTTCACAAACTGTTGTAATGGCATTGTTTCGCAGTATCTGTGCCGTATGTGAAATGAGTTCGAGGTCGGGTGCTTTGACCTTAGGCTTGTACGGGATCACCGAATACCTCCGAAATCTGCGTTTGTAACGTACTTTTAACGTTTGCCATAGGGAGCACAACACCCTCTGCTGCCAAAGATGTGGCATAAATGCCTTCCAGACCGCAGGGGTTGACACGGTTGTGCAGTGTCAGGTCGACATCCACATTGAGTGATACCCCATGCATGGAAACCCCGTTGGCATACCTAAAGCCCAAAGAGGCGATCTTGCGGTTTGCGATGTAAAATCCCGGTTGCTTCCTCTCGTAAGCAACCTCGGGAAGCGTGCTTTTGAAAAAGAGGCTGTACGCCTCACAGACATTGCGGTAGAAGCGTGCGGGCTGTGCTGCCTGAAAACAAAAGTACGTAACCAGCTGACCGGGAGAGTGGCAGGTAATGGCACCGCCGCGGTCACTTCGTACAGTGGGTACATCCCATTTGCTCTCGTCATCGGCACCGACGGTAAAGAGTTCCGGGTGGGAACAGAAGATAAGATGGTTCTTCCCATCCTCTACAGCCTGCCGGTGTACCCGTCGCATCTGTGCCATTGCTTCGCCATACGGCACCTCTCCCCACTCATGTACGATCATAGCCGATAGAACGTACGCTCCAGTGCTTCGCTGAAGGTCGGATGGGCGAAGATGACCCGTTTTGCCTGTGCAGCATCCATCTCTCCCGCCAGTGCCATCCCCACAGCGGCAATGAGTTCTTCGGCATTGGGGGCAAGAATCTCACCGCCGAGAATGAATCCTTCGCTATCCACATAACTGACCATCATCCCTTTGGATGCATGGTTATAGACCGAGTAGGTGAACTGGTTGAGCGGTACACGCTTTTCGCGGTAGGCAATGCCCGCTTTTTCCAGGTCACTTTTGCGTTTGCCGACGTAAGCGTAGCTCATGGGCAGTGTATGGATGAACTTTACCACATGGTCAAGGTTGAGTGCACGCGGGCTCTGTCCGAGAATCTGTTCGGTAACGTTGAGCGCTTCGGCACGTGCTGCGTGTGCAAGCTGCAGTTTGCCGTTACAGTCACCCACAGCGTAATGCTTAGGCAGTGTCGTTTCAAACCAGATATCTGTCTCTATTCCCTTGCCTACGGCAATCTCATCACAGGCCACGACATCGGTGTTGGGTCTGCGTCCGGTCGCTGCCAGCAGCATTTCAAAGTATTTCTCACTGCCGTCCTCAAAGAGGGTATGTACCCCGCGTTTGGTCGGTTTGGCACTTTTGATGCTATGGGGCATCATCAGGGTTACGCCCAGTTTACCCAATGCGCCTTTAAGGGCATTGTCCATCTCCGGGTATGCCCCTTTAAGCAGCACATCATGCCGTCCGATCAGGGTGACTTCACTGCCTGCAGCGGCAAAGAAACTTGCCATTTCAAGCCCAATGGCACCGGTACCGTAGACGGCTATCTTTTCGGGTAATTTTGTAAGGTTGAGCACATCATTGCTGGTAATGACCGTTTTCCCGTCATAGGCAATGCCTTCAGGTATAAATGGTGAAGAGCCTGTACCCATGACGATGTACTCCGCTTCATAGCTCTCTTCACCCACTTTTACCGTATTTGGTGCAACAACCACACCTTTGCCTTCAATAAGGTCGATCCCTTCACACTGCTTTTGCACTACTTTTGTAACATTTTTGAGCAGTTTGTCTTTCTTGTCAAAAAGTGTCTGCATATTGAGCTTTAACGGTGAGTCAAAAACATCATTTCGGCTTTCAAATACGGTATTGGCATGGTGAAGGAACATTTTGGAAGGAATACATCCTTTATGGAGACAAACACCGCCAAGCTGATTGAGATCATTCTCGATGAGCGCTACTTTTTTGCCGTTCTTTGCCGCAACAACGGCACCGGCATAGTTGAGTCCGCCGCCGATATAGATAATGTCATACATTCCTTACTCCTTAAAGTTTTTCGGATCTTTTGCTGCTGCTTTAAGCGCCTGCACAAACTCTGCTGCCTCATAACCGTTGATAAGTCTGTGGTCTACCGTAAAGGTGACAGAGAGGAGGTTGTCCACCATTGCACCGATAGCAACAATTGCCGCATCATTTTTGTTGATCATCGCATCAAAACGCTCGATACCGAACATCCCCAGATTGGAAATACCGAAGGTCGAGCCTACAAAATCTTCTGACGTGAAACCTTTGTTCTTGAGTTTCTCTTTGAATACATGTAGTTGCCGGGCAATTTCGGCAAGACCAAGTTGGTTGGCATCCTTGATCACAGGCATATAGAGGTTTTCCTCATCCGCCACCGCAACGGCAATGGAAGCATTGGGGAATATCTGCATTGCATCTTCATGCAACTGTGCACGGAAATGGTCAAACTGCATCATCGTTTGTGCAAAGAGCTTTACCAACAGTACTGTCATACTGTATTTTGCTTCATGTTTGAGAAGCTCTGTAGCATCCAAATGCTCATAGACACGGTACACAGGCTTGCCTGCGGAAGCGGTAACAGTGGCAATAACCGCTTTTTGCATTGGTGTCAGCGGTTTTGGAAGCGGAATTTTATTGGTATTAATGTAAGTACGTACCTCTTCTGCATCGATTTTATGATCCAATGTAAATGCCGAAGGATCGATGTGATACATTTTCATCAGCTTCAACGCTTTTGGTGTAAAGTAATGCTCATTCAGGTAGGCATCGATATCTTCCGCATGCAGTGTCTGTTGCGGTCGATGCTCCATCAGTGTATCAATATCTATGCCGTACGCCGCTGCTTTGGCACGTGCTTTGGGGGAAACGGCTGCGCCTTTGGCGGATGGATAATTGAGGATGGATGATTGAGGATGGGGCTTGTTGTCACTCTTGACCTGATTAGGGGTCTTGATATTTTTCTCTGATTCATGCGAAGATACTCCGGTCAAGCCGGAGGATGACGAAGAGGACTCCCCATTCGGTTGCTCATTACTAACTACTCGTTGCTCGTTCTCTTTCGGTTGCTCACTGCTAACTACTCGTTGCTCCTTACTCCGTTCCTCATTCTCTTTCGGTTTCTCACTGCTCGTTGCTACCTGCTCACTACCAACGTCTATTCTCGCAATCACCGTTCCAACCGGTGCTTCGTCCCCCTCTTTGACAAGCAGCTCTTTGACGGTACCCTTTTTGAAGGTCTGCACCTCCATAATGGCTTTGTCGCTCTCCACTTCTGCAATGACATCACCGGTTTTGACACTGTCCCCGGGTTTGACTTTCCAGCTGACAAGTTTACCCTCCTCCATGGAATCGGAGAGTTGGGGCATGACGATCTCATACATCGTTTTTTCTCCCCCATTCAATTATCTGTTCGGCAATGGAATCTGGCGTAGGAATGCTCCGAAGCTCAAGTGACCGGTTGTAAGGGATAGGCACATCGGCTCCGGCAATACGCAGCGGTGCGGCATCGAGTGTGTAAAACATCTCTTCTGCTGCCCAACTGACAATCTGCGCACCGTAGCCACCTGTTTTATGATCTTCTTCGACCATCACAATACGGGATGTCTTTTCAATGCTTGCTTTAAGCGTGTCATAATCGACAGGGTTGAGTGAACAAAGGTCGATCACTTCACAGCTGCAGCCCAGTGCTGCTTCAATCTTCGGTACGGCAGCCATAACATCGTCAACCATCTTCAGATAGCTGACAATGGTCACATCACTGCCTTCTTTGACGATACGGGCTTTGAACGGATCGACAGGGGTTTTAAGATCGACTTCGCCCTTTTTGTTGTAGAGCAGTTCATGTTCTATGAAGACAAAAGGATCGTCACTCATCACGGCATGTTTGAGCGCATGGTAGGCATAGTTAACATCATTTGCTGCCAGTACTTTCAATCCCGGTACGGCAGAGAGCATCTGCTCGTAGCTTTCACTGTGCTGGGCAGCAAGCTGTTTGCTGACACCCTGCGGAAAGCGCACAACCATCGGCAAGGTGATCTTGCCTGCACTCATGTAGTGGTACTTGGACATATGGTTGATGATCTGGTCAAACGCCAGCAGTGCAAAATTGGCTGTCATGATTTCCGCTACCGGACGCAGACCGCCGATGGCCATACCTACAGCGTTACCGACAATAGAGAGTTCGGCAATAGGCGTATCGATGAGGCGTTTTTCACCATATTTGGCATAAAGTCCTTCGGTCACACGGTAACTGCCGCCGTAGCGTCCGACATCTTCTCCGAGCACAACAATGGTATCATCTACTGCCATGGTTTCATCCAGGGCTTTGTTCAATGCTTCACGATAGAGCATGGGATCCTCCTTCTGTAAACACGTGTACCGTAAGCGCTTCAGGGGCAGGTTCTGCCGCTTCTGCTGCAAACCTGACAGCTTCATCAATCTCGTTTTGTGCTTTTGTTTCCAATGATTCAATGGCATTATCATCCATACCATACTGCTCCTGCAGCACCTTTTTCATCCGTTCAATCGGGTCACGCGCCTTGCACAGCGCCATCTCCTGTGTGCTTCGGTAACTGTTGGCATCGCTCATGGAGTGTCCTTCATAGCGGCAGGTCATCGCCTCCACAAAAATGGGGCCGTGCCCCTTTTCAAGATAGTGCTGCGCTTCACTGACCGCTTCATACACGGCAACCACATCCATACCGTCTACCTCGATGGTGGGCATGTAAGGCTCAGCTTTCTTTGCCTGTTTTTCAAAGGGGGCTACACGGGTGATCTTCGTACCGATGGCATATTCGTTGTTTTCACACAAAAAAAGCAACGGCAGTTTTTGGGCAGCCGCAATGTTGAGCGACTCGAAAAAGGCGCCGCCGTTGGTGGCACCGTCTCCAAAAACGGCCATGACACCATGCTCCTCTCCCTGGAATTTGCGGGCATAGGCACATCCTACCGCATTGGGCAGATGACCGCCGACAATCGCATCGCCGCCGTAGAAGAAGTGTGAAGGGTCAAAGAGGTGCATCGACCCGCCCTTTCCTTCGCTCACTCCGGCCTCCTTTCCGAAGAGCTCGGCCATGACCGCCTTTGGAGAGATGCCGCGTGCAAGCGCCATGATGTGCTCTCTGTAGGTGGAGAAGACATCCCCTTTTGCAAAGGCTTTCATCGCGCCGACACTCAGGGCCTCCTGTCCGATGTCAAGGTGCAGGAACCCTGAAATGTTACCCTGCATATAGTGTTCTTTTGCGGCATACTCAAATGCCCTGCCCCGTACCATTTCATAGTAAAGGGTTTCTGCCAAAAGCTTATCCATGATTAACTCCTTTCATATGGGATGTTCTTTTCAAAGTATACTCCTCTTTTTGTTTAACTGCTGTTTGCATACACTTATGCCCCCAGATTCTCAAGCTCAAAAAGCTGACTGTCAAATTCGTGCTTGACCGCCTTGTAAACCTCTAAACTGATGGTACCGCTTTGGTACATCTCCAGCAGTGCCCGGCTCTCCTCCATCAGCATACGCCGCTTGGTTTTAAGCACCTCCTCTTTCACCAGTGCCTCTTTGTCAACCTCTATCTCATCGAGCGCGCTGCTGAGTGCATCGATCTTTTTTTGATACTCATCTTTGAGAGATTCAAGGCTCTGCTGACTGAGGAAACGGCGTTTATGCAGTTTGTCAAGACGGTCTATCAGTTCATGATAGAGTGTGATCTCCGTTTTGAGCTGTTCATACTGCTTCAGCCGGGAGACTGGTGAGAGAATCCCGAGCAGACGAAGCAGCGGTGCCATGGTGAGCCCCTGTATAAAAATAGACAGAAGTACCACCCCAAATACCAGTGTAACGATGAGCTCTTTGAGTGCGAAGCTGTCGGGAATACTCAGTGCCAGTACCATAGAGAGCGCCCCTCGAAGCCCTCCCCAACTCATCACAACTGCCCAGCTGTAGGGGAATTTGTACTTGGTCGGATAAAAAATAGACCAGGTGCCAGAGACAACGAAAAAACGGGCGGCAAGTACGGAGAGGTAGGCAAGGATGACAATGGGGAAAAGCTCCCAGAGCAGTGTCAGGTTGACCGCAAAGCCCATCAGCAGGAAAATCAGTGAGTTCATGGCAAAGGCAATATATTCCCAAAAGGTTTCGGTTGCCAGGCGGATGGAGGGGAACAGAATTTGTGAGAGTCCTCGCCCTCCGGTAACGAGTCCTGCAGCAACGGTACTCATGACCCCCGAAACTCCCAGTCTGTCTGCAATCAGAAATGATCCGTAAGCTGCAATGGTCGTCAGTGTGATAGTGATCATCGCATCATCGATATGGCGCATGACCGCAGCAGTAATGAGCCCCACAATGCTACCTGCAAGGAGTCCAAAGCCCACCACACGGAAAAACTCTACAGTTGTCCCCTGAATGGTGTCGTGATGTCCCGTTACATACTGCAATGCCAAAATAAAAACCACAATAGACGTACCGTCATTGAGCAGGCTCTCACTCTCTATCAGCAGTCTCAGTCGCCGCGGAGCCCCAAGTCTGTTGAAAAGAGAAACGACCGCCACAGGATCTGTCGCCGCCACAGCTGCACCAAAGAGTATGGCTACCGGCCAGGTAATGGCATTGAGTTCTACAAAATGGGTACTTACCGGTACCAATACACCGGCGGTAAGGAGGGTAGAGGCAATCACACCGGGGATCACCAGTGTTGCAATGGGCCAGCCGTCCCGCCAAAGTTCGGAGGCACGCAGATGAATGGCCGCTTCGAAAATGAGAGGAGGTAAGAAGATGGTGTAGAGCAGTTCCTGTGTCAGCGAAGGCGGATGGAGCAGGTGCAGGCCGCCCAGTCCCAGTCCTACCGCCACAAGAGCAATGGTATAGGGAAGGTTGACTTTTTTTGCAATAACCGCAACCGCAGAAGCGATGACAAAGAGAATGAGAATGACCGATTCATACGACATTGTGCACTCCTACCCTATCCATTGCCATATCATGACAAACGTCAGTGCCAGTGTCACGACCATGGCAAAGGCAGAAAAAATGTTCTGAAATCGCGTAGCAACATATGTTCCCATAATCTTGCTGTTGTTTGCGATCAGCAGCGCAATCCCGATAAGGACAGGAATGAGGATGCCATTGAGTACCTGTGAATAGTAAAGGGCATCTACCACGGTAATACGGGGAAAGATATCGATCAGGTCTCCCGTTACCAGTGCCCCGATAAAAACGATGTAAAACCCCTTTGCATCACTGACTTTGTAGTCCATTCCTTCCCGCCAGCCAAAAGTATCTGCCACAGCATAGGCAGTCGAACCGGCAAGTACCGGAATGGCAAGAAATCCTGCTACCACTACACCAATGGCAAAAAGGGCAAAGGCATCGCTGCCGGCTACCGGACGCAGTGCCGCAGCCAGAGTCGACATCTCCTGAATATTGCTGTGGGTACCATAGAGCATCACTGCGCCGGTAACGATCATGGCATACGCAAGGAGGTTGGAGTAGACCATTCCGGTAATAGTATCGAACCCTACTTCATCAGCCTGCACGATACTCTTTTTTTCCTCTTTCTCTTCTGCTGCCTGCCAAAACATCAAATAGGGAGAGATGGTCGTACCCAACATCCCAAGCGCGGCGATGATCCAGCTGCTTTCCATATGAATATGGGGGATAAAGGTATTCTCAATTAATGTCAACAGAGGCGGTTTTGCCAAAATTGCAGCCGCGATATAGACTACCATCAATACGGTCAGTCCGATAAAAATCTGTTTGACCTTTTTGTATTTTCCAAATGTGATCAGGTAAGCGATAAGTGCTGTGATAGGAATCAGAAAATGGACAGTAGGATAACCGCTGATCATATGAAAAATAGCTGCGATGGCGTTGAGATCCGCACCGATGGTCAGAATATTGGCAATAGCCAGAATCATAATCATCAGTACGGTCAGTTTTTTGGAATAAAAAGCAGTCGTAATTTCCGGCAGACTTTTTCCGGTTACTATCGCGATACGCGCTACGATATTCTGAATGGCAATCATCATCGGAGTAGAGAGAAGCAGCAGCCACAACTGGGAAAAGCCGCTTGTCGCACCGACAATGGTATAGGTGACGATCCCTGCGGGGTCATCCCCTGCACCTCCGGTAATAAGCCCGGGACCCAGCTGTTTAATACGCTCTCTGTTTTTGGCAACGTCAAAGCGTATTTTCTCTTTCAGGTTCATCTGCATGATCTACTCCTCCTCTCCTCTCTACCCTTGGACGCTATGTCAGGTAGATCACCTCTTCGGGCTTGACAATATGGGCTTTTTCATGCAGCTTTTCACCCATGACTTCTCTGAGTACCTCCTGCTTCTCCTCTTCACCGTGAATGAGGAAAATACGTTTAAGGTCGTCTATATCGCCCACCCATTTGATAATGCCGTTCTGATCAGCATGGGCAGAGAAGCCGTTGATGGTGTAGACGCTCGCTTTGATACGTATGTCTTCATGGTAAATCTTAACCCACTTCGCACCGTCGACAATCCGGCGTCCCAGTGTACCTACGGCCTGGTATCCGACAAATAGTACTGCATTTTTACGGTTCCACAGACGGTTTTTGAAGTGGTGCAAAATTCGCCCTCCCGTACACATGCCGCTTCCGGCAATGATGATGGCACGCGAGTCGACTTCGTTGATAGCTTTGGAGTCATCCACACTCAATGTATACTCCAGCCCGTCAAAGTCAAACACCGTGCCGTCACGCTGCTTCATGTCCTGACACTCCTTGCTCAGAAGCTTTTCAGCATACTCTTTATAGACAGCGGTCGCCCGTGTAGCCATGGGAGAATCAAGGAATACTTTACACTCAGGCAGTGTACCGTTGTCATGCATCTCCTTAAGAATGCAGAGAATCTCCTGTGTCCGCTCTATGGCAAAGGAAGGGATGATGACATTTCCCCAGTTCTCAAGCGTTTTGGTAATAACACCTCTGAACTCTTTTTCACTTTCCAGTGCGCCTTTGTGGTTACGATCGCCGTAGGTTGACTCTACATAGAGATAGTCCGCATTTTTACACGAAACGAGATTGGGGATGACCATGTCATTGTCATTTCCAATATCCCCTGAGAATACGATCTTCCGTTTCTGACCGTTCTCTTCGTAGTCAATTTCAATGTAGGCTGAACCGAGAATATGCCCCGCATTTCTGTACGTGACGGTCACGCCTTCACAAAGTTCAAAAGGTTTGTCATATTCGGGAATGATCTTTGGCAGTGCCAGTGCCGTCTCTACATCTTTGGTTTCATAGAGCGGTGCCTGGACGGTATGCTCCGTACCGCGCCTCTGCGCTTTCTTATAACGGGTCAGATAGTCCTCTTTCATGATCTTTGCACTGTCAAGCAGTACCACTTCTGCCAGCGCCAGTGTCGCTTCGGTAGCCACAAGGGTACCGTCAAAACCCTCTTTGACCAGTTTTGGAATGCGCCCTACGTGATCCAGGTGTGCGTGGGTAACGAGCAGATAGTCGACTTCCGTGGCATCAAAGTCGAAAGGGCCGTAGTTACGGTGCTCCTCTCTGCCCTGAAACATCCCGCAGTCGACCATAATTCTCTTTCCGTTGTCCAGTTCCATCAGGTGACACGAACCGGTAACGACTTCGGCAGCACCGTATGAGATGACTGTTGCCATGATTTATCCTTTAATATTTATAAATATTTATCTTCGTTGCATCATGCTTTTGAAGAAGACCTGCTGCGCCAGTTTACCGAAACTTTCCGTCAATGTCGGGTGTGGGTGGATCGTTTTCATCACATCCATCACTGTCATTTCATTGGCAACAATAAGTGATGCTTCCCCGCTCAGTGAAGAGGCATCTTCACTGACAATCTGGATACCGCGGATAATACCGCTCTTTTTTTCAATGACGTATTTCAAAAAGCCTTCGGCTGCCTTGTCGATCTGTGCTCTGGCATCGGTGGTGAAGTCGTAATGTGCTGTCTCTACCTCCATGCCTGCTTTTGCCGCATCGGCTTCACTCAACCCCACAGAAGCTATCTGCGGGTCGGAAAAGAGCACCCAGCTGAGTTTGCCCATGTCGCTTTTGTGTTTCATGGGGGCAAATATGTTGTGGATGGCAATACCCGCCTGATAGGTCGCCCAGTGTGCGAACTTCGGCCCTACGGTACAGTCGCCCACGGCATAGATATTTGGCTGAGTGGTCTGCAGCGTTTCATCTACTTTGATGCCGTGTCTGTCAAAAGTGACACCGGCATTCTCAAGCCCTATGCCCTCCACATTGGCAGCACGCCCTGTGGCAATAAGCAGGTGGGGTGTGTTTAGGCTCTTGCTTTCTCCGTTTTGGCTGTAGTTGACGGTAAAGTCTCCCTCTTTGCCATCAATACTTCCAAAGGTGACGTTCAGACGGATGTCAATACCCGCATCAATCATCTTCTGCTGTACAACAAGGGCGCTCTCTTCGTCAATATGCTTGAGAATGCGTTCACCACGTTCCAACATACGGCAGGTCGTTCCCAGCTTATTGAACATCTGTGCCAGTTCACAGCTGATGGCACCCGCACCGATAAAGGTAATCTCTTCGGGCAGATCACTGTGCTTGAAAACATCGGCATTGGTCCAGGCGTGTGCAACCCCTTCCCCTTCAAATGGTGGCAGGTAGGCATTAGCTCCCGTTGCCACAATGGCATAGTCAAACGATACCTTTTCACCGTCAACGTCAAGGGTATTGGCATCGACAAAAGCGGCAGTACCCTGTTTGAACCGGAGATTGGGGAAACGCTCCATCTGTTTGAGCGCACCAATGGAACGCTGTTTAACAATTTGCGTCTTGTCCGCAAGCACTGCTTCCCAGTGAATCTGTCCTTTGGTCTCCACATCGATATGAAAGGCTTTCATCTCTTTGAGCATAGCAAAGCGGTTGGCGGCATTTTCCAGTACCTTTGAGGGGATACACCCTTCAAAAAGGCACTCTCCGCCCGGTGCATCACGTTTATCGACAATCAGCACTTTTTTGCCAAACTGTGCAGCCGCCATCGCTGCGGGGGTGCCTCCCGGGCCGGCACCAATCACGACAAGATCATATGTTTCCATGGTTTATCCTTCCAGTATTTTCAGGGCTTCTTCTACCGAAGCGTTCTTGACCGTCACCGCATAGATGGCATCTGCCATACGGATGGCTTCATCGAGCGGACGCTGGTGAATGTTGCGTCCCGTACCGTTACCCCGGCTGCCTCCTTTGTGGATCTGCTCATGGAGTTCCATGAGGAAAGCTTCGGGCGCGACTTTATCTCCACCCTCACAAAGTACACCGGTGCGTCCTGCGGCAGTGGT
Organism: Sulfurovum sp.; assembly: GCA_027019175.1. GTDB lineage: Bacteria > Campylobacterota > Campylobacteria > Campylobacterales > Sulfurovaceae > Sulfurovum. Next base: position 2,606 of record JALUXB010000047.1, on the reverse strand, counting down.
CACTTCCACCAGTCCGTCCGTGTCAAGTTTGCCGTCAATGTAAGGCACTTTGAGTTTGGCAAAGTCTGCCCCGAGTGCTACACCCACACCGCCTGCACCGGCAATGAGGTGTCTGTCGTGCTGGTCTTTAACGAAGTTGCCTTTGGGGTATATCCACAACACTGCAATCCAGCCGTTCAGATGTGCTTCATGGACGATGCGTGCTGCTTCACGCAGCATGGCATGTTCGTGTTCGCTGCCGAGGTAAAGCGTGTAGCCAACCCCGCGAATATCCAGTCCGCTGCTTTTCTGGAAACGTACCACATCTTCAACATCCAGCCACTGCTGTGAATACGGGTCTTTGGCACTGTAGGGGATGAGATTGGTTTTGGCATTGAGTTTCACAAGGTAGGGAATGTTCGGGTAATCACGTCCGTAGCGGGTAATGAGCCCGAACTGTGTGGCAAAGACGCCGATGTCAGCCTGTGAAGCGATTTTAAAGAGGTGTTCAGGATCATTGTCCTCAAGGGGAATCCCCTCGCCGTAAAAGTCGTTGTTGAGATGTTCTACTTTCTGGTCACCTGCAAAGAGCATCAGCCGTCCGCTGCCTCCGGTGGTCTTTTCAAAATTCTCTATAAACGATTTTTCCTTTTCAGCAGGTACGTCTGCGGGTACATAAAGTTGCATTATTCCCCTCCTTACGCGTTCATTTTGGAGGCAACAAAGTCTGCCAGTTCCAGCAGTCTTTGAGAGTAGCCGTACTCGTTGTCGTACCACGCCAACACCTTGACCATACGCTCACCCACTACAGCGGTAGAGAGGCTGTCAATAATGCTTGAGTGGCGGTTGCCGAGAATGTCCGAAGAGACAATCTCATCTGTGTTGAATTCCAGAATACCTTTGAGTTCACCTTCTGATGCTGCTTTAAACGCAGCATTGACTGTCTCGGCAGTGACAGGCTTGTTCAGTAATGCAACAATCTCTGTAATGGCACCGTCCGGTACAGGCACACGCAGTGCCATCGCTTCCATTTTGCCCTGAAGTGCGGGGATGACCTCTGTTGTGGCAATAGCCGCACCGGTCGTTGTAGGGATGATATTCACCGCCGCCGCACGGCCGCGTCTGCGTTTTTTGGCACGCTTGTCCACCGTTGTCTGGCTGGAGGTGTAGGCGTGTGTGGTGGTGATCATCGCATTTTCTACACCGAAGTTCTCTTCAAGCACTTTCATTGCCGGGGCAAGTGAGTTTGTCGTACACGACGCGTTGGAGAGCACATGATGTGCGGCAGGGTCGTACTCGTTCTGGTTCACACCCAATACAATGGTCTTGTCCACATTCTTTCCGGGTGCGGAGATAATGACCTTTTTCGCCCCCGCCTCTATGTGCTGCGCGGCAAGCGAGCCTTCGGTAAAGTGCCCCGTACACTCCAGGACAATATCGATATTCATCTCTTTCCACGGCAGTTCCAGCGGATTGTGGCTGCTGACAATGGCGATTTCATGCCCGTCAATGATGAGCTTGTTTTCTTCCGTGCTGATGTCAAAGTCTGCCCGTCCGTGAACAGAGTCGTACTTTAGCAGGTAAGAGGCATCTTCCACGCTCGATGTATTGGCTGCGACAATTTCACAGTTTTTTGGCAGGGAGTGGATATAGTGTCTGAGTACCTGGTTCCCTATGCGTCCCAGTCCGTTGATTGCTACACGTTTTTTCATGATATTCTCCTTTTATTATTTCCAGTAGTATTGGGCATCGTCACCCAGAGCATGTTCAATTTCTATAATGCGGTTGTACTTGGCAAGGCGTTCACTGCGTGATGCCGAGCCGCTTTTAAGGTGTCCGCTCTGCATGGCAACTGCAAAGTCGGCAAGGAAGGTGTCTGCCGTTTCACCGGAGCGGTGCGAGAGGAACGCCCGCCATCCGTTTTCCAGACAGAGCCTGACCGCTTCGACCGTTTCGGTAACCGTACCGATCTGGTTTAGTTTGATCAAAGAGGCGTTGGCGGTATGCTCCGCAATACCACGTGAGATGAATTTGGTGTTGGTGACGAAGATATCGTCGCCTACCACCTCTATCTTGTCACCCAGAGCTTTTGTAAACTGGGCAAATCCTTCCCAGTCCTCTTCTGCCAGCGGGTCTTCCCAGAGAATGATGGGATACTTCTTTACCCACTCCTCTGCCAGCGTGATGAGGTCGCTGCTCAGCATTTTTCCTGCACCCGACCACTTCAGGTCGTAGTGCCCTTTTTTGTCCGTGGAAAATGAGGTAGCGGCACTGTCGATGGCGATGGAAATGTCTTCTCCCGGTCTGTAGCCGCTCTTTTCGATCGCTTCGACAATGAGTTCTATCGCCTCTTCATTGCTGCCGAGATTAGGGGCGAAACCGCCCTCGTCACCTACCGAAGTGGCAAGCCCTCTATCGTGTAAAAGTCCTTTTAGCGTATGAAAAGTTTCGGCAACGTAGCGCAGCCCTTCACTGAAACTCGGCGCACCGTGGGGCACGGCCATGAATTCCTGAAAGTCCACGCTGTTGTCGGCATGTTCTCCTCCGTTGAGGATGTTCATGCAGGGAACGGGCAGTCTGCGCGCTTCGGCACCGCCAAGGTAGCGGTAGAGCGGTGTATTCTGGCT
>JALUXB010000046.1 GCA_027019175.1 Sulfurovum sp. | reverse complement strand
GATACCCGTGCTTTGTCATATGCCGCTTTCGCACTTGCCAGCGCATCTTCGGCAGCGTAGACAGAGGCAAGAAAACGGCTTGCATCCGCATGGGTCTTCAGCCCCTGTTTCACCAGTCCCTGTGCCTGCCGGTAGAGTGCCCGTTTGGTCTCGAGGTCTTTCTCTCTGGCAGTGACCGCCTCTTTCTGTACCACAAGCAGCTCATAGAGGGTCTTTACCTTGTAGGCAAGCAGCGCTTTGACTTCACCAAGGGAGAGTTTCGCAATATCCTCATCGATCTTCGATGCCTCTATCAAAGAGGTGGTTTTCTGAAAATCCCAGACCTTCTGATGGAGTGTTACACCCGCATTCCAGGTATCTTCATCAACCGTGTGGAACTGTCCGTTCACCGGCAGTGCGAAGGTTTGTGTGGGTGCAAAGGTTGCTGAAAGGTCGATCTGTGGCAAATAGTCCGCATAGGCGGCATTGTAGCCCTGCTCTGCCTGCTGCACCTTGAGCATGAAGGTTTTCACATCCGGGTGGTGCGCCAGCGTTTTGGCAACCGCCTCTTTGAGTGTCAGCGTCTGCGCACTGAGCAGACCCGTTGCAACCACAATACCAATGACAATACGTTGGGTCATTTGATTCACGTGCTTCCTTTGTTGTTTGTAATAGCTATCATAACATTTCACTATGAATCCAATGTGAACTATTTTCCTTTATTCTGATGCGCATAGATGACAATAGCGACAAACACCCCACCCTGCACCACACCAAGTATGACTTCGGATATAACCGCCATCATTGCCGGCAGTGTCTGAGGAATCCAGTCTCCGGAACCAAGTGTCGTAAAGGTTACGGTCGAAATATACATTGAAGTGATGAAACTGTGTTCCTGAATAGCTTTGAGATTCTCCGGCGGAAACTGCGAATTGAGATGAAAGAGCGAAAAGACATCGAACATATTGAAGAGTACCGCATAAAAGACAATAGTAATGACCGTAATCTCCAGATAGAGCAGGACGATCTGAATGAGCGCAAGGTGAATATGGCTCTTCGAGCGACTGAAGATATACACCGCCGCATCGAGTACCCCAAAACGTGCCAGAACAATGTAGAGAACATTGGCAATAAGTATCTCGTCACGATAGAGCATAAACCATTCGGTATAGCAGGCATGCAAAAGAAGCTCCACCAGCAGTGGCAGTAATACCAGCGGCAATACCCAAAAGGCGACACGCTCACTTTTAATGAAACGTTTTTCACGCTGCAAAAACCGGGCGAACGCACTCATTGTCTCTGCTCCAAAAGTACTTCAAATGCTTCGGTGATCGTTTCGGCAGCAACAAGTCCCTCGAGAAATATCTCACCGTCCAAAACAAGCGTCGGGTCTTTTCTTACTCCCGCATCAAGCGCTTTTTGGGTGTCATGCTCATAATGAAACGCTACCCGCAGCGGCAAGTGCTTGATGGCACAGCTCAAACGCTTGGAAAATTTCGCTGTCGATACACGGTCACCGTAGAGTACCGCAGAAAAAAGCGGGTACTCCGTTTTGGCAGCATTGAGCACTTCCCCTTCATCCATTGTATGACAGGCTTCACCATTTTGCATGAGACACTCCTTCTTTATTTGATTTGATTGGCAATCCGATAAAGATAATCGTGCATATCGAAATAGCCGATCATCGCTTCAAAGATCATACGCCAGCACAGCTCCATACACAGAAACACCGTAACAACTACCAGCCAGAACACCGTTTTCTGCCCCGTTGTGAAAGTGCTGTAAAACGCTTTAAGACGGTCATTGATTCGTTTGAAAAAGGCTACACGCCCAATCAGCTCTTTTCGGAACACATAAAGCACAACGGGCACCAGCACTGCGCCGATGTAGTAAAAAACGATCAGGACATCCTGCGTAATGAAGGTATTGAATACAAGTATATCGTGCATGGAATCCCTTTTCCGGTATTATAGTCTTTTTTAGTTTTGTAACGTATAGGTTACCTGCAAAAAGAGTCTCTGGGCATTGTTGTCAGAGACATTCTTTGTGACAAATGCCCCGGCATCAAAGTAGGCATAAATAGCCTGAAACTCCAAATCTTTTGCATAGTGCCATGTGAATTCGGCATCATACTCCTGCCCCAGTGCATCTTCATGGTTTCCGTTGGTATTGTATTTTTTGTAATAGCTCCATGCATCGTTCGCATCCGCCAGAGAAAAATCATGATACGAAAGTTTCAGGTGCATATCTGCTTCAGGGTCAAGATGCAGCTCGACCACATTTTCGACAAGGTTGCTCCACTTCATAATATCCATACGTCCGTACAGAGAACCGTCCGTACCGCCAAACGGTGTCCGAAAGGTTTTGACAGTATTGTCATTGGGGTCATCATCCCCGCTGGCATAAATCTGCCCAACGACGAGATTCGGCTTCCATCTGACGCTTTTGAAGCGGTACCCGACCTTCGCCGCATACCCGTAGGCATCATAATCTTTTGTTTTGATGGTACCGTCGGCTTTGGCGTAGGTAACATCATAGTTGAAGCCAAAGAGGTCGGTATCGTAGGCTCTGACACCGTAGGTATAGCTCTTTTCCGTATTCTGCCCGTTTCCCGCGCCGTTGTACAAACCGTTTTTGTAGACAATGAACGGCTCTACCGCGCCGTGCACTGCTGTAACAAAATGCGAATAGATACCTGCACCCTCGTAGACATGCTTTCGAAACAGGGAGAGCCGGTGTTTGTCTTTGTCTTTAGTCTGACCGTAGAACACGTCGACAAAATTCCCGTCGAATTTGTAGGATACTTTGGCAAGATCCCACAGCCACCCATAGGAATTTCCCCAGCTTCCCGGCCCCAGAATCCGCTTGTCACCGTACCGGTTCGATTCACGGCCTACTCGGGCGGAAAGCCCTTCTATGCCGGCAAGATGGTTGACCTTCAGGTTTAACGCCACAAAGTCAAAATCTTCCTGCGGATCCATCCAGTATGTTTCGTTGCCGCTTCTCTTTTTAAAGTCATCATACTCCAGTGACCAGCCGTAGACACTGGCATAATACCCTACCGCAGTAAATTGTATATCGGGAGAAACATGATAGACAAACCCCAGTTTAAGGCGGCTTACAAGCAGCCTGTCATCCGGCCGCCCTATGAGAGAAGGGTCATTGCCGTACGCTTTTTTATTCATCCCGTCAAGCGTTTCAAAACGCTCTCTGATACCGCCTGTGAGCGTAAAGTCTCCGGCAACGGCACTGTTGGCTGCCAATATCAGAAATGCGGCGGACAATATCTGTTTCAGTGTGATTTGGTATGACATTTCTGTTTGCGTATCGCTTCTATCTCTTTGACCTTTTCATCCAGGTCTGCAAGCATTTCATACTGTTCACTTTTCGTCTTGCCATGTTCCTGCATACGTTTTTTACGCTCTTCTATGGTTTCAAGCCATTCATCGATAACTTCATCGGGAATGGCACAGTCCGTTGCCTCTTTTTTTTCATTCTCCACAATCCAGTCCGCAATTTTTTTCATTACATGTATCATCTTTATAACCCTAACAATTTATATATCATTTTGGCCGCGAGTAACAATAAAACTACGGCAATAAGCTTTTTCACCTGTTTCGGTGTCAGACGGTAATGCATAATAAAGTCACCCACATACCCGCCGATAATGGCAGCAACTGTCACTACACCAAGCAGTACCCAGTCCATATCCACGAACGAAAGGTAGGTCGCAAAGGCACCGAGTGTCGAGAACGGAATGACGAAGCTGATGGCATAGGCCGCTTTTTTCGCATCGAAACCGAGCAGAATAAGCAGCGGCATAATGAGTGAACCGCCCCCTACTCCGATAGTTCCCGATATCAATCCGACAACTGCACCAATAACATAGAGTACCCATGCTTTGTCATAGACTACTTTCTGTTCACGGTTGCTAAAGAGCAGTAGCAGCGCACTGACAAGCAGGAACGCCACCAGTATCCACTCTACGATCTCTTTTTGCACATACTGACTCATCCATGCGCCTACAGGCGTCGCGATCATGATAGAAACTATAAGCGGGATGGCAAATTTGATATCCAGCACCCCGCGAAAGAAGTTCATCACCGAAGCAGTGATCGTAGAAGCGGAGTTGATAAAAAGCCCGATGGCTTTTGCCAGATTGATCGGCATGCCCATCATCGAAAAGATGGGTACAAGCCCGATAGCCGAACCGACGCCACCCATCGAAAAAAGTGTAGAGAGTCCGAGCGTTAAAAAGAAGTAAATCGCATAATGTATCAGTTCGGGACTCATGGCTTAGATCTTTATTTTTTTTGCCATGCCACCTTTGAGACTGTCCATAAGCCCCAGCAGTCCGCCACTGAGATATTTCACTTCAAATCCCTGTGACGCCAGCCAGGTTCGCGCCATATTGGAACGGTCCGCTTTTGGACAGGCAACGACGATGAGTTTGTCTTTTGGCAGTTCATCCAGACGCTCGGGGAGTTCAGGTGCCGGGATTTTCAGCCCGAAATTCACCTGCCATACTTTTGTCTCCATCGGTACACGGATATCTATCAGTTCACACTTGTCTTCATTGTAAAGTTCAATAAACGCATCAAGCTCAATGCGCATATGTTTCATTTCACTTGGTACAACATTTTTAATGAAATCCTGCATTATTGTTTCCCTTCTATAGTTTGCATATAATCTCTGGCTTTATCTCCACGTAGATAATCCACTACTTTTAACATACCGTCTGTCAGATAGCGGGCATTGTAGCCTTTGAGCTTCAAAAACAGCCGTGCAATCTCCGCCCTGTCATAGTGCGGGCACATGGTTACAACGGTTTTGCTTTTGTCTATCTCATCCAGTCTGTCCGGCAGTTCATTGAGAGGAATATGTTTTCCAAAACCGATGTGCCATGCTTCATACTCTTCATGAAAGCGGATATCTATCACTTCTGCCTCACCTTTTGCATAGAGCGCAAAGAGTTCAGGCATCTGTATTTTCATATCTTTGCGTTCCTGATAGTCAAAATCTTTTAAATATGTGTCAAAATCCAACGCTTGCATTTTTTTCCTTTTATACAATCTTTTCTTTTGTATCACTTCTGTCATATTCGCACTGAAAAGTCGTATGTTCAATGTCGAATGTATCGTGCAGCTTCTTCTCCAGCCGGTCAATGACCCTGTTTGAAACAGAGAGTGCTACATCTTCTTTGAAATCGAGATGCGCTTCGAGGTTGATCTGATGGTCGTTGAGCTTCCAGATATGGATGTGGTGTACATCTGCAATCTCCGGCTCACTCTCTATGGCTTTGACCACCTCATCCACATCAATGCCCTCGGGCGTGAACTGCATCAAGATCGCGCTGCTCTCTTTGACCAGACCAAATGATGCCCAGATGAGGTAGAGCGCAATCAGCGCGGAGATGAGAGGATCGATCCAGAAGATGCCGAAGTAGTACATCAGCACCCCGCCAAGCACGACAGCGATGGAAGTCATCACATCGGTCAGCAGATGCAGGTAGGCAGCCCTGACGTTCATACTCTCCTGCGAATCTTCTTTGATCAACAGTACACTTGCCGTGTTAAGTACAATACTCAACGCACCAAGCCCGATGACCCATACCGAATTGATAGGCTCCGGGTGGTAGAACTTGTGAAACGCTTCGACAATCAAAAAAACGGCAATGCCGATGAGTACCGAAGCGTTGAAAAGCGCAGCAAGAATCTCTGCACGCTTATAGCCGAATGTCCGCTGTACATCATTGGGACGCGCCGCCATACGGTTGGCAGCATAGGCGATGACCAGTGCCAGCACATCACTGAAGTTGTGCATCGCATCGCTCAGCAGCGCCAGCGATCCGGAGATGATCCCTCCCACGATCTGCGAGAGCGTAATAATGACATTGAGGACGATCGTCCAGAAGAGGTTCCTGCCGCTTACTTCATGATGGTGGTGTCCGCTCACAGGCTATCCTTTCTACGCGTGGTTCTTCAGTACAATTGTCTCATAGAACGGCTCAACCGGCCCTTCGACAATGTATGGGAATATTTTCATCACATCTGCTCTGAAGCGAGGGTCAATGTGTGAGTTTTCATGGTCATACACACTTTCCCATACGCCGTGGAAGAGGTAATGTGTCTTGTCTCCGTCAGAAAAGGCACTTTGCAGGATCTCTGTTGAAATGGCTCTTCTGTAGTGGAGGTTCTGGTACGACCCAGGAATCCCTTTGGGGAATTTCGGATTGTAGTCGTAGTCCCCTTTTGCCGGACGGAACGTGTTCTGCGCCACTTTCAGCAGCGACGTGCTCTTTTCGTTGAATACTTTTCTGTCTTTGGTAAAAATGCCAACATGGTTGTTCACCGTAATGTAACGGTTGGTCGGCTTGTCCTGCTGCGCTTTGAGGAACTTCGCAATGGCAGACTCGGTGGTATAGATATGCTCTCTGTCACCGGCCGCGACGGTTTTGTAGACCCCTTCGTGATAGTTTTTGCTCAATGGCCCGTATTTTGCGATGACCTTGGCAAACCATTTTGTCGTACCCGACGCCATCAGATCATGGTAGTTCTCGAAACGGACAAAAAGCGAGTAGAAGAGCGGCAGAGAACCCTCTTTGCTCGCATCGAAATAGGCACTTTGCAGTACCCCTTTGAGGTTGGTGGGATAGTTGTGCACCATTGTCGAGTCACCGACCATGTTTTTAAGCTGCAAAGACAAAAAGCCTTTTTTCTTGCCAAGCGCTTCGGCATACTCGTTGACATGCTTGAGCATATCGTCTTTGAATTTACCCATAATGCGGAACTCGAAATAGAGAGTCACCGGCCCTTTGGGTGTTTTCTCTCCTTTGGCAGGTTTGACCATACTCGCACTTGCCAGACTTGGCATCATTGCCATCGAACCCGCTGCGAGTGCCGCACCTCTTAAAAAATCTCTTCTTTGCATGATGAATCCTTTCTGTAATAGTCTTTAATTTAACCAACTGGTTAGTTAATTATAAGCTACTCTTTCTTAATCTTTTATTAAAGAAGAACGGCACTTTCTATTTTATGCCAGTGTCTCCTGTTGTATTTCAATATCCAGCGCTTCGAACAATGTCAAAATATTCTCATCCAAATCCGCTTCCCCCATGATGATTTTGTCTGCGTGTATGGAGAGCAGATAGGCAACCAGCCGAAACGCTTTGCCCTTGGGTGCGGCTGCAGCAGGGTTTTTTACTGTCTGCTTGCCAAGGTCCTCCCCGTCAGCTCCCAAATGGGTAATCTCCAGCCAGGCAGTTTGACCAAAATGGGTACTCAGGTGTACCTTGTCCTCCTTAAGAAGCCTAACCACTGTCCGGTATGGGGGATGATCCGGTTCATAATGAATCGTCACCGCTTCAAGCGCATCGATATCGCGATGAAGCGCTTCGACAATCCTGTCAATACTTGCATGTGCTTTTGCGGCACTCACTTCTGCGACACGGACTTCCATGTCGGCAAAGTAGACACTGCCGGATTTGCGCACTCTCAGATAGTTGATATCGGTAATGTCCGGTTCTGCCATGACGATCTTTCGGATGGTATCGTTCATCTCTATATCGGCGGCATCGAGCAGAGAGAGCAGCCCCTCTTTCAGCACGTCGTAAGCTCCCTTGAGGATCATCAGGACGATGATGATCACCGAGACCTCCTGGGCATAAGGCACTTTGTAGTGGTGTGCGACCAGCCCGATGACGACGATCATCCCCGCACCGATGTCCCCCAGCCAGTTCACCGCATCGGCTTTGACACCCGGCGAACCGAGCCGCTGTGCCGCTTTCAGCTCGAAAAAGTAGAAAATATACTGTATGAGTACAATTACCAGAATGAATCCAACTGTAGTCCAGATATCTTCAGGGGTTTTGATACCCGCTTCAAAAAAGACCGAATGGATGATCTCGTAGCCGGCGTAGAGGATTCCCAGCCCGCCAAGTACCGCTGCCATATCTTCAAGCTTGTGCAGACCGTAAGGGAAACGTTCCGATTTGTGGGCAGCGAAAAAAAGTGCAAGGAAGATGAGCAGTGCCCCGAAGACATCGGAGATGGAGTGGATCCCGTCCGCGACGACGAGTGTAGAGCCCATCATCCATCCCCACCCCAGCTTGGCCGCTGCCAGCGCGGCATTGAGCAGCGTAGAGAAGAAGAGCCAGCGCTGTTTTTCGTCTGTTTTGCGTATGTAGCTGATCATCTTCTTTTACCTTTCCGGTCTACAGATATTTTTCACTTCCCGCTTCTCTTCTCAGGGGCAATGCGCTCTACATTTTTGTTGATTACATCACTGCGGGAGCCTATATCATCAATGTTAAAACGGTATTGGTACCCTTTGAGTTCTTCTATCATCAAGAGCTTTTTCGGATCGGTGTTAAGCATATGCTTCATCGCTTCAAATGCCAGCTTTTCGACCTCATAGATATCTTTTGGACTCACCTTTTGATGCGCTTTCTGTTTCGCCTTGATCTCTTCCTCTTTGTCTTTGAGCGCTTTGAGAAAGGCTTTGTGGCTGAGTGAGACTTTGTAGGTTTTGCCCGTGGAGATGCGCTGCACGATGAACGCACCACCAAGGCTGTTGTCAAGCGAGAGGGTTTTATGGTTGATGCGTGCCCCGCTCATCAGCGCCGAGGTATCCACCAGACAGGGGCTGTTTTTTGCCACAACCCTGATGTCCGTTCTGTCAATGACCCCATCATCAAAGAGCTTCGGCAGCACATGGGAGAGCTCCACATAGGCCAGTACCAGCCCGTCACACAGATGCCCGTGCGCACGCGCCAGCGTTTTGATGTCAAGCTGCTTGGGGTAGAGGTTGTAGCGTCCCAATGCACTGTCGGTGTCCCGTACCGTCACGGGCTTGGCATTGGGTGCGCTTTTCACACTCTTTTCATAAAAGGTATCGTCGATGTTCATATGCTCTGCAGCACATGCCGAAACAACAGCAAGTGCCAGGAGCATACCGCTTCTACGCATTGTGCTTCGCCTCTTCGATGAGCTTTACAACCTCATCGATACTGAGCACCTTTCCTGTCGAGACCACTTTACCGTCGATCACCAGTCCGGGGGTGCTGACAACATTGTACTTCATGATCTCCATGATATCGTCAACCTTGACCACTTCATGAAAGCCGCCCACTTTGGCGACTGCCTGCTCCACTACCTTTTCAAGTGCCACACATTTGGCACATCCGGTTCCCAAAATTTCTATCTTCATCGTCTTCTCCTATGCAATCAGTTTTTGTATATCTTCGGGTTTGAGTACTCTGCCCGTACTTTTCACCACCCCGTCAACCACGAGTGCGGGTGTTGAGGTGACACGATAGTTGGCAATGGTCTGTACCTCTTCGACCTTGACGACCTTGTAGTCACTTCTCATCTCCTCTACAGCTTCACGTGCTGCCGCTTCAAGCTGGGCACACCGTTTGCAGCCGGTACCCAGTACCTCAATGATACCCCTTTTGGGTGCAGCAAACGAAAACTGCTCCGCCTTTTTGGCTGCACTCTCCGGTTTGGCGGCAGGCGCAGCACAGCAGCTCTCGTTTGTGTCGTTTGATGCAGGTGTCACGCAGCAGCCCGATGCCGGATCGCAGGTACCCATCTTCATCTCGAGCGGACACCAGTTGACAATACCCGTGATCAGCGGAAGGACCCCAAGGTAAAACCACGCATTACCGCTGTAGACACCATAGCCGATTAGGGCTAAACCTACTGCTATTCTTACGATTCTATTTGTGCTCATTTGTTTTTCCTTTAGCTCAAAATAAAGTTGAACAGATATCCGATACAGATGATCCCCACCCCGACAATACCGAAGAAGATCGCGATCAGTTTGGTATGGAGTATCTTTTTGAGGATCATCGCTTCGGGCAGGCTGAGTGCGGTAATGGCCATCATGAAACTCAGCGCCGTACCCATCAGCATCCCTTTTTGTGTCAGCACCTCGACCAGCGGCATGACACCTGCGGCGTTGGAGTACATCGGGATACCGAGAATGACAGCCAGCGGCACACCATACCAGTTGTCACCGCCGGCATATTTGGCGATGAAATCTGCCGGTACGTAGCCGTGTATGAACGCCCCCACACCGACACCGACGAGTACATAGAGCCAGATCTTTTTGACAATATCCCAAGTGTAGTCCCACGCCTCTTTGGCGCGCGCTTTTGCCGACATCTTCACCTCGCCAGCTTCAAGTTTTTCGTCGATGGGCTGTACGGGAATGAGTACATACTTCTCAAGGTTGAAACGCCCGATGACAAACCCGCCGACAATTGCCACAAAGAGCCCGAAACCGATGTAGATGGCGGTCACTTTCCAGCCAAATAGGGTAAAGAGCATCGCAATGGCAATCTCGTTGTTCATCGGTGCGCTGATAAGGTACGAAAAGGTCACCCCCAGCGGGATACGCGCCTGCAAAAATCCCAGGAAGAGCGGAATGGCACTGCACGAACAAAAGGGGGTGATGATCCCAAAGAGTGCTGCCAGTACGTTGCCGTAAAGCTCCGACTTGCCCTGCAGGTGCGCACGGACGTACTCGGTGTTGAAGTGTGTGCGCAGGTAGGAGACCACAAAAATGATGACCACCAGCAAAAAGAGAATCTTGACCGTGTCGTAGATGAAGAAGTTAACGGTTTCGTTCACACGCCCCGTCAACCCCAGCCAATCGACCGTCAGATGGTCGACAAATTCTTTCCACATAATAGTTCCTTTTTGAATGAATATAGAAGACTATAGCAGATTTTGAAGAATAAATCAAGATATCTTGATATATTGTAGTATTTTCTGAGTTAAAGTAAAGAAACGGGTTGCTAAAAACCTAAGCAAAGCCCGATACTATGGGAGTTAAAAAGGGATTATCTACAGATGGGTTGTAAAAAAGATGTCCAAATTGTAATTCTACACACATAAAAA
>JALUXB010000045.1 GCA_027019175.1 Sulfurovum sp. | reverse complement strand
TCTGTGTGGCGATGCGGTCCATCTCTTTTTGATCTTCTCCGTATATCTTGACCGCAAGTTCGGCCTTTACCCCCTCCAGAAGCTCTTCGATACGCATCGCGATGGGCTGTGTGGGGATGAACTGTACATAGGTAAAGTGGCTCTGAAGGTCTTTTGTCATTGTTTTTGCAATTGCTTCGATGTTCTCCACATCGGGTTTGAGGGTCAGGAGTACCTCCATGTAGTTGCCCTGAGCTGTCTCACCCTTTTCGCTTCGTCCTATCATCGAAAGAACGGAGTCGACCTTGTCGGGGTAGTGTTTGAGGATATACTTCTCTATCGCTTTACCCGTCTCCACACTCTGTCCCAGTGCCGTTCCGGGAATGGCGATGACACGGTACATGATGGACTCTTCGTTGAGTTCGGGCATAAATTCTCGCCCCTGCTGTGTCAGCAGTGCTGCAAGCAGAAGGAAAATACCGAATGTAACGGCAACAAGCTTTCTGGCGTTTTTGAGTGCGAACTCCAGCATGGGAGTATAGTATTTTTTGATGCTGTTCATCAGCGGCGAGTTGGCGTGCTTGGCCGGTTTAAGCAGCATGAAGGAGAGCACGGGTACCAGCAGCAACGCCACGGCAAGCGAGCCCAGCATGACAAAGACGATGTCCAGCGCCATTGGGGTGTAGAGTTTTCCTGCAAGGCCGGTGAGGCTAAGCAGCGGAATGAATACGACCGCGATGATAAGCAGGGCGAAGATGACAGGCTTTGCCACATCCGCCGTTGCCGTAGCGATCACTTCCGCACGAGACATTTTGGGGTTGTCGTGCATCAGACGGAAGCTGTTCTCTACAACAACGATGGTACCGTCGACGATCATCCCGATGGCAATGGCAAGACCTGAGAGACTCATGAGGTTCGCCGACATGCCGTATTCGCGCATCATCAAAAATGCAATCAGCAGCGAAAGCGGCAGTGAAAGAATGACGATGAACGCCGAACGCAGCTCGAAGAGGAACAAAAAGAGGATGATAGCGACCAGAATGGAGCCTGTAAGCAGTGCGGAGGTCATTGTGCTGACGGCTTTGTGGGTGATCTCCGTTCGGTCGTAGATGGTCTTTATCTCCACTCCTTTTGGAAGTGCGGCATTGACCAGCGGCAGTTTCTCCTTGATGGACTCGACCACTTTGGCGGCGTTGGTGCCGCTTCGCTGCAGTACCATACCGAACATCGCCTCTTTGCCGTCGATGGTCACGGCACCAAAGCGTGGCGCCTTGCCCTCTTTGACCTCTGCAATATCGCCGATGGTAACGGCAAGCAGGCCTTTGCTGCGTACGACAGTGTTGCGGATGTCATCGAGCGTCTGGTAGAAACCTGCACCCCTGATGAGGTACTGTTCGCGGTTGAACTCGAGGTACTGACCTCCTGCAGAGGTGTTCGAGCGTTCGAGTGCTTCGACGACTTCATCGTAGGTCGTGTCTGTTGCCTGCAGGCGTTTTGGGTCGATGAGGACGTTGTACTGCTTCTCGAAACCGCCCCAGCCGATGACCTCTTCGACACCATCGACAGATTTGAGCAGCGGTGCAACGGTATACTCCTGCAGTTCACGCAGTCTGCTGAGTGAAAGCTTGCCCGTGGTGTCTTTGAGCTGATACCAGAAGACCTGTCCAAGACCCGTCGTGTTCGGCCCCATGGTCGGCTTTCCCCACCCTTTGGGGATCTCTATGCCGTTGAGCCTTTCGGTGACCAGCTGGCGCAGGAAGTAGGTGTCGTAACTGTCTTCAAAGAAGATGGAAACGTACGAAAGCCCGAAGATGGAGTTTGAGAGGATCATCTTCACACCCGGAAGTCCCGCCATGGCAGACTCTATGGGGTAGGTGATGAGTTTCTCTATATCTTCAGCGGAGTTGCCGGGACTCTCGGTGTAGATGACCACCTGCTTGGGGGTGATGTCCGGGAAGGCATCTACGGGAATCTCACGGTATGCCTGATAGCCGAAACTGGCTATGGCGATAAAGAGTGCCAGTACGAGAAACTTGTAGCGTATGAGTAGTTCAAAAAAAGATTTCATGCTCCGCTCCTAGTGGCCATGCTCGCCGAGTGAGGACTTCAGCATCATCGACTTGACGAAGTAGACACCCGATGCGACATACTCTTCGCCCGCTTCGAGTCCTTTGACGGCAACACGGTCGCCAAAGTAGGCGATGGGTTCGACCACCTTTGGCGTATAGGGGCTCTCTTCGTGTTCATGTTCGCCGTGTTCGGCCTCGTCATGCTCCTCCTCTTCGTGCTCGTGTGCCTCCTCTTTGCTTTCGTGCTCCGCTTTTTCGTGTGCTTCATCATGCTCTTTTTCGACAAAGACCACCCACTCACCCTTGAAGAGTGAAAGTGCGCTTTTGCTGACGGTGACCGCTTTGGTGTAGGGCGGCAGGGCAACCTGCATCTGGGTAAAGGTGTTGATAAGCGTATTCTTGGGATGTGAGTCGAGCGCGAAGAGTGCTTTTGCACGCTGCGTCTCTTCGTCGATAACAGGCATTAGCTGCACGAAGTGCGCTTTGTAGCTCTCTCCTGCGTAGGTGAGCTCTCCGCTACTTTTGCTTGAAAGGTGCATCGCATCGGCGACACTGAGATAGGCAATGGCGTAGAAGGCGTTCTGGTTGACAATGGACATCAGCGGCTCTTCCGCATCCACATTGGAGTGCAGCGGTACGAAGATGTCACCTACCATACCGTCTCCATGGGCATAGAGTGTGAACTGGTCCGTGGCCTTTTTGAGCGTGGCCGTATCGATACCCAGTGAATCCAGCTGCGAGCGCAGGGTATTGAGTCTGGAGAGGACATTTTCGGCTTCGATGATGGCCTGGTTGAATTCGCTTTGGGAGGTAAGCCCCTTCTTGTAGAGTTTTCGGGCAGTCTCCAGCTTCTGCTTTGCCGCTTTTGCCTGCTTTTTGAGCGCAAGGTACTCCGCAGTCATTTTGGAGAGGGCAATTGACTCGATCAGTACGACTTTGTCGCCCTTCTTAACTTGCTGTCCCGGGGTGACGAAGTAGTGCTCCACATGTCCCGGAAGACGCGAGACGATCTTCTGTTTCTGGCTTGAAAGCTGGGTGATCTGTGCGTTTACGGAGACGATCTTTCCAAGCGTCTCCTCTTTGGCGTGGGCTATGGTGATATCCTGAGCAGTAAGTGCCAGTGGCAGCAGGATGAGCAGTAGTAGTTTTTTAGTCATTGTAGGCTCCTTGTAAAAAGCGTAATTCTATTTTTTTCTTGTTGATCGTTTTCTGGGTCTGCAGCAGTGCCTTGCGTGTCTGAATCAGTCGGTTCTTGGCCGTCATCAGCTCGAACAGCGAGCCTTTTGAGATGGTGTATCCCTCCTGAAGCAGGGCGGTAAGCTCCTTTTGCTCCCTCTGCAGGCTCTGCAGTGCGTGGTACTGTGATGTAAGCTCCCGTATGGCGCTTTTGAGCATCTGCTTCTGGTTTTTGAGTGTTACGGCAAGCTGTCTGCGTTCGAGGGCTACCTGATTTTGCTGCAGCTTTGCCAGCATCCGCTCTTCGCTTCGGTCGTGGTTGATCGCCAGCGGTATGGAGACACCCACACGGAAGATGGACTGGTCGGGCTCCTTCTCCAGTTCGGTACTCAGCTCGTATTGTGTGAAGCTTCCCTGCGCGGCGATCGCCTTGCTCCGGTAGAGCTTCTCTTTGGCAAGGAGTATCGCTTCAAGCGGTGTCGTTTTGCCCGTTTCAGAAGTAACTGCACTGACACCGTAGATGAAAGTTTTTGAAAGCGACACCTTCTTGCCAAAACCTGCCGTGGCAAGCAGCTGGTAGTAGAGGGTGTCGCGCTGCTGGCGTGCGGAGTAGAGCTGTGTTTTGAGCATCGATGTCTGCGTCTTTGCCTGCAGGTACGCAACCCTGTTCTCCGAACCGCTTTTGTAGCGCTTGAAGACCATGGCGGTTACCTTCTGTGAGAGTCGGTACTCTGCTTCAAGCAGGCTGAGGAGTCTGCTCTGGTAGACATAGTTGGTGTAGAGGCTCTCAAGGCTTCTCAGATAGCCTGCACGCCCCTCCATCGCGTACGCCTGTGCCAGAGAGAGGTTGGCGTTAGCGGTTGCCTGTACGCCCTCATAGAAGCTGCCGGTTCGTACCGGCTGCGAGAGGCTGACGGAGTAACCAAATTCGTTGGAGCCGGTTTTGGGGTTGTAGTCTGCGCCCCCGACATAGAGAGAGGGGTTCTGTGCCCTCAGTGCTATGCCGTTTTGCGCGTTGGCCATCTCCACCTTCAACTGCTGCTGTTGCAGCACCGGTGAGTGCTTGAGGGTGTAGGCCTTGAACTGTTCATAGCGCATCCCAAATAGAGAGAGGGAGAGCGTTGTAAAGAGTATGAATGTCTTTTGCATTGGCAAAATCCTTTGTATGCTGTTTTTGTAAATAGCGTTCTCTGAAAAAACGGTTTCACTCGACAGCTCTGGCAGGTGTAAACGGCAGAGCCGCCCTTCGGGTTGGGTGCACCTTTGTCGCCATCGAGTGAAACCTCGGTAATCAATGATTCAGAATGTTAATAAATAAGTAAAGTTCGGAAATACCGAACCGCCTAATCGAAAATAAACGGGTAAAAATTAAGTGTATATGGGAGGTTTGTGTTCTGTAGTTTCAAAAGGTGGCGTATATGCCGTTACTTTTGTCTGTGGTGTATCCTGAAGTGCAGGTACTTCCAGCGTAGGGAGTGTCGTGTCGAGGATGGCCATAAAGTGGAAAAAGTGGTGCATTTTGCACAGATCGCCGCAGTCGTCACCGTTGCTCTGTTCGGAAATGAACTGGGTTGCGGTGGCATGGTGGCATTCCGTATGGTCATCCTCCATGGCGATGAACGCCGCATGGGTGATGTTGAAAGAGAGTGACAGCAGTAAGAGCAGTTTGACGATGGTCGCTTTCATGCGCACTCCTTTCGGTTTGGGGTTAGTATAGCCAAAAATATCATATACTCAGCTTCCACAGCAGCTGCCGCCGCTGCATTCGGACTTTTTGGTAAACCACGGCTTGGCGATGAAGTAGAGCACAAGTCCCCACAGCACAACTGCACTGAGCGTAGCGATGATACCGCCGTGTTCATCCATATGCACGAGCGATGCAGGGTCGATGTTGGAAGCATCGAAGACAAAGTCAAGCCCCAGTCCGAATATGACACTGCCTATGACGATGGTGCCAAGGTAGATTGCCAGTGAACGGCTGCCCAGCATCTTTTTGACCACACCGATCGTGACGGTGTTTGTCGCAGGTCCTGCCGAGAGAAAAACAAAGGCCGCTCCCGCACTTACTCCGCTGAGCATCAACCCCGCGGCAATGGGCAGTGATGCCGTAGCACAGACATACATCGGTACGGCAATGGCGATGACGATGAGGTAGCTCAGCCAGTTATACGTTTTAAGCAGTTCGCTGAGATTGTCCGGTATGGCCACGGTGATGAGTGCTCCCAGCAGCAGTCCCCAGAAGAGCGGTTTGGCGATGTCCCCAAGCAGGGTGATGAAGGCGTACTTCATGGCTGCAACGAACGAGAAGCCTTTTTTCTCTTCGCTGTCGCAGCAGGAGGGTGCTTCCGGTGCGGAAGCGAATGTGGAGTTAGGAATTAGGAATGAGGAATTATAGTTCGCATCACTCTGTGATGCTTTCATTTGAAAGGATGGTGCGGTTTCTCGCGTAGGGTGCTGTACCCCTACAGCACCAAAGGCCGGTTTGGGTGCAGGGCTTTGTTTCTCCGTTTCACTCTTTTCTGCTTCATCCGTTCTGTCAAAGATATTGGTTAGAATGCCTGCTGCAACGGCGATGATCATCGAGGTGACGATGCGGTAGAGGGTAAATATCCAGCCGAAGATACCGTAGGTGGCCAGAATGGAGTCCACACCGGTAATGGGGGTGGAGATGAGAAAGGAGAGGGTAGCCCCCTTGCTTGCACCTGACTTCTTGATGGAAGTTGCTAGAGGGATGACCCCGCAGGAGCAGACAGGAAGCGGAATGCCAAATAGGGTGGACTTGACCACCGAAGAGACATTGTCGCTGCCAAGGTGTTTGGTGACGATGCTGTCAGGTACGATCTCATGTAAAATACCTGCAAAGACAAGCCCAAACAGGATGTAGGGTGCCATAGCGATGCTCAGCTGCCAGAGTGCTTCAAGAAAATGTGATACTTCCATTATGGGCTCCTTCAAGATAAGTTATGGTAGAATCATATAACAAAATTGTTATATAAAACTTAAATGGAGAAAATTCATGGAAAAGATCGTCACACTGGCAAAAATTTTCTCAGATCCCAACCGTGTCAAAATAGCGGCACTGCTGCAGCGTGAGGGGGGTGTCTGCGTCTGTGAGATTTGCGACACCCTTTCACTCTCCCAGCCGCTCGTCTCAAGACATCTCAAACAGATGCGACAAGCAGGTATTGTTACCGCCGAACACAGCGGCAAGTGGATGGTCTATGCGCTGAATGATAAAGAGAATGAAATACTGCTATGCTGGAAAGATGCATTTCAAAAAGTGCTGTCTGGACTTCCACCGCTTGTTGCATGCAGCAGCTACAGAGGGCAGAGTGATTGATAATGGATGATGGATGATGGAGGATTGAAAATGAGGTGTAGAGGTCATTCCTGCGAAGGCAGGAATCTTTGCGTTGATCAACTGTTCATCGTCAAGATTGCCCGCATCGGGTGTGGGATGACAATAACCCTATGCTTCACCCCTTGAATACCAGCGTAAACTTCGTTCCCTCTCCCTCTTTGGAGTCAAGCTTTAACCCGATACCGTATTCATCGCATATGCTTTTGACAATACTCAGTCCCACACCAAAGCCACCCGAGTATCCGGTACCGCGTGTAAACTTTTTGAAGATTGCTTTCTGGTGCTTTTCATCGATACCAATGCCATTGTCTTCGATGGTAAGTGTCTGTCTTTCTAAACGCAGTGTTATCGTTGAGTTTGGCGGAGAATACTTGATCGCATTGCCGATGAGGTTGCCAAAGAGCAGATTCAGTTCGGTTTTTGGGATGACACAGGAGAGGGGTGCTGCTTTCAAATCCAGCGTAATACGTTTGATCTCCGCTAGGGGTCGGTAGTACTCTACACTCTCCTCAAGTACGGACTTGATGTCGATAGCCTCATGTGCGGGCTGTGGGTTGTTGAAGTTGAGGTAGGTCAGCGAGCGGTAGATGTCGTAGAGCTGCCTGGTACTCACCGAAATATTCTTGAGTGTTCTTGGGGTACAGTTACCGCTTTTGAGTGCCTGTTCCGTGGACATTGAAAGTGAGCTGATAGGAGTGTTGAGCTCATGGGTAATGTCGTTGATGAAACGTTCAACCTGTGCGACACGCTGCTGTACCGGCCGCAGAAATATTTTTGAAAGTATCCAGGCAACGGTGATGACCAGCAGGAAAACAATGCCCATCCCAATCAGCACGCGTCGTTTCAGTGTAGCCAGCGCTTTTTTCAAAAGGTTGGTTTGTACAATGACATAGGCGATACCCATGTGTTCTTTTGGTGCGTCCGAGATGAGGATGTTGTAGCCGTTTATATTGAAGTAGCCCGGCTTTACAGACAGGTTTGGAATCAGCAGTTTTCCTTCGACTACCCTGGAGGATGTATCGATAAGTGCCATTTCGATCCCTTTGGGTATTTTGATGGGTGCCATCGGTGTTCCGTGCATATGGCGCATAATAAGCTCTCCGGTTTTTTTGTCGGCCAGATGCTCGAGCTTGTAGTGTATTTCATTCTCAAGCGCATGTTTTTGTGCTGTGTAGTACCAAAAACCGGTCAGCAGGATAAAGAGCAGCGAAGAGAAAATATAAAGCCCCAAAAAGGAGTAAAATGACCTGCGTTCGAGTTCATTCATACCGGTATCCCATACCGCGCTGTGTAACGATCTTCTCTGCACCGATGTACTCTCTGAGGTTTCTGATGTATGAGCGCACCGTCGCGTCGCTTGGAAGCTGTTCGAACTCCCATAGATTCTGCACCAGCTCCTCCTGTGAAATGAGCCGCCCTGCATGGGCGATGAAGTACTCCAGTATCTGCGCCTCTTTGGGTTTGAGCTGTATCGTTTCTGTATCGGTACGAAGTGTATGGCTTTTGGGGTAGTAAATACGTGCCTCATCGATCTTCA
Source organism: Sulfurovum sp. (assembly GCA_027019175.1). Classification (GTDB taxonomy): domain Bacteria; phylum Campylobacterota; class Campylobacteria; order Campylobacterales; family Sulfurovaceae; genus Sulfurovum. The sequence goes on along the minus strand of JALUXB010000045.1, from coordinate 2,997 downwards.
CAGGATTCTCCTGTTCGATGCCAAAAAGAATTTTGCTCTTCTCGATGCGAAGCCGCAGCTCCTCGAGTTCAAAAGGTTTTCGGATGTAGTCGTGCGCTCCCGCATCGAAACCTGCCTTGAGGTGTGCCGTATCTTCATATGCTGTAATGATGATGGCAGGTGTCGTATCGTTGAAACTGCGCAGTTCTTCAATGAGCTCTATACCGCTTTTGCCCGGCACGTTAATGTCGAAGATGAAGAGGTCATAGCGCTGCCTGTCGATAAACTGCTGCGCTTCTGCCGAATCAAACACCCTGTCAACCCGGTAATGCTGCTCCAGATAATCGGCAATGATATCCCCCAATACCGGGTCATCTTCCATCAGTAATATCTTCATACATTTTTCTCCATACAGCCATTGTACAATAACTTTTCTATGGAGAATGGTAACGGAGTTTCGTGCAGGGAGTGTGCAGATCTTCCGTCACTCTCAGAGCCTATAAATTATAGTTTACCATCAGCCTGAACTGTTTGAAATCCTGAAGCTTGTTTCCTTTGTCATCTTTTCCGGATTCAAATACCACATCTGCAAATGCGGCGGTAAGGGTAATGCGGTCGTTGTAGGTGTACTCTATGACAGCATCCGTTTCATGTGATTCGTACAGAAAAGCTTTATCTGCTTCGAAGTGGCCGTAGGCAATACCGGCATTGAGTCCGTCAATACCGATAGCACTGAAGTGATAGCTGCCACCGAGCATCCATGCTTCACCGGGAGCACCGAGCATATCGAGTGTCTGATTTTCCATAGAGGTGAAGAAGGGGCCGCCGCCGAGGCTGAAGGGTGACGCACCTGTAGCGCCGTTGTCTTTGTTGTAGGCACATAGAATGTGAACACCGGTCTGTTCCAGTGCGAGTTCTGCACTGAGACCGAATGTGTTAGCATCCTGTGTGCCAAGCAGTGCCGCACCGCTTTGTTTGGCACTGTCATACTGTAACCCCAGAATAATCTGGAGATTGTCTGAGACAATGTAGCTGTATCCAGCTTCGGCGTACACGACATCGGCAATATCTTTGAAGTTGTAATACCAAAGACTCAGTGTCAGATCCTCGATGCCCTCATAAACGGCACTGCCGTAATAGACACCGTCGGTTGCTTCATCGCTTCCAAGGGTTTCATAGATGCGCACGAAACGGGAAGCATCCACACCGTTCTCCCAGCCGCCCATGGTTCTGATAAACCCGGCCTGGAGTGTCAAATCATCAATGTCTGTATTGGTAAGCGTATAGGCTTCGAAATAGTTGGGGATCATACGGATATCGTCACTGTCTGCATGGGGCGTGTCGAGTATCTGCCGTCCCAGTTTGATTTCGGTGTTGCCCCACTTGCCGTCAAGGTAGGCTTCAGAGAGCATGATGAAGCTTTTACCCTGTGCATCGAAAAAGTCCGGGTTGACATTGGCAGGGTTCTGGTTGATGCCGAGGTTCAGTACCGTGTAGGCAGACAAACCTACCTCAAGCCCGTTCCATCGCTTTGTATCGAGGTGAAAGTGCCCGCCGAGGCCATAGGCACTCGATGTCGGATCATTGTTGTCAAAGGTTATGTACCCCAACCGCAGCTGTCCTTTTGCATGTTCAATGGGTGTGTTGTTTCCCATAATACCCCTTACACTCCTTGGTTCAAAGGTATGGTTATTCACTCCGACAGTTTGGTTTTGATCTGCATAAAGCGTTGTGCCTATGAGCGTGATGGCAAAAGGCAGTATGTAAGTTGTTTTCATTGTTTCTATCCGTGCTTGTTTTTTCTTTGTCATTTTTGGCTGAACCGGGAATCTTTGTGTAATAGCTTATCGGGTTTTGCTCCTACAGCATCTTCACCTCTATCTTCTCCGCTTCCTCTTTGCGAAGCGCAAGCAGTGTACCGCCAACTTCAACTTCCATGGTCTGTTTGGCGATGGAGCAACCCTTGACGGTCAGCTCTTCGCCACGCATGACACCAAACGATGCCAGCCTGTCTTTAAGTGCTTTGTCAGCATGTATCTTGACAATTTCAGCTCTGTCGCCTTTGTGCAGTTCATCCAGTCTCATGTCCTTTTTACCTCCAATTTAAACTTCAAACTTCTAATTTCTAATTTCTAATTTCTAATTTTCTCACGTTCCCATAATCATTTTTGTAACATGGTATGCAAGGAAACTGAGTGTCCATGCTGTTGCAGTGGTCATAATGAAGAGGTAAACAAGATATTTTACACCTCCAGCCTCTTTGGTAAAGACAGCCGATGCAGCGAAGCAGGGCAGGTAGATCATGACAAAGACAATAAAGGCGATGGCAGCGGGCAGCGGGATCTGTGCGCGTATCTGTGCCATGAGGCTTTTACTTGCCTCGCTGACCTGATCACCCAGTGAGTAGAGCACGCCAAGTGTCGAGACGACCACCTCTTTTGCAGCAAGTCCCGCCTCAAGCGCCACTGCCATCTTCCAGCTGAAACCAAGCGGTGCAAAGAAGGGCTCAGTTGCTTTTCCTATCTGCCCCAGATAGCTCTCTTCCAGCAGTTTAGCATTGAGTTCGTTGGTAAGCTTCTGCTTTTGTACCGGGCTTTGTACCTGTGCTATCTTGGCGGTGTACTGGGCTTCTAAGTCAGGATGTTTGGGGTAGTTGCTGGCAAACCAGACCAGTACCGAAGCAGCGAGAATGAACGTTCCTGCTTTGTTCAGGTAGCTCTTTGCCTGTCCGTACACCGTGTGCCAGATGAGTTTGAACGAGGGCAGGCGGTACTTTGGCATCTCCATAACAAAGGGCTCATCTTCACCTTTGAAGACGAACATCTTCAGCGCTTTTGCCATCAGCAGCCCCAGCATCGCGCCGGAAATGTAGATGAGAAAGAGAATGTTGCCCGCATGTTCCGTGCCGAAAAAGGCGCCGGCGAAGAGGACGTAGATGGGCAGACGCGCGCCGCAGCTCATAAAGCCGATAATGAAGAGGGTGATGAGCCTGTCTTTTTCATTTTTGAGCGTACGTGC
>JALUXB010000044.1 GCA_027019175.1 Sulfurovum sp. | reverse complement strand
AGGGTTAACTGTTTATATTTCATAGTGCATTCCTAGTTTTGTGGTGAAAAAAGGATAACCTATGATCGGTTAACCCTCTCTTTCACGTTACTTTCTCAGAAATTGCACTTATTGTTTGAATTGGCGACCTTTTTATATCGGTTTGTCGGAGATGATGATTTTACTTTTGCCCGCAGGTCTTTTGCGGCGTGTGTTTTCTGCAGGAGCAGTTGACTCCGAGAGCTTCTTTTGTGCTGCGTTGTGTTTCATTTGAGCTTGCAGCTGTGTGTGCAGTTGTGCTACCTGCGCTTCAAGGCTTTTGATCTTTTGCTGCTGTACTTTGATGACATTGGCAAAGTCGGCGCAGTAGGTCTGAGTATCGAATTCGATACCGCTGATGTAATATTTTTGAAACTTCGGCATCGCAATGTCGGCGGAAAAAAGAGCGGCAGAGAGCAGGGAAAGTGCTAAAACGTATTTCATAGGTATTCCTTTGGTATTTCTGTGAGGCTATTATAGCCGATGTGCCAAAAAGATGCAAAAGGACAATGAAGCGGAAAATGCGCTACTATAGCATGAAAAAAGCACTGGAGTGTTTATATGTCCAAAATACGTAACTCCCTGTTTCTCATTGCTTTGTTTGGATTAACGCTATTTAGTGTAATGCTGCTGCTTGTGCTGACAACAGGGCATGCACCACAGATAGATGCACGGGTACACACTGCCATGGCGCAGTGGCGTATGGATGCACTGGTACCCCTGGTCAAGATGCTGACCGATATGAATAGTTTTGCGGGTGCGGCACTTTTTTCGGTTCCGGTGGTGGTGTTTTTCGCCTGGAAGCGCTGGTATCGTGATATTGCCTACTTTTTGACAGCAACGCTGGGGGCAACAGCGCTTTTTATTGCTGTAAAGCTGTCAGTAGGGCGCATACGTCCTGAAGCTTCGGTGCTTGAAGCTGGCGGTTACTCTTTCCCTTCCGGACATACGACGATGGCTACGGCTATGGCATTTGCACTCTATTTTGTGTTACGGGACAAAACCGCTTCGAAGCGTTTACAGTGTTTACTGTGCTGTCTGGCTTTGGGCTGGGCAGGGCTGATCGGCTGGAGCCGGCTCTATCTGGGGGTGCACTGGTTCACCGATGTTGTCGGCGGTTTTGGGCTGGGGCTTTTCTGGGTGACGATGTTAAGGCTGCTGTGGCTACAGAAACAAGAAGGGACTACCGCCGATTGATCGTACGGTTTTCCGCAGCGCGTGTGGTATCTTCAAAAAGCACAACCTTGATGAGGTCTTCACGCTCAACAGTACCGATCTCCTCTCCAAAATAGGCAACGGCATTGCTCTCACTCAATGGGGTGAGCATCCCCGAGCCTATCTTGTTGTTGCGTGTGGGGATGAATACACCGTTCTCGATGTTTCCGATGACAATGTTGGTACGTCCGGGTTTGAGCCTGAGGTCATGGGAAAACTCGGCATAAGTGAAAGTGTGGTGAACTGTTTGCGCACCGGCAATTTTGTAGAGTACCGGAATACTTAGCGCATGTACGGTCAGCATGGTGGTCAGTGGGTTGCCGGGCATTGCCATGACAAATGTATTGCCCATGGCGCCCATCATCGTCGGACGGCCGGGTTTGAGGCTGATACCGTGAAAGAGCGGCTCAAGCCCGTTGGCAAGAAAGGCATCATAGAGAAAGTCGGCATCTCCCATACTGATACCGCCGGTAGTAATGACAGCATCGTAGCGTTTCAGTGTTGAGATGAAGTCTGCACTCGCCTCCAGACTGTCAGGAATGGCGCCGGCATAGGTAGGGGTGAACCCAAACGATTTGAGCAGAGCCGAGATGCCAAAGGCATTGGCATTGTAGATTTCATCTTCATTTGCATGCTCCCACGGCTCCTTGATCTCATTGCCGGTGGAGACAATAGCGATGCTTGGCTGCCGAAATACTTCAACCGCCATAATCCCCTGTGCGGAGAGCAGTGCAATGTCGGCGGCACGCAGCAGATGGCCGGTCTGGAAGAGTGTCTCACCTGCGGAAAGCTCTTCACCCTTTTTCCTGAAGTTGCTTCCCGTTTTCATATCGGCCGGAAGCGTGACCGCTTCATCTGTGACATCACTACAGTGCTCGATAGGCGCGACCGTGTCAACATCACCTGGCAGTTGTGCACCGGTCATGATGCGGTAGCACTCTCCTTCGGACAAGGAAGCTTCCGGTACTTCGCCTGCAAAGATGGTACGCTGTATAGTCAAGCGTTTCCCTGCGTCGGCAGCTTTGAAGGCAAAGCCGTCCATGGCCGAGTTGTCAAAAGAGGGAAGGTTTTTGCGTGCTGTTACTTCCTTGGCAATAATGCGTCCGAGTGCTTCGGTAACGGTGATGATTTCACTTTCGGTTTTAGCGGTTGCATGGCTTACTGCTTTTTCATAAGCATCTTCAAGCGATAGCGTATCGAGTCTGGTCACGGGTGGCTCCTGGCGTCAAGGTGAGGATTTGGCATTTGCGCTATTATATCCCAAGCCTATTGGAGAATGCCTTAGCAGTTCATTAATCCGCTTTGGACGGGAAATTGGCTATACTTTTCAAATGAATTTCTTACGTAAATCCCTTATTGTCGTTTATGTTTTGTCATTGTTCACAGCCGGTACCGCAGCATTGCATGCAAGCGGTGAATACCACCCGTGGATTGAAAAGCAGATGCAGCTGATCTATGAGAGCAGAGACAACACGATAAGCAATGCAAAAATGAAGGCGCTGATAGAGAAACGTGACGCTCTCTATTCTGATATTTTTCATCGGATTTTACTGAACAAAAAACTGCTTTACAGTGATATTGAAAATCTTGATAAAAAGATTTTCCTGCTTGAAAAGATGATAGCCCTGAACAAGAGACGGGGAAATAAAGAGGCGGTACTGCGTGATGAAGTACAATTGAAGTCCTACCGTCTGTTAAAGCTTCAGAACAGGATGGTGCGCAAGATCTTCAAAGCACTTGACGATGATGATATTGTATCGTTTGAAAAGCGGATGCACGATATTTTTGCACAGGGATGGCAGGAGATCGGTAAACTGGACAACAGGCATCATGAGTATGAAGAGATCCTGAAGCAGAAGCCCAAAAACCGTTTGATAAAGCAGGTACAGCAGAATATCCGGGAGTTCTTTGCACTGTTGGAGATCAACAGTGATATACTGCGCTACTTTTCAGACAACACAAGAAAGCTCTACCGCAGAAACAAGTATGCAAAACTGCATCTTCTCAAACCGGCGCTCTACATAGAAGACATTCCGGAAGTCGGGCGGCTCAACAAAATGCTGCTGCCGTACGGACTGAGTGTGACAAAACTGCTGCTGATGCTGTGTATTACGCTGGTAATTATGTTTGTCCGAAAAGTACTCATTGGAGCGGTAGAGAAGGTATTGCTGCGTATGCGTGTGGTGGGTTCCTATGCAAAAGAAGTACTCGATGATATCCGTGCACCCATATCACTGCTGTTGCTGCTTATCAATCTGCAGTTGATCTTGTTTATTTACCATGAGTTCAGTTACGATGCATCAAGTGCCAGGGTTTTTGGCATATGCTACTCCATGATCATTACCTATATTATTTTCCGTACGCTGAACAGTATTGCAAGGGTAAAACTTGAGCATATCGACCAGTCTCAAAAAAAGGTCAAGAGTGAACTTTTCAATATTACGATTAAGATCGTCAACTTTATTGTGATCATTATCGGTTTTCTTTTTGTGATGCACTTTGCGGGTGTCAACCTTACCGCCGTACTCTCCGGACTTGGTATCGGCGGTTTTGCCGTTGCCCTTGCAGCAAGGGAAAGTCTTTCGAATTTCTTTGGAACCATATCGATCCTTGTCAGTGAAATCTTTTCCCAGGGTGATTTGATAGAAGTAGACGGCCGTCTGGGGAGCGTTGTTGAAATTGGCTTGCGTGTGACAACCATACGAACGCCTGATAATGCGCTTATTGCCATCCCCAATGCAACATTGGCAAATAAAGAGGTACTTAACTGGAGCAAACGGGTGGTAGGACGACGCATCAAGATGAAATTGACAGTGACCTACGAAGCAGACAGAAAAGCCCTTCAAAAAGCGGTAAAAGAGATACGCCGAATGTTACAGACCCATCCGGATATTGCAACAGATAAAACAGACTATAAAGAAGAGTTCAAAAAGAGCCCGAAACTGGTCTCCAAAGAGGATGCACTCGGTGTCAAGCGTACGCTACTGGTTTATTTGGATGAATTCGATACGTTAGGGGTCAGTATTCTTGTCAGTGCATTTAGCAAATCGACGGTATGGGATGAGTGGCTGCGTGTCAAAGAGGATGTCATGTATAAAATTATGGAGATATTTGAACACAATGGTTTGAAATTTGCGTATCAAACGATTACGATTGAGAGATTAGAAGAGAATTGTGAGGTATCCAATGATCAAAAACACTAAATTACTGTGGAGTGCTATGGTCTATGCCATGATGACAATGGCACTATTGGGGGGAGGAAAGATCGACAAGCCTTCAAAGCAGGAGGAGATTCGTGACACGATTGTTGTGCACGGTATGGTACTGCACGGACGGGTGATGGGACTTGGCCCCGAGAGGCTTGCGTTCAAACTTAATTATGCCGAAGGCATCAATCATATCAAGTATAGTGACATCGAATCGATTCATACCAAATACAACTATCATATTTCCTTCAAACGTATCGATATAGAGGGACGTGTCGTTGCCATTGAGGAGGGGAAATACCTCAAGGTCATTGGCAGTGACGGTCATTACCGTACGATCAAGATTGCCGATATTGACAACTTTGTCATGTCGACACAGGATGATGATTCGCTGGAAAACCGTCTGAGAAACAAATTTCCCTACACGAAAGGGACATTGGCACTTGGATTTGAAAAAGAGAATGGCAACAGCAAGAAGAACAAAGTGGATGTCCGGATCAATACCCGTTACAAAAAGGCTGAGAGTGAAGTACTTTTTTATCTGGACTATGCCTATGAAACTACTGAAACAGAAAACTCCGAAAAGGTGCGAAACAAAGATGAGCTGGCAAGCTTCCTGACATACAAATATCATAAAACCAATCATGATTTTTACTATGCAACGATTGCAGCCGAATACGATAAGCCAAGACATATCCAAAGCCAGTTCGTACCATCGGTAGGATACGGGTACCGTTTCAAGTTTGGAAAGTCAAAATGGCTTGAACCCTCCATCGGTATAGGGCACGCAACGGTTAACTATACCGACTCCTATCAGGACAAGCAATTCACAGTTGCTGCACTGAACCTTTTTGGAAAGTATCAGTGGGATGAAGTACCTGTACTTCGTACACTTATCGTAGACGGGTTTATGCTTTACTATCCCGGACTTGACTATGAAAAAGACTGGATCATGCGATCCAATCTCAACTTCACAGTACCGCTTTTTGATTTCTTTTCGGTAAAGCTGGCATTCGATTTCATCAATGACAGCAACCCGAACCCGGAGGTGGGAAATAACAAAACGACCACAAAACTGCTCTTTGGAGTCGATTTCTAACATTCTCTTGTTCTGTATCAAGTGGGGAAAATGGAAAAGTTGTTATGATGCTGGTATGAAACAGAAACAAGTATGGATTTTCGCAATGGCAGGACTGCTGTTAGGGGCTTCACAGCTTCCCGGTGCCGATGGTAAAAAGGTTTTTGAGACCTACTGCTGGGGGTGTCACCACCAGACAGCCATGGCGTTTGGCCCGCCCTTTGTGCAGATTGCCCAAAAACGGAGTGCCGAAGAGATACAGGCAATGATCACCGACCCTGAAGCAGTCTCGAAAGTATTCGGCTACAAGCGCAATGCAATGCCGGCTTTCAAGCTGAACCAGGAGGAGCTTGATGCGATTACACATTACATCCTCTCTTACAAAAATGCAAAGGTACAGTAGATGTTCAGACTCTCCAACCTGCTAAATTCCGTTACTGCCGGTAAGCCGGCACGTGTACTTGACGGATCGATCGCCATTTGGAACTTTACCAACCGGTGCAATCTCAGCTGTCTGCACTGCTACTCTAAAGCGGATCTCGATGCCGTCGATACGCTGACAACCGAAAATATCATGGAAACGCTTCCCAAGCTTAAAGCCAACGGGGTGAAGTTTCTTATCTTTTCGGGAGGGGAGCCGCTGACACGCAAAGACCTGTTTGACATTGCCGCGCGCTGCAGGGAGCTTGGTATTGTTACCTATCTTTCGACAAATGGACTCTATGTTAAAACTTCCAATGCCGAAAAGATTCTCGATACCTTTGACTATATCGGCATCAGTATCGACGGTTCTCCGGAAGTACATGACACGTTTCGCGGACTGAAAGGCTCTTTTGAAGCGTCGATGAAGGCCGTTGACCTGCTTAACAGTTACGGCAAAACCAAAGTGGGTATTCGTTTTACAATCACCAAAGACACTTATGATGACCTGCGTTTCATCTTTGAATTGGCAGAAACGCACAACATTCCCAAAATTTACATCTCCCATCTGGTCTACAGCGGACGGGGGCTGGAGAATCTGGAGATGGATCTGAGCAAAGAGCAGCGTATTGCCGCTGTGGAATACATTCTGGACAAAGCGTTCGAGTACCATGAAAGCGGTCGGGATATTGAGATTGTTACGGGAAACATGGAGATGGATGCCATTCTCTTCTACAACCGTTTCAAAGAAAAGTACCCTGAGTATGCCGACGAGATGCTGCGACGGCTCAAAGCATGGGGCGGCAACTCAGCCGGACGCAAACTGCTCAATATCGATAGTGAAGGGTTTGTCAAGCCAGACCCCTTCTTCCCTGTCAAAATAGGCAATATCCTGCGTCAGGATTTTTCTGATATCTGGACAAACAAGCCGACGGAGCTGCTGCAGAAACTGCGTATTCACCCTCGTGAACTTGGCGGAAAATGCAGCGACTGCCGCTATCTGGACATCTGTAACGGAGGATCGCGAAGCCGCGCCTATGCGATCCACGGCGACCTCTGGGCAGAAGACCCGTCGTGCTATTTGCAAGACACAGTGTAGGGTGCGTAACCACGCACCAAAAAGAAGAGATGGAGGATGGAAGATGATAGCTAAATATACAGAGTGTGTAATAAGCACGCACAGAAAAGGATAATGATGGGCAAGGTTTATTTGACAGGAGCAGGTCCCGGAGATATTGATCTCCTGACGGTAAAGGCGTTGCGTGTGGTGCAACAGGCGGATGTAATTATTTATGATCGCCTGGCCAATCCCGATATTCTGGTACAGGCAAAAGAGGGATGTGAATTTATCTATGTGGGCAAAGAAGATTCGCATCATACGATCCCGCAGGATGAGATCAACGAGATCATTTATCAAAATGCCCTCAAGTACAAGAATGTCGTACGCCTCAAGGGTGGTGACCCGCTGGTATTCGGACGCGGCGGTGAAGAGGGCATGTATTTGCATGAACGCGGTATTGAGTTTGAGTTTATTCCCGGTGTCACTTCAGCCATTGCCGTGCCCGAGTATGCAGGTATTCCTGTTACCCACCGGGGAGTGACAGTTTCTTTTAGAGTTGTCACAGGACATGAGTCAAGAAAAGAGAAATCACAGATCCCATGGGAGAATTACAAAACAGACGATACGATCATTTTTCTCATGGGGCTGCACAATCTCGACAAGATTACACAGAAGCTCATTGAAATTGGAAAACCAAAAGACCACCCGGTCGCCGTTATCAGCAAAGGGACGACGCCTGATGAGAAGACAGTTGTCGGCACCCTTGAAGACATATACGAAAAAGCCAAAGATCTTCCTACCCCTGCATTGATCGTGGTGGGAGAAGTTGTGAAACTTCGAGATCAATTAAGCTGGTTTGAGCGTTAAGGGGCGCTATGGCGGAGAGTTTTTATCTTAGATAGTGTATAGTACGCTATTCCAAGATGAGGTGTGTGTATGTATAAACTTGAAGAGATCCCTATTTTCTCTGCATTGGGAGAAAAGTATATCAAAGAGCTTCAAGATATTATTCATATCAAGCGCTTTACAAAAGAGAGTATTGTTTTCTACGAAGGAGATCAGAGTGATTACCTTCATATTCTGATGGAAGGGAGTGTCAAGCTCTACAAAACTTCTCCCAAAGGCTCACAGGTACAGATCAACCGTTTTGCTGCACCGGGGCTCATTGCCGAATTTGCCGTCTTTGAAAAAGAGCCATTCCCTGCCACCTGTGAGTTTGTTACCGACGGTGCTATCGGACTGCTGCATTTTGACAAACTTTACGAATATCTCAACCAGCCGGAATTTTCCCTTGAACTGCTCAAATCCCTGACAGGAAAGGTCAGCCTGCTCTCTGCCCTTGTACGCAAGGAAACCATTCTCTCTTCCGAAGCCAAGGTAGCTGACCTGATGCTCAAAAAAGTGACCATCTTCAATCGTCTTAAAAACAATGAGATCGCTTCCATTCTCAATCTTACGCCGGAAACGTTCTCACGTATTTTGACAAAGATGAAAAAAGAGGGAATCATTAAGATAGAAAGCCATAAGCTGCATATCCTTGATCAGGATGCCCTGATGGCGATCATTGAGAACAATACCATCAAGACCTGTACCAACTGTATTGCGGATTTTAAAGAGCAGATAGGGTATAAGGAATAAGGTTTAAGGTTTAAGGTTTAAGGTTTAAGGTTTAAGGTTTAAGGTTTAAGGTTTAAGGTTTAAGGTTTAAGGTTTAAGGTTTAACATAGCATAAGTAAATATTATACTTAGCACTTAGCACTTAGCACTTAGCACTTAGCACTTAGCACTTAGCACTTAGCACTTTCCTCCCATGCCCCAAACGCATCATCAAAATAGACCAGCCGCTGCTTTTTGAACTCTCTTGTGGAGTAGAGTTTTCCATACTCTTTCAAGCCAGTCTCCTGTGCCATCTCCTTAATGAGCGTGTCACATTCCTCCTGGGTTTTGGCGTGAACCATGGCAAAGAGATTGTAGGGCCAGTTAGGGTATCTCGGACGGAGATAGCAGTGACTTACCGCCGAAAACTCGGCAAGCTGTCTGCCGATCTCCTCTCCTTTTTCCTCGGGAACCGACCAGACGCTCATGGCATTGGCACCAAACCCCGCTTTACGGTGGTTGAGAATGGTGGCAAAGCGGCGCATTACACCGCTCTCTTTGAGCTCGGTTGCAATTTCAAAGAGTTTTTCGTGTGTAATACCCAGTACTTCAGTGATGTCCGCAAAGGGCTCTGCAACGATATCAATATCTTTTTGCAAAGCCTTGATGACCTCAATATGTTCAGGTGTAAGGTCTATCTCCTTGTGGGCAGCCTTGTGTACTTTCTCTTTTTTGGCACGTTTGCCGGTAGTATCCATCTGTACTTTGATTTTGAACATCTTCAGTGTGGGCAAAATAATGGCATCTTCGGCACCACTGCGTTCCTTGAGAATGTCAATGGTCTTTTCAAGTCCCAGTGCTGTGTCGGGTGCTACAGCCATGGTGAACCAGATGTTGTAGTCGTGGTTTCGCAGGTAGTTGTGGCTTACACCCGGGTGCGCGTTGATAATCTCTGCTGCGTCCTCTATCTTCTCTTCAGGAACTTTGAATGCCACAAGGGACGATTTGTATCCCAGGCGTTTGGTATCGAAAATAGCGGAGGTTTGGCGTATGATCCGCTCTTCTTTGAGCTGGCGTACGGCATCCATTACCGCCTCTTCACTGCTGCCAAGTGTATCGGCAAGCTCCCTGAATGGTCTTTGGGTTAACGGAAAGGCGTGTTGCATTTGGTAGAGCAGTTCATCGTGCATGGTTTTTCTCGCTTTTTTTAATGATGAAAGATTATAGTCAATTTTATATCAGGGCACATTGATATGCGTCAAAGCAATTATGATAGACTTTCGGTAGAGTTACCAAAAGAGGAATCAGAAAGGGTATTGAATGGCATACTTCCCCATGTTTATGGATTTGGAAAAACTGAAAGTGCTGGTTGTAGGCGGCGGTAACATTGCTGCGGAAAAGCTTGAGAAACTGGTAGACTTTACCAAGGAGATCACAGTCATCAGTATGGAAGTCAACGAAGAGACAGACAGACTTGTAAGAGAACACGGTCTGACACTTTATGCGAGAGCATACAAAAAAGGAGACATCGACGGTTTTGATATTGTCATTGTTGCCACCGATACGGTCGACCTGCACAAAGCCATTTACGAAGAGAGCCGGGGCAGACGTATTCTGGTAAATTCTGTGGACAATACCGCCTACTGTGACTTTATTTTTCCTTCCTACATTAAGCGTGACGATCTTACGATTGCCTTCTCCACAGGTGGTGCCTCTCCGGCATTTGCCAAGCGTATACGACAGCATTTCGAACGTATCATCCCTGAAAGTGTGGGAGAATTCCTTGCATCCATGAAGCGTTTGCGTAAAGAACTTCCCAAAGGCAAGGTACGTATGGAGAAGTTTGACAAGATGGTCGAAACCTATTTTAAAGAGAATTTTAAAAAAGATTGATATAGATCAAGATTATCTTAATGATAAGCTAATACAATGGGGCAAATCACAAATAGGAGTTATTATGTCTGAATTAAACAAAACACTGATCGAAGTAGAAGGGGCAACGGTTCCTTTCTTTACCTATACTATGGGTGAAACACAGTATTACGAGTTTGATACTTCCAAGTGTGGGCCTCCAGAGCCTATGGTCAATGCAATGGCCGGTCTTAAACTCATTGACGGCCCGGGGAAAAAACTGGTGATGATCAATCACAAAAAACCGATGGGGCTGCTTGACAAGATTGGGGAGAATTATGACATTGAAACCGAAAAGATGGAAGATGGCCGTGTGAAACTGATCTTTTCCTACAGAGCCGGAGCGAGTGAAGGGGCAAACCTTGACGATGCTGCCTGCCATGGATAAACATAAATGAAAGCTATCTCAAGTGACTTTGCACCGCCGCTGAAACTGATATCACCCTTTTTCAGTACAGGGGTGGTGTTTTATCTGCTGGCGATGGGTGCACTGCTCTTTTTTACGCCTGACTTTGCCTATGCGCAAACAGATGTAGCCGGATGGGTGCATCTGTTTCTGCTTGGCTTTGTCATGATGATCATCTTCGGTGCCATGGCACAGCTGATCCCGGTTGTGCTTGAAGCA
>JALUXB010000043.1 GCA_027019175.1 Sulfurovum sp. | reverse complement strand
CGTATTACCGCGGCTGCTGGCACGGAGTTAGCCGGTGCTTATTCATATGGTACCGTCATTATCTTCCCATATAAAAGGAGTTTACACACCGAAATGCGTCATCCTCCACGCGGCGTTGCTGCATCAGAGTTTCCTCCATTGTGCAATATTCCCCACTGCTGCCTCCCGTAGGAGTCTGGACCGTGTCTCAGTTCCAGTGTGGCTGATCATCCTCTCAGACCAGCTAGGCGTCATTGGCTTGGTGGGCTCTTACCCCACCAACTACCTGATACCATATAGCCCGATCCCTTGGCGAAAAAACATTTCCCAACTATGATTAACATAGAAGGAATATGAGGTATTAGCAGTCGTTTCCAACTGTTATCCCTCTCCAAGGGGCACGTTAGCTATACATTACTCACCCGTCCGCCACTTAGCTGACACTCTAGCAAGCTAGAGCCGTTCTCGTTCGACTTGCATGTGTTAAGCACGCCGCCAGCGTTCACTCTGAGCCAGGATCAAACTCTCCATTATAAAATAGAATGGTTTGAACCATTGTCAGAATCACTTAAATATTTGCTATCTAAGTTAATCCCTATCACCTTTTTGAAAAAAAAGTGCAAAAATTAAATCTCAAATAGACGTTGATTTGTTTACTTATATTCAGTTGTCAAAGATCACTCACTCTCACTCTCTCAACCAACTCGGTTAAGGTCTCTGTGTTTGTGGACGCGTATTATAGCACCGAACGTCACCCTTGTCAAGGGTTTTTTCGTTTTTTTTCGTTTTTTTTTAAATTTTTTTCTTTGCTTACATTATATAGGAATTTTTTTTCGTTCCTTTTGCACTATTTTTTTACTTTTTAGCGAAAATTTTTGTTACGTTTCTTTTTATGATTGATAAAAGTCGCGATTTACCGATTCATTATGTTTTCGGTAGGGGGAATAGCATTTTTCTTTTTGTATCAGTATAGTGATGGGGAAAAGGAGTTAAAGTAAAATCTTTGCTGCCACTGCACAGGCGGCACTTTCACTTTTAAGTACAAGCGGTGTAGAGAAACCTACAATCTTATGCTCCTCAAAAAGTGCGCGCTCTTCATCTGTAAAACCACCCTCACATCCAATAATGAGCGTTTCAATATTCTCACGTACTGTATCAAGAGATGTCTGGCTGAAATTTAGCATATAACTTTTCGGATGTTTTTCAAGAAAAGAATCTATATTATCTGCTATCTCAAGTACCATCATTTCAGTGCGGCCGGATTGCTGTGAAGAATTAATCAAAATTTTATGTAGTCGTTTGAAATCGAGTTTAAAACTTTTTTGCGAACGCTGGCAGTAGATAAATGTGACCTTTTCCACACCTATTTCATTCAGTGACGGCAGTACCTTTTCAATACTTTTAGGATCAATGACACACCAGCCTATGTGCAGCGATCTCGTTGGTTTAACTTCATGTAGTGTCTTGGAGAGTAATGAGAGTACGACCGAACGCTTGTCAATAGATGCCACCTCATAGGTGTAGAGGTAGCCATCTTCAAGATTTCGAAGATGGAGCTTCTCATTGGCTTTATGACGACGTACCTTGAAGAGGTACCTGTGTTCTTCGCCAGTGAGTGTCAGTGTCGAGGCACCAGCCTCTTTATGATAAAGATATAACACCCTTGGCTTCCATAATTTTAAGTACTACTATCATTACAACGAGCATGATCTGAACCAATGAGATCTTCAAAAATGCCCCTCTAAGCAGTTTGTGTGTTGTTTCATCCTTTATGTTAGCAACTTTAATCAGTTTGTACTTTTTGATCTCAATATACATCAAAAGTGCCCAAACAATAATCATAACAATCACACTGAGGGTCCAGTGAAAATCGTTCATAGCCATAATAACAAGACCTGTAAAGGCGATCATAGTTGCCAGTGCCTGAAAACTCATCGTGTAAATGAAACTTGCTTTTTTAAATCCGGCCGGATTCTTTTTTGTTACAAAGGGAATAAAAAGTCCCCCAAGCAGAAAGACCAAAAAGATCTTTACCAATATACTATGTGCCATAATCATCTGTTCTATCATTTTGTGTTACCTTTTTTTGTTTGAAATGTCGAAATATATTCCGCAAGCGCCAATATATCACTTTTTTGCATAGAAGCAAGCTGAGTTTTCATTAAATTTCCCATTCCTGCCACATTACGTTTCCCCTCTTTGTATGCGATCAGCTTATTTGCCAGATCGGAAGCAGACTGTCCGGCAAGCAGTGCAGACTTTCCCAAAGCCTGCTTCTCTCCCTGCTCACCGTGACAGCCTGCACATTTTTGATAGAGCACTTTGCCACGGTCTCCGGGAGCCTGAGCCACGACAACTTCCTGAATTGTCTTCTTTGCTTCAGCAATTGTATGTACAGCATGTGTTTTAACACTCTCAACAGCTTTTTTTGCAACCTGTGTCGTATCTTTTGCCAATTGTGTCGCTGTCTGTTTTGTTGCATCACTGATCTTTGTATCATGCGCTTTCACCAATTTGGCACTCTGTGCTGTCGCTTTGGCAACCGCCTGCTCCGTCTCCTTGTCTTTACATCCAGACAGGAGCACTATCCCAGCCATCACCATTAAAAGAGATATATTTTTTTTCACTTTTCCTCCTTACACCTTTGCCGGTACAGCAAGCATCTCACCCGCCAACAGTTTTGCCCATAATTCTCCATCATCCCACTCACTTCGCACCTGGGGAGAGAACACAATCTGATTCAGATCGATTGTTCCCATCAGTACACTGTGAGCGTCTGCTTCAAATGCCTGTGCATATCCTGTATCGGTTTCATGGACAATGACACTGTGCAGCTTTACCTCTTTTTCACCGTTTCTCTTCTGTGTAGATGCAAGTATTTTTTCGACTATTAGAAAAAAGATTCTGGCAAACTGCTCTGCTGAGGGGGAAACAGGAAGCTCTATCCAGCGCTGAGAGTGCCTTTTCATCGCTTCTACATATGCTTTATCATCTTCATGCCAGAGGGTAATCGCATGATCGAAGGAATCAATCAGGGTCTTGATATAGAGTTTTGTCAAACCAAAATCATAGACCATCTGCCCATTGTCAAGGTAATTGGATTCAAGAAGCACTTCTACACGATAAGAGTGCCCGTGAATATTTTCACTGCAACGCCGGGTACTGCAGTCTCTGACAATATGCGCATTTTCAAATTTGAAAAGTTTACGGATCAACATAGCTGCCTCACTTTTGCTATAATCATTGATTTTAACAAAAGCGACTTAAGGTATGGGCGGCGGAGTTACTGCTTCATCCAAAAAAGCATAACTTTTCCCGATACGTGCTACCGGATCGAATACGATATCAAGTTTTTCCCTATCGGTAACGATCTTGTCATCCACAAAGATCTCTTTAATCTCCAGAATAACCGGTACTGTTGCCCCACCCAATGTAATTTCCTGCATTAGTTCACAGAAATAGACTACGGGAGAAGATGTAATCTTAGGAGGAAAATCCTCTTTTTCACGATTTGTGTCTATGTCAAAGAGCTCAGCTTCACTTTCATCATGCCCAAGCGCTTTGGAACTGTAGTGCATCTTTTTGAGGTCTCCACCTTCAACCATACAGAGTGTACAGCGTTTATGCTTTCTCAAGTTTGCCAATGTATCTTTAGGTGTACCGTCACTCTTGTGGCCAATGGAGACAAGCACTGTTGCTGGACTCGATGAGAGCCCGGTAAAGTAACTGAATGGTGCAATATTGACTATCTCATCATCTTCTGTGACAATCCACGCAATAGGACGCGGGATGATCGTCTGTGACATCAGTTTGTAAATATCGGTTTTATTTTCCATATCAGCGATAGTGAAATGCATCGTTAATTCTCCTTACCAAAGAAGCCTTTGGCTTTATCCCACAGAGAGATCTCTTCATCGATTTCCTCATCTTCCTCAGGTTCATCTTCACGATACACATCATCAGGAAGCGCATTTTCTGGAGTTCCATCCACATTGACCACTGTTAATTCAGGGTGTATTAGCTCTCTAAGACGCTTTTGCACAACCATTTTAGTCGTCATCAAACTCATGGAACATCCATGACAGGTTCCGGCGAGTTCGATATATACTGTTCCATTCTTGACTCCAAGCAGTTTGATCGTACCGCCGTGAGACGCGATATATTCATTTACCTCCGGCAGATGGTGTTTTACTGCTGCGTAAATATCTTCATCTGAAAATGTCATTTATACTCCTTTATGCTATTGTACCTTTTTTAAATCCAAAAAGCTGCTTCAAACACATCAGTTTGAAAGAGATCATTGGTACTTTCTGACGATACCAAAGATAGTCCTCACCAAATTTTTGTTCCGCTTCCCTCTCTTCAAAAACCATAACCATTACTATAATAAACAGCATCTCCAACGGTGCGACTATGGTAATGAATGTTGGGCTTCCAAGCAACAGTGCCCAGCCAAGTGGCAGCAGTGTTAAACCAAAAAGCATAGGATGACGCATACAGCTGTAAATACCGCTGGTAACCAGCCTGTTGGTCTCCAAGCGGGGGATATTTCCCACACGTCCTTGAGCCAATTCCCGCCCGCCGTTAGCTGCAGCATTGAATGCCAGTTTAAGGATAACAATACCCAGTATGCCACACACAAGATGAAAAAAAATATTTGTAAAAAGAGGATTATGCCAGTCACACATCAAGGCATAGACTGTACCTCCGACGATCATCACAAACCATAGCAAAAGACGTATCACAACAGAGAAAGAAGTATGTACTCTCATTATCTATTTTTTAATGTAGGTAATAAAATGATTTGGTCTAACTTCACGTGAAAAGACTTCATGTCCTGCCTTCAGCATCTCATCCATAAGCGGTTCAGGCTGGAAATCTGCTTCTATCGTAATTATCTCGTCTTCAGATATTGTTTTGAGTGCTTTATGCAGTTCTGCCAAAGGATTACGTTCTTCATCAAGTATTTCATTGGCGTTGAGTGTCTGTTTTGGCTCTTTAAGTATCCATTCCGGTGCTTCTTCTGCCTCTACTTCCCCTTTGGGTGTATTTATATCAACAGGTGGCTGGCCAACTGCCTCACGAAGTTGGTTTAACAGATCGACAGGATCCATTCCTCCCACCACAGCAGCCTGTTTTACACCTGCAATTTTTGCAAGTGTTTTTCTGAGTACCGGGTTGTTGAGTTTTTTAAATTTGGGGTTTATCTGTATAAGTATATCTTTCATTCCGTCATACTCATTCAGCAGATCAGCGATCTTTGTATCGAGTGTAATCTCTTTCATGAAACAACTCCTTACTATTTTATTAGGATAATATTACTCCGAATAAGCTTGGGGCTATCTTATATGATTTAATTATTATTTTTATAATGTTATAAAATATATACTATACACCCTGGGTAGTGTCAAATACTCTTATATGTAATCTGTCACTATAGTGAAAATTATGTTGCATGCAAAAGTGAAATACCGCCTTGTCATTATGCCATATTGTATCCCTGCTTTCTCCCACCGGCATACAGTAGATATCGAGTTCCGGCAATAGCTTTCTGATTTCATCAATCTCTTCGAATGCTGTCGTCTCCACCAGCGCTTTGTCTATCGTAAACTTCAAAAACGACTCTTTGGTATTGGCCTGAATATTTTTCAACGCCTGCGGCTTGATGCGTTTTTCTCGAGGCTCTCCGGAATTTGCAAGTTTGAGTGAGAGAGCAAAGACACAAGCGCCGTATGCCGGGTAAGTATCAAAATCGATTTCTATCGTACCGTTGGTCTCAAAAGTAATGCGAATACCCTGCTCTACAAGCCAGGAGACAACGGCATAAAAAGCATCGTCGTTGTGGTACATCAACGGTTCCCCTCCGGTGATAACCATGTCTGGCAAATAACCGATCTTTTTAAACGCATCCTCAAGTTCAGCAATCAGTACATCAGGATGTTCCACTTTAATCCACGTTTTTGAAAACCTGCTATCTACAGCAAAGTAGGTGTCACACCCATAACGTACTTCACCATCCACTTCATAGGCGGCACCAAATCCTGGGCAGGAGAGGTTGCACCCTCCTGTTCTCAAAAAATAGGAAGGGGTACCTGCATATTTGCCCTCCCCCTGAATGGAAAAGAACTGTTCAGTTAGATAAAACAAAAGTTATTATCCTCCCGTTTCATAGAAAGCCCGGCTTGAGACTTCCTGACCTTCTTCGAGTTCCCCTTCTATCCAGCGGTTCTCTTTGGGTTTGTCTTTAAGTACCTGGGCAAGTACCTTAGAAGCACTCTCAACATCACCTTTTTTAACGTGTTCTGCAATGCTCATCGCCTCGTCAAAATAGAGGCAGGGAATCAAGAAGCCCTCGGCAGTCAGACGGATACGATTGCAGCTTTCACAGAAATCATGTTTATGCGGATCGATAAGACCGAATTCGTAGCCGTTCTCTTCAATGATATAATTGAATGACGGACTTGCCCCCTCACGACCCAAAGCACGGATTGTATACTTCTCTTTTACTTTGGTAAGGATCTCTTTGCCGTGCATCCCTCGAAGATCAATATTGGCATGACGGTTCTCCATATACTCGATAAAGCGTATCTTCATCCCCCGTTCCATACAGTACTCCATTACATCAATGATCTCATTATCATTGATACTCTTGAGCGGTACCATATTGATTTTCACACCAAGTCCTACCTCAAGTGCTTTGTCAATGCCTTTGAGTACCTGCAAAAGCACATCTTTTTGGGCAATTTTGTGTGCAACGTCAGGCTTGAGGCTGTCAAGTGAAATATTCAACCTCTTCAGCCCCGCATCTTTGAGCTTCTGTGCAACCTGAGGCAACAGATATCCATTGGTCGTTAACGCAAGATCAATATTTGGGCTATAGTCGTGGATCATTTTGATAAAGGTATCAAGGTCTTCACGCAAAAGCGGTTCACCGCCGGTAATACGAATTTTGTTGACTCCTTCATCTATCGCCACTTTCATAAACAAAAAGAGTTCTTCAAACGAGAGCAGGTTCTCTTTGGGTACCCATGAAAAAGGTTTTTCGGGCATACAGTACTGGCATCTGAAATTGCACCGCTCTGTCACTGAAACCCTCAAATAGTTTACTGTTCTACCATGTCCGTCTATAAGCATATCTTTCCAATCGTATCAGTTTTTGTTAGGGTAGCGAAATGTAGATAAATCGGGGATTAGGAATAAAAAATAAGAAAAATTGCACAAATAAAATTATATCAGTTTGTCAATGGAATATAGGTTATTGCAGAAAAATGGCAAGATCCCGAATCGAATCCGGAATGATAATACTTATGCCCCGGCAAAGAGCCGGGGTCAGGAAAGATCACAAATTAGTGATGCCCTTTCCAGATTGATTTTTTCCATAGGAACGCGAGGAATGCGAAGAGGACAAAGTATCCGATCACCCATGGTCCTAACTCTTCTCGTTTCGGCTTACTTGGATCACCAGTCTTCTCAAGATAGGCTTTTACTTTTTCGTAACCCTCTTTTGTCAAACCGACTCTTGGCATTGCTGTACCAGGCAGCTGTGACTGAGGATCTTCAACAAAAGTTTCCAGGAACTGTTCACTTCTCGCTCTAATAATAATAGAGAGGTCAGGTGGCAGTTTACCCATATAGTCTGCCAATTTATTCTCATAAATACCAACTTTTTTCTTGAATGCAAGAGCATCAAGGTCTACACCTGTTTTGATGTTAGACTTTGTTTTTGGTACTTCACCAATCTGTGTCCAATGGTCATAACGGTTGGCATGACATCTACCACATGCAGTTTCATACGCTTCTTTCGGAGAAATCTCTTTCGGTGCGATTGATTTGAAATACGCTACGATATCTGCAGCATCCTGCTCACTTCCGGCACTTGGCGGCATTGCAAAGTGTTTGGACTTGGTAACCTTTGCAGGATCAAGCAGGAAATGTGCGAAGAATTTCTCATCAAGCAACGCTCCCATATTACTCAGATCAGGCGGGTTGACACCATATGTCTGTGCAGAAGTGACTGCATCCATAGGTGCAGCCATCCCTTGGGATTTGATTGAGTGACAACCGACACAGGCAGCAACGAGTGCTTTTCCGTTTTCAGCGTTTCCTTTGACTTTCAACGCAGGAAGATCAGGGTATTTAAAATCATGACCTTCAACATGTTTGTGCATTTGAGAGTGTGCAAACGGCTCTACGCCCCAATAAAGGATCAGAGTAAAGACGACAACAACTCCAAGTATTTTCAATTCTTTCATTGCTTTACTCCTTACAGTTTCTTTTCTTTAGATGTGATGATAGGCAGCGCAATCCACAGACCAAAAAAGGTCAGTGCTGCAACAAGTCCTATCGTACTCCAGATACCTTCTGGTGGCAGTTTACCCATAAATGTCAGGATAATCATGTCGATCAAAAGTGCCCAGAACCAATATTTGAACAATCCTCTTCTGCTTGCCGGTGCCACATTAGGGCTTCTGTCAAGGAAAGGCAGGAGGAAGAAAATCACCTGCGCAAACGCAAACGCAATCAACCCAATATTGGTTGAGAACGGTCGAAGAACCTCATAACTCCACAGGAAGTACCACTCAGGATAAATGTGTGTCGGTGTCTTCAATGGGTTGGCCGGGTCAAAGTTAACCGGATCCATCGCGAATTCAAAATGGTAAAAGACAAGATAGAAGAAGATCACAAAGTAAACTCCCATAACAAATACGTCTTTACTCAGGAAAACCGGATTAAACGGAATCACTTTGGATTCTTTTATTTTACCTGCTTTGTAAAGCTCTGCAGCCTCTTCAAAGTCAATCTCTTCACCGTCCTGATTGTTGACGTGAGGGATTCTCAGTGTACCAAAGTGCAGAACAATAACACCGATGATCGCCAACGGTACAAGCAGTACGTGAAGCATAAAGAATCGGTTCAGGAATGCCTGTCCAGGAACGTAGTCACCTCTGATCCACTCAACCAGACCGTTCAGATGCAGTCCACCCATAGAGAAAAGGTTGGTAATTACCATTCCTGCCCAGTAACTCATTTGACCCCATGGAAGCATGTAGCCTGAAAAAGCTTCTGCCGAGAAGAGTACAAAAAGAAGCATCCCCGAAAGCCAGATAAGCTCTCTACCACGCTTGTAGGAACCATAATAGATCCCTGTGAACATATGGATATAGATGATCAGGAATACAACGGATGCACCTACACCGTGAATATGTCTCCAGAGCCAACCGTACCCCACTTCACTCATGATCGTGTAGTTGACCGAGTCAAAGGCCAATTGTGTGTTTGGCTGATAATACATCAACAGGAAAATCCCTGAAATCAACAACAGTCCGAATGTCGCAGCGAGAACCATTCCCATTGCCCACAGGAAGTTGATATTTTTCGGAATCCAGTACTCTGTCGACAGTACACGCTTGAGCGTATCCACTGCCAATCTCTCATTCAGCCACTTGTGGCTGAACGGTCTTGCATTTTCATCAAAATGTGCCATTTATGCCCCCTTATACCGGCATTGTGATGCCATCTTCAAGCATCTTTTTATACTCAGGACCTTCTTCACCCAGAACAAGCTTTTCCCCATCAATTCTAAATGGAGGAATATCCAACCCGCGTGGCGGTGGCGCCTTGGTTACCTGTGCTGTAATGTCATACATTCCTCCGTGACACGCACAAAGGAAGTCCTGTTCTTCCGGACGGAATCCAGGAATACATCCCAGGTGGGTACAAAGTCCGATACATACCGTATAGTGCGCATCACCGACTTTGATCAGACGCTTCAGATCATCCGGTTTCTCTTTTTTGAGTTTTTCAATTGTAGCCGGGGTCTGTTTAAGTACGAAGATTGGCTTTCCTCTCCATTTTTCAGTGACAAGTTGTCCCTCTTTGTACTCTTTCATATTCAATGTAGTGAATCCTGCTGCCTTGACACTTGGCAAAGGATCCCACGTACGCTTCATTGCATAAAGTGCACCAAGCCCGCCCAGAGCAGTAAATCCGCCCAAAGCTTTGCCCATAAAGTCACGACGACCGTTGTTGTTAGCCATAGCTTTTCCTTTCGTTATGATGTTGTTAATCATTCGTTATAGTCTTTTAACCATTAATTGTAGTATAAATGAATTAAAAGTGTATTGATGCCGCTCAAGAAATAGGGAAAGAGGAAAAGGTGTTACACATTGTAAATTAGGAGTTTATATCTCCTAATTTACTTACAGATTTAAGGTAATGATTAAATCTCTTTCAGCAAAGCATCCGCAGAAAATGCATGCAATGCTTTTGTCGCTTCAGGGTTCTCTTTCTTCAGTGCTGCGTCAAGTGCACTCACATCAAAACCATCAACAACATCAATGCCAAATGCCTGCAAAAGAGCTGCCGGATAGAGTGGTTTTTGCTTTTCAAGCAGCATAAAAATCACCTTCACACCACTCGCCTTTGCCTCTACCGCTGCCTGTGCAGATGCTGTCACCACAGTCGTACTGGTACTGAGCAACTCCGTATATTCTTCAGGTTCATGCAGCCTGTAAAAAAGTTTTTCCAAATCATTTTCGTATTTTACAAAGAAATAGTGCCCTAACAGCAGCTCCATATCAAACTGCCTAAAGAAATCGGCATTATTCAAGATGGTCTTGTCATGGTCGTAGTCTCGCAGAAAAAAAAGCACCCTCTCGGTTTTGGATGTTTTCTCAAAGTACTGGGCATCGACAATCACCGCCTCTTCACACTCCGGGTTATGACAGTCCGGTCTGAAAAGTGTCTCACCATGAATAGAAACATCTTTCTCATCATGTGCGAAACGGTAGACCGTTTTAAAATCGGCACAGTACTTAACCAGTCTGCCGTGGTCATCTTCATCACTGTCAATGATGACACTGTCACCCATCTGCGCGATCGCATCAATATCCTGCACTGTTTCAATATTTACATAATCTTTAAGCCCTTGTTCCTCTTTCATTGCCACACCGGCACGGAAATCATTGACCAGAAGCTGTACCTCTCTGCCGGCTGCTTCGAGCTGACGCAGTACGGTCACCCCTCTTCTGGCTCTCTCCAGTCCAACTTTGTGGCCCGTATGTGCATAATAATAGATCATTGCATCTTCCCTTTCTGTTTCATTTTAATATAGACATGTAAAATTTCAAGCGATGCCGGGGTTACGCCTGAAATCTCCGATGCGGCAAAAAGTGTCGGTGGATTTGCATTTTGAAGTTTCTCTACAATCTCATTGCTTAACCCCTGCACCGTTGTAAAATCAAAATCTTCAGGGATCTTGATCTTAAGCATATCTTTCATCTGCGCAATCTGCTGCGCCTGCTTTTCAATGTAGCGATAGTACTTTGCCTCAACCAAAATCTGCTCCATTACCTCATCATCATACCTGTCGAACTCCGACAGGAGCGTTGTCAGCTTTTCTCTGTCAAATTCTCCTCTTGCGATCACATCGATCCATAAAGTCTTGTCGTTGATCTTTGGTGCACCGATCTGTTCAAGTTTGGCAAGGAACTCTTTTGTCGGTGTAGCATAATTTTCTTTGAGAAGTGTCAATGCCTCTTCTATTTGAGACTCTTTAGCTTCCACTTTTTGAATGTATGATTCATCCATCAACCCAAGACGCTTGGCATGATGCAGCAGGCGCCTGTCGGCATTGTCCTCACGCAGCAGCAACCGGTACTCCGCACGTGAGGTGAACATCCTGTAGGGTTCTTTGGTACCTTTGGTAACCAAATCATCAATAAGTACCCCGATATAAGCTTCATCCCGTCTGAGCACAAACGGTTCTTCTCCTTTAACAGCAAGGGCTGCATTCACGCCGGCAACCAGTCCCTGCGCAGCCGCCTCTTCATATCCTGTCGTTCCATTGACCTGCCCTGCCATATAGAGGTTGGGGATCTTTTTGGTTTCCAGCGTATGTTTCAGCTCAGTCGGGTCAATGTAGTCATACTCGATCGCGTATCCATATCGGACGATCTTGGCATTCTCCATCCCCTTGACCGAACGCACCATCTCAAGCTGCACGTCAATGGGAAGTGAAGTACTCATACCATTGATATAATACTCCGTTTCATCCATCGTCTGCGGCTCGACAAAAATCTGATGACGCGGTCTGTCACGGAAACGGTTAACCTTGTCTTCGATACTTGGACAGTAGCGTGGTCCCATACCATCAATCTGTCCGGTAAAAAGCGGTGCACGGTAAAAATTGCTCTCAATGATCTCATGGGTATGTTCATTGGTATAGGTCACATAGCAGGGAAGCTGCTTTGGATTGAATGTTTTTCTGTCCGTCCTGAAAGAAAAGGGCGGCGGCGGGGTATCTCCCGGCTGTACTTCCATGACAGAGATGTCGACCGACTTGGCATCGATACGCGCACATGTACCTGTTTTAAGCCGCCCCATTTTCAGACCGATTGATTTAAGATATTCAGCAAGCTCCACAGAGGCAAATTCACCCTGACGCCCTGCTGTCTGCTTTTTTTCCCCAATGTGAATCAGCCCGTTCAAAAAGGTTCCGGCAGTAATGACAACCTTTTTCGCACGGTATGCATTGCCAAGCTGGGTCGTTACCCCTTTTACCTCACCATCTTCAACAATCAAACCGTCAGCGATCTCCTGCTTCACATCGAGATTGTCTGTATTCAGCACCACTGTACGCATATACTCACGGTAATCATCCATATCGATCTGCGCACGTGTACCGCGGACTGCAGGTCCTTTGGACGCGTTAAGCGTTCGAAACTGTATGCCTGTAGCATCAGTACAGAGCCCCATCTCACCCCCAAGTGCATCGACCTCACGCACCAAATGCCCTTTGGCAAGCCCCCCGATAGCAGGGTTGCAAGAACTTGCACCGATCTGCTCGACCAGTATGGTGATCAAAAGGGTCTTCACACCCATACGCGCACTTGCAAGCGAAGCCTCTATCCCGGCATGTCCGCCACCAATCACTATGACATCATAATCCATCTTTTACCTTTATGTGGGTACATAAGGAGCACCCCTCCATCATCAATCTATAATTTGCTATAATTGGCGAATTATATCCAAATTTCATAAGGGACTAAACTTCATGAACATTCTACTATACACTATTTTCTATTTATCATTTATTCAACCCCAAAGAGCCTGCTAATGTTTACCGGACTCATTCGTGAAATTGGTAAAGTTAAAGCATACCGAAACAATATCCTGAGTATCCAGTCAACTCACAGGGCGAAACTGGGTGACTCCATCGCTGTCAACGGCGTCTGCCTGACCGTTATCAAGGTAAATCCTGATGGTTTTGATCTGGAATTGGCTGATGAGACACGTGCGGTCATTGATGAGAGCAAACTCAAAGGAGAAGTACATATTGAACCTGCCATGCAGATGAGTGACCGGTTCGAAGGACATATTGTCCAGGGTCATGTAGACTGCATGGGGGAAATTACCGAAATTGTCAAACGGGAAAATGGTACTGATTATATCATCAAGGTACCTACAGCATGTATTGCGCATATCATTCCCAAAGGCTCTATTACTATTGATGGTATTTCATTGACAGTGAATGAAGTATACGATAACCGTTTTCGAATCACTATTATTCCCCACACACTTGAAAACACCCTCATCCGTACCTATAGGAAAGGTACCAAAGTAAACATCGAAACCGATATGTTCGCACGTTACATCGACCATATTCTTAAACACAGATCACAAAAACGAAGCATGGGGTGGAATGAGATTGACGCTATTACGATGAGTTATTGAGGATCTCTGAGACTTTCGGCATGAGGGTTGCGCTGCTTTTTAAGCTCCATATCGATCCATTCAAGGCTCTCTATTTTTTTTGGTGATGCAATCAGTGACCGTCTTGTATTCGGGGCATCGTAATAATGGAGTTCGAAACCATTCTCGTATAGTCCCATTCTTGTTGCTGCAGCAGTCGAATAGGTTGTCAGCACCGCATCTTCACTGCACAGTGCACGAATATCGGCAAACCACTCCCGCGTCCAGAGCATAGGATTGACCTTCGGGCTGAAAGCATCCTGATAGACTACATCGATTTGATCAGGGAGCAACTGCGGAATCGTCTCTCTGGCATCACCGATGAGGATGGTTATTTTAAATTGTGCATCTTCATAGACAAAGTTGTTTGACAGATCTTCAATAATGGTATGCAGTGATTCAAACTCGGCAGGATATTCAAAATCTTTCAGCGATCGCACCAAGGCTTCGTCAAACTCCGGTGAGATAATCTCTACTTTGGTATCCATATTGTGCATTTGTATGTAGTGAAGTGTCGCCAGCGTGTTGTAGCCAAGTCCGTAACAGATGTCAAGTATACGCAAAGAGCTTTTGCCCTTGTGCAGCGAAAAAGCGGGAATGACATGTTTGTTGAGACTCTCCCGTAATGCACCGTCTTTGGGGGAATGGTATGATTCGTTGAACTCTTTAGAGTAAAGTGTCAAAGAGCCGTCATCACTGACAATGCTCTCTTTCTCCCCTCTCAATATTTCATTATACAACATCCTCGTTCTTTCGTCTTCTTGCATCTCAAAGGTGTGTGATTACACACCCTACAAAAGGGGCAAAACCCACTCTAATTTCTAATTTTATCACAGCCCGATTTCATCAAGCTCTTTGAACTTGAACGCTTCAATGATATCCTCGATCGTCTCCTGCCCCTCACGCACGACCAGTACCATCATCCCTTCATTCATATAGTCAAGATAGTTTTCAAATTTATGGGAAAGGATAATAAAATCAACCCATTCACCCCCAAGTTCTTCAATCGTATTGTAAAAGGCAATTGACTTGACAACCCCTTCTTCAAAGTCCACAAGTGCCCATTTCTTTGCCTCAAGCTGCGGTACAATCTTCGACGTATTTCCGTTTTCACTATCAACAGGAATCCATATCAGCATACATTCCCCTCTTTGGCAATCTGTTTCAACTCTTTTTTACTCAACTTGAGTTCCTTGTTGTTCATAATGCCGATACCGCGTTTAAGCACTTTTTTGGCAATCTTTTGTGCTGCCTTAAGAGAATGCATTTTACAGGTACCGCACTGGTAGAGGTTAAGCTCGGGAATATCAGACTCACTTTTGACGGCAAGTACATCTTTCATTGATGCTTCCCATGCTTTGGCTACCTTTTTTTCAGACGGTGTCCCAAGCAGTGACATGTAAAAGCCTGTTCTACATCCCATAGGTGAAATATCGATGATCTCTACCTTCTTTGAATTAAGATGCTCCCGCATGAAGCCTGCAAAAAGGTGTTCAAGGGTATGAATCCCTTTGGCAGAGAGACGCTCTTTGTTAGGTATTGTAAAACGCAGGTCAAATACGGTAATGTCATCACCGCACGGTGTTTTCATCTTTTTGGCAACACGCACGGCTGGTGCGATCATCTTTGTATGGTCAACGGTAAAACTGTCTAATAGTGGCATGGCATTTTCCTTTTATAATTTCTCAAATTATAACGGAAAAAGTGAATAGTGAATAGTGAATGGCGAATAGTTTTGGAAAAAAGATTTATAAAGTTAATTTTTTACATTCGATTCTTTGAAAAATACAGAAAAGTGATGATTTGGTGCAGATTTTGCTTTAGCAAAGAAGTTTACAAAGGAGCGTACATATAGTACGTGACTGCAGGAAAATTCTGCAGTCTAAAGTGAAAGATGTGCCGAAGCAGCACTTTTAGACGCGTGCTTCTTCTCTTCTTTGCAACATCTCCCAGTATTCGTTGATATTTTTCTGGATCTCTTCGATAACATGCTTGTTTTCCGGCTTGAAGAGGTGCTTGTAGCGTCCCTGCGCTGCAAGGTACTCTTCAACAGGAAGTACATTCTTTGGTCTGTAGAGAATGTTCAGTTCATGCCCGTTAATGATTTCATAGATCGGGAACATCAACGTATCTGTTGCCAGGTCAGTGATATTGATGGTATCTTTAGGGTCGAATTTCCACTCTGTACAACATGGAGAGACTGTGTTGATGAAACATGGTCCTTCAGTTTCCAGTGCTTTCTGGAACCCTTTCGCCATGGACTTCCACTTGTTTGGCGCAAGCTGTGCAACATATGGTGCATCATGTGCTGCCATGATGGCTACAATGTCTTTTTTCTTCTGCTTTTTACCGTAAGAGTGTGTTCCTGCCTGTGCAGTCGAAGTGTGTGCACCGATCGGAGTTGCCGAAGAACGCTGTCCGCCTGTGTTAGCATAGTTCTCGTTGTCAAGACAAATATAGGTAAAGTCATGTCCTCGCTCCATAGCTCCTGAGAGCCACTGGAAACCGATGTCATAGGTAGAACCGTCACCACCAAATGCAACGAATTTCACCGAAGCATCATTGTCTTTAAGTGTCCCTTTTTTCTTTCTTGCCTTAAACATTGCTTCTGCACCACTGACTGCAGTTGCGGCATTCTCAAAACCGATATGGATCCATGAGGTATCCCATGACGTAAACGGGTAGACTGCCGTGGAAACTTCCAGACATCCTGTGTTGGAAGCGATAACAAGGTTGTCATCAGTACAGTTCATCAGTTCTCTGACGATCATGGAGTGGGCACACCCTGGGCAAAGTGTATGCGCTCCTTCAAATCGGTCGTTGTTGGTTGAAAATTCTTTCAGGTTTTTAATGGATGTAATCGCCATACTTAGCTCCTTTTTGTCTGGAAATATCCGAGGTGTGGTCCTCTGAGTCCTGAGAACTGCTGGATATCTGTCGTAATGTGTCCGGCATCGGCATTCGCTTTCTGCTCCAAGAAGATTCGCTTCGCTTCCGCAACAGAGAAGTCCCTTCCGCCAAGACCGTAAATGTAATTGGTGATCAGCGGTCTGTTCGGTGTCGTATAAAGTGCAGCAGAAACTTCATTAAAGAAGGCTCCCATCGCGCCGCCCGGGCTCGATCTGTCCAGTACGGCAATCGATTTTGCATTCTCAAGCATATCTCTGACCTGATCGAACGGGAACGGTCTGAATACTCTAATGCCGACAACACCAGCTTTCACACCTTCTTCTCTGAGCTCCTGGGCAGCAACACGTGCAGTTTCAACTGTTGTTCCAAGTGCCACGATGACCACTTCTGCATCATCCATGTCATACCCTTCAACTCTGTTGTATTTTCTGCCTGTGAGCTTTTCAAACTCTGCAAAAACATCGTCGATCACTGTTCTGGAGTCCATCAACGCTTTATGCTGCTTGGCCTTGTGTTCAAAGTGCCAGTCTTCTTCTGTCTGTGCACCGTAGGTAACAGGTCTTGAGAAATCAAGCATATCGTCTACCGGTACAATATCACCGATGAACCCATATGCTTTTTCATCAGAAAGCGGGTAGACATTCTGTGCAGTATGCGATGTAATGAAACCGTCCTGATGTACCATAACAGGAAGTCTGACATCATGGTTTTCACCAATTTTAAATGCACAAAGAGTCAGATCATACGCTTCCTGGGCATTGAATGCATCGATCTGGATCCATCCTGAATCACGTCCAAGATACATATCACCATGGTCACCACGTACATTCAGAGGAGAAGCAAGTGCACGGTTGACAACAGTCAGTACGATAGGGAGTCTCATTCCTGATGCCTGATAGAGTACTTCTACCATCAGGGCAAACCCCTGTGACGAAGTTGCAGTTGCAACACGGCCGCCTGCTGCTGAAGCACCGACACATCCGGACATTGCCGCATGTTCAGACTCAACCATAACAAATTCGCCGTCAATATAACCGTTGGCTACATAAGCACCATAATTTTCAACAATTGGAGTCGATGGTGTAATAGGATATGCTGCAACAACATCTACCTGAGCCTGTCTCAATGCCTGAGAAGCTGCGTAGTTACCGTCCCACACTTCTCTTTCATTCAAATCAAATTTTTCTGCCATAACAGCCCCTTACTTTTCTTTTTTCTTTTTTTCCGGCCACTGAGACAATGCTGTCTCAAGGTCTTCCTGCTCACCGAACATCAAAAGTGATTTCGGATTGGTTGGACATACTTCCACACAGACTTCACACCCTTTACAGTGATCATAGTCAATTCCGAGCATCTGCTTGTCACGGGAAATGATCGATGTATCCGGACACCATACCCAACAGTTTTGACAGTCAATACAGACATCAATGTTGAATACAGGCTTTTTTACTCTCCATGAAGCAACTGTCGCTGTGTAAGAGTTGAAATCTGAATAATTACGTTCTTCTGCCTTTTTATGGACAATGTCACTGGCATCTCCTTCAAAGGAGGTCAAAATGATTCCCTGCGTTACCTCATCCCATCCGACCAGTTCGTCACCGCCGAGTTGATGAATACCGCGTTTTTCTGCTGCTTTTAGTTTAAGATCTTGCATCTTTTTCTCCCTACTTCACTTCGTTATAGGCTCTTGTGATTGCCTGCATGTTACCGTCGATGATCTTCTGCGGGAACTTTGCAAGAACACGCTTCATATTCTCGAGGAAATAATCCAGTTCAAACATTCCGGAGACCTTGACAAACGCGCCAAGCATCGGTGCATTTGGAATCGATCTGCCGATCGTCTCAAGCGAGATCTCAATACAGTCGACAACATAAACTCTATCCGCTTTGTCCTGGAGTGCCGGAATCTGAGAGATCAGTTCGTCCTTCTCCAAGTGCGTTGTGATAATGTATTTGGTTGTCTCTTTGTCATTCATCGTGATATCGTCAGTCATTGCCAGTGCCGGGTCGATGACCAGAACATAGTCCGGATTCATAAACTTCTCATGGGTAATGATCGGTTTGTCATCGATCCTGTTGTAGGCTCTGAGGGCTGCACCTCTTTTTGCAGAACCATACAGTGCAAAAGCCTGAACCTCTTTTCCGGTTGTAGCGACAATGTCACCGAGACTCTTCGCACCGGTCACGGCACCCTGACCTGCACGGCTGTGCCATCTGATCTCAATCATAGTATCTCCTCTATAGTGGTTAAGTATTTGAGTATACACCCAAAATCCTAAAATGTTTCCCATTGTAATGGGGTGACTCTTAAATTGTGCTTGAAATTACAATTTTTTTAACTTCGTGTTATGATTCGACAATAAATTGCACAGCTTCATAGGCGTCAGGAACAATGTTCGGAGTATATTCACTCAGTGTTTCCTTTCCCGCATAGCCGCAGCAGACCGCGACACTGTCGATACCGGCTGCTTTGGCGGCAAGCATATCCATCGGTGTATCTCCCACCATCCAGCACCCTGATTTGGAGACATGCATTGCTTCCAGTGCTTTATCTATAGGTTCAGGATGGGGTTTGGGATGGGTGACATCTTCTCTGCCTATCAGTACTTCAAAATAATCCATCATCCCCATATATGCCAGCATTTCCCTGGAGTACTCTGCCGTTTTTGTCGTAACAACGCCAAGCCTGGCATGGGCTGCTGCCAGTGCCACTGCCTCTTTTGCACGGGGGAGCAATACGGTTTTTTCACATGCAATGGTACGGTAGTGCGCCTTGTAAGCAGCCACATGCTCCCATACTTTCTCTTCGCGCACACCAAGCGTACGGAACATGGCATCGAGCGGATGGCCGACCTCAGCTTTGATTGCCGCTTCATCAAACGATACTTCACCAAAAGTTTTCAGTGCAACATCGAAACTCTCCAAAATCGCCTCTGTCGAGTCGATCAGTGTACCGTCAAGATCAAACAGTATGGTCATAGCATGCCTTTTGTATGGTTTTGGGAAGTTTTGGGGCGGCAGCAAGCAGTGTTTTGGTGTAGGCTTCCTGCGGATGTTTCATTACCTCTGCCACACGCCCCTGCTCTACAATCTTCCCCCGCTGCATCACTGCGACCTCATCTGCAATGGCAGGTATGATGGAAAGATCATGCGTAATAAAAAGATAGGACACTCCCGTCTCCTCCTGTATCCTTTTAAGCAGTTGGAGTACCTGTGCACGTACTGTAACATCCAGCGCAGAGGTAGGTTCGTCACAAATGATCAGCTCCGGTTCGACTGCCAGTGCCCTGGCAATTCCGATACGCTGACGCTGTCCACCGGAAAATTCGTGCGGATAGCGATCTATCACATCTCCGGCAAGCTCTACTTTTTGTAACAGTTTCACAATAATTTCACGACGCTCCCGCTTACTTGTCGGACCGATACCAAGGCTCTCCATGCCTTCAGCAATAATCTCTCCCACCCGCATACGGGGATCAAGAGCAGCAAAGGGATCCTGAAAAATCACCTGTATCTTTTGGCGGTAGGGTTGCAGTTGCGTTTTGGAGAGTCCGACGAGATTGGTGCCCTCAAAGGAAATTTCACCCTCCGTAACAGGTACCAATGAAAGAATCGCCTGTCCAAGCGTACTTTTCCCGCTGCCCGACTCCCCGACCAGTGCCAGAGTTTTTCCCTTTTCAATACAGAAGGAAACCCCGTCAACAGCTTTGATATCAGCTCTTTTCCTTTGAAATATGCCTTTTTTAACAGAAAAGTATACTTTCAAATTCCGCACCTCCAACAAGGGGTGTGACGGTGGTGTCAGTGCACGCTTCCCACTTCCAAGTGCATCTTTCAACAACTGCTGGGTATAGGGATGTTTGGGGGATTTGAAAAACACCTCTGCTTCAGCTGTTTCTACAATGCGTCCTTTTTGCATGACTGCGATCCGGTCAGCTACCTGTGCCACGACAGACAGATCATGGGTGATAAAAAGAATAGAAAAATCGCGCTCTTTTTTAATGCGCTTCAGCAATTGCAACACCTGTGCCTGAATGGTGACATCCAGCGCGGTGGTCGGCTCATCGGCAATCAACAGATCCGGCTCGCATGCCAGCGCCATCGCGATCATCACACGCTGCTTCTGTCCGCCGGAGAGCTGGTGGGGGTACCATCTATAACGTATCTCCGGATCGGGAATTGCCACTTCTTCAAAAAGGGAGAGAACACGTGCTTTTGCCTCAGCTTTTGAGAGCTTCAGATGCAGCCGTACCACCTCTTCCACCTGTGCACCGACAGTCATGACAGGGTTAAGTGCACTCATCGGTTCCTGAAAGATCATTGCAATACGGCTGCCTCGAATATGCTGCATCTCATATTCCGGGATTTTAAAGAGTGATGTGCCGTGCAGTTTGACATCACCGTTCCCAATCCTGAGTGTTTCGGGCAGCAGCCGCATGATCGCCAAAGAGGTCAGTGACTTACCGCTGCCGGACTCTCCTACCAGTGCAAAGGTTTCCGCCCGGCCAATCGTAAAACTGACATTGTCAAGCAGCGTTTTATCCGCCACACTCACGGTCAGATTTTCAATATCCAGTACCGGCTTTTCTTTCATCTCATCTATAATAGTATCTCCTTGGCAGTGTTTGGACGAAATTATTGTGCATTCTTTCATTGTGCATTTCTTGGATCAAGTACCTGCTGCACCCTGTCAGAGAAAAGGTTGGCTGCCAACACCAGAATGAACATAAAAATGAACGATGCAAAGAGTGACCACCATACCATCGGCTCACGTGCCATCTCAAGGCGTGCCTGGTTGATCATGTTCCCCCAGCTGTACATGGTCGGGTCTACACCTACACCAACATACGAAAGAACCGCCTCGGCCAGTACCAGCCCGGAAAAATCCAGCACGATAGAGATAAGAATGATATGGGTCAGATTGGGTACGATATGCCGGGCCATAATACGCCACTTGCTTACCCCAAACGCCTTTGCCGCTGTCACAAAGTCCATTTTTGCAATGCGAAGCGTTTCCGCTCTGAGCATCCTGCAAAGCCCTGTCCAGCTGGTTACCCCCAAAATAACGATCAGAAAGAGCAGTCGCAGATCGGAGCGTTCGATTGTCGAAGAAAACCAGTCCGGATGGTTGTCCATCATCACCTGCATCATCAGCACACCAGCAGCAATTAGCAGCACGCCGGGGATGGAACTGAGTGTGGTATAAAGGTACTGAATAAGATCATCCACCCACCCTCTGAAATATCCTGCACTTACACCAAGGAAAATTGCAAGCGGCAGCGTCACCAGTGTTGTCAGCGTACCAATAAGCACTCCGGTACGGATACTTTTGAGAGCCGCATAGAAAACATCACCACCGACCTTGTCGGTACCGAGTACATGATAGGAGAAACTCATCACATAAAGCCAGGCAAGCAGCACCGTCATCAGCGTAAACACCCCATATGCCGTTCGCCACGGCAGCTGCATTTCATCCCGGGAAACTGCCTTGATCCGCATACTAAAATTGCCTTTTGAACGCCAAAGCAGATGCAGCCCGATCAACACAATAGCCAAAAGTATTCCTGTAAAAATCCCCTTGAGAGAAGCCGAAAGCATCTGTCCGCCCTGAACATACTTCAACGGCAGGTAGCGCTGTGTACTTCTGCCTTCGGCATTGACAACAATGCTTTTGGTATATTCGTGTGTCGCAAAGGGTGCGGAGTAGGTACGTTCTGAAAAGTCCTTCTGGTGTGCCATTGCCATATCAAGAAGAGATACAATGGGGGCTCCTCCGTTGGGCTTGTTGACTCTGAAGTGGACGGAATCAAGCAAGGCAAATGCCAGGTAGAACATGAGTACAATCGCAGATGCCATAGCAATCTTTGAACGGAAAATCATCACCCACTTTTGCCGGGAGACAGGGGAGCGTAGCAGTATCCAGCCACCCACAGCTGCTACGGCAACCAGTGTCCATACCAGTATATCTGTCCACAAAAAGAAAAGCGTCACAGTGTTACCCTCGGGTCAAAAAGGGTATAGGAGATATCGGTCACTATCAGTCCCACTATGTAGAGTACCGATCCCAAAAAGACCATTGCTTTGACAATGGCGAAATCCTGTGCATTGATCGCATCGATCGTGTAGGATCCGAGACCCGGGATACCGAAAAATGACTCCATAATGAGAGAACCCATGAAAAGTGATGGAATGATCACCACCACACCTGTCAGAATGGGAAGCATCCCGTTTGGCAGTACGTGGCGGAAGAGTACCGCGATTTCCGAAAGTCCCTTGGCGCGAGCCGTACGTACATAGTCCTGATGAATCTGTTCAAGGAAAATTGAGCGGTACCAGCGCACCCCTGAGCCCAGCCCGGCAAAAACGCCGATGGCAACCGGAAGAAGTACGAATTTCACCCCAGCCCAGCCGCTTTCATAGCCCGATATAGGCACCCAGTGCCAGAGTTTTGAAAAGAGTACCTGCCCGGCGATGATATAAAAAAGTCCCGAAACAGACATGATCATCACGGCAACAACCATCGCAGACATATCCAGTACCGAACCGCGGAAAAGCACCAGCAGCAATGCCAGCGATATGTTGGTCACCAGTGCAATCAGGAAGGTCGGCAGTGCAATGGCAAGGCTGGGACCCATACGTGCCTTGATATCTTCGGCAATGTTGCGGTTGGCATCGGAGAGCCCGAAATCAAACATAAAGAGTTTGAGAGATTCATTCACAAAAAGGGTATCGGTGACTTTTTGGAGTCCGGAAGCCCCGGCATTGTAAAAAAGCGGTTTATCGTACCCTTTTTCAGCTTTCCATGCTATGATCATCGCCGGGGTGGTCTGCTTGGCACCCAACTGTGCCCGCGCCATATCGTCCGGCGTATTGACCATAAAAAAGAGCATAAAAGTAATGAGGTTCACCCCAATGAGAATCGGTATGGCATAAAGAATCCGTTTAATAATGTAGGTCAGCATCTACACATCTTCCTTTCGTATGACACTTGACTGCCGTCTTCGGTAAGCTCTCCTAAGCCCCCATATCAGCAATGACATTGCAACAACAAGCATCAACAGCGGCCAAAGTACCGGACGGTTCCACACCTGCTGTTTTCTAAAACGCTTTGCAGCGTCGATACGCTTGTACTTAAGCGTATTGTTCGCCATGGCATTGGGAACGACATTATGAAACCAGCCGTGCACGAGTGCAAGACTTTTAGGGTAGAACCCCCATACCCACGGCGCATCCTCGCGTACAATTTTCAACATCTTTTCAATGACAGCAAGCCGTTCTGGCGAGCTGGGCATGGTCTGCATCTGCACAAAGAGTCTGTCGAATTCCGGATTTTTGTAATTGGCACTGTTGATACCCGCACCATCCGTATCGACAGCAGCATTTTTGCCGTAAAGCAGAAAAAGGAAATTTTCAGGGTCAGGGTAGTCAGCATTCCATCCCCACGAGAAAAGCTGCACTTTTCCTTTGCGCACTTTCTCCTGAAAACGGTTGTAGTCCGTGGCACGGATCACCAGTTCAATGCCCAATTTGGCAAACTGCTTGCGCCGCCAGTCCATCAATGCCCGGTCATCCGGCCCTGTGGCAGTGGTGTCGTAGTAGAGTTTGAGCCGTTTGCCTGTCTTTGCCGAAATACCGCCGGGGTAACCTGCTTCCGTCAGCAGTTTTTTGGCCACATTGATGCTTTTGCGTACCCGCTTGCCCCTTACCCAGTTATACACAACAGGGTTGGTTCCCTTTTTACCCTCCTCATAACCGAAAATTCCCGGAGGGATAGGTCCTTGTGCCGGTACGCCCCGTTCGTTTAGAAAAATAGAAATATACTCCTCCTGATCCTGCGCAATGCTGATAGCCTGCCGCAGTTTCTTCTGTGGCTCTGTATAGCCGCCCACAACAGGGTCTGCCATATTGAACGCCATATAAAAAATGGAAGGTTCCACAGAAGAGACCATTCGAATCCCCTTCTGTTTCATCACATTGCTCAGCCCCATACTCCCGCCGGAACCTATCTGTACCGCCTGGTCGAACGCTTCAGAGCTGATGCCCGAAGCATCGTAGTAGCCCTGAAGAAACTTGTTCCACAGCGGTATGCTCTCTTTCTCCAGCGAATAGACCGCTTCATCGATGAAAGGAAGCCTTTTTCCACTGTCTCTTTGCAATTGCTTTGACACACCGGAAGCATTGGCTTCTTCTGCTGTCAGTCCGGGATATCGCTCCATATGAAAATGGGGGTTTTTTACCAGCCTGATACGCCTGTTGGGACTGTTCTCAGCCAGATAGTAGGCACCGCTGCCCACAGGCTGTGTATCGAGTGAAATATTTTTCTGCTTCAAACCTTTCTGCTGATAAAAAAGATCCGCTTCCCAGGGAATGGGTGCAAAAAAGTTCATAGCCATCCAGTAAAGAAACTGCGGATATTTTCCATAAATACGGATCTCAAGTGTTCTATCATCGACAACTTTTACACCGGGGATTTCAAATTTTCGAAGATCCAGACGTTCTCCGTTCGCAAAACGTTTTTTCGCCTCCCGGGTAACTTCTTTTGAATAGTCACGCAGCCCTACAATGTACTGCATCATCGTATCGAGGATGGGCGAATGGTACTGCCGTACCGCCATGCGTTTCATGGCATAGGCGTAATCGGCAGCCGTTACACTTCGGCTCCCCTGCATTGGAAAATCATCCAGGCTCTGAATTGTTTTCAATACCTTTTCCGTCAGGTTGCCGTAACGCAGTGAGCCGTCAGGATTTTTCACAAAAGCAGGATGGTTCTGATAGACAAGATCGTCACGAAAGTGGAAACGGTAAAGCGTGAACTTGACTGCCGGACTCTTCGCATCCGTTTTACTTTCATTATTATCGAGATATACCACCTGCGGCATCTGTGTCAATGTCAACGGTTCAAGAACGTAGGGTTTTTTAAGGTAGTTATACTGTAGCGGCGGCTCATAAATTTGTCCGAGAAACATCCATTCGTTGGCATTGTAGGAGCGTACCGGATCCAGGTGCTTTGGAGGGGAAGAGAAAGCAGAAAATAGCGTATTCCCCCGTATCTCCTCAACAGGGTAAGGCGCATTCCATACGGCAGCATGCAGCAGCACCGTGAAAAGTGACAGTACCATACACCATTTCACCAGCCAAGCCTGCACATTCTTTCCTTCTCTATCGGTTTTGGCGATTTTACCATAACTTCCCTAATCCAGATACCATATAAATAGGATAATATATCTCCACATTTCATCAAATAAATTGATTTGATTTATATTATTTTAAGCTTAAATGAATCCAAAAATTATCTATCTCATAAGAAAGCAGAATAATCAAGATAAATATTTACGATTTTATTTCCTTTTAAACGCGTATGCTCTACAATAGTTCCGTAACAATGACTTTAACAAGAAGGAAGGCTATGGCACGATTAGTAGTAATGGGTGGTGGCGTCTCCGGACACACTGCCGCAACATTTGCAAAAAAGTGGCTTGGAAGCGACCATGAAGTAGTGGTAGTAACTCCAAATGCACAATGGAACTGGATCCCATCCAATATTTGGGTAGGGGTTGGACAGATGAAGAAAGAGGATGTTGTATTCCCTCTCGCACCAGTTTATGAAAAAGCAGGTATCGATTACCGACAGG
Source organism: Sulfurovum sp. (assembly GCA_027019175.1). GTDB lineage: Bacteria > Campylobacterota > Campylobacteria > Campylobacterales > Sulfurovaceae > Sulfurovum. Next base: position 27,174 of record JALUXB010000043.1, on the reverse strand, counting down.
CAAAAGCGGTTTCCATTCATCCCGATGGAAAAGCAGACAGTGACACACCGTATATCACCATCGAATATACCGGTCAGGGCAAAGAGGGTCAAACTGAAGAGATCACATACGACTATCTTATCAATGCTACCGGTCCGAAACTGAACTTCGATGCAACACCGGGTCTTGGCAACGGCAAAGGACAGCTTGGCGACCACACCGTTTCTGTCTGTACGGCAGACCATGCGATCCATGCAAACCTTGAACTGCAGCAACTCTTTGAAAAAGCAAAAACCGAAAAACAGAAAGTACTCGTTGGTACAGGTCACGGTCTGTGTACATGTCAGGGTGCAGCATTCGAGTACATCTTCAACATCGAGCATGAAGCACGCAAAGCAGGCGTTAGAGACAACCTCGAGATCAAATGGATCTCCAACGAGTCATTCATTGGCGACTTCGGAATCGGAGGTCTTCACATTAAGCGTGGTATGTATGCGGCAAGCTCCAAACTCTTTGCAGAATCACTCTTTGTTGAGCGTGGTGTCGACTGGATGGTCGGTGCCCATGTCAACAAAGTCGAAGAGGGAAAAGTACACTACGAACTGCTTGACGGTTCTACAGGTGAAGAGGAATTCGATTTTGCAATGCTTATTCCACCATTTGCCGGCGTGGGTCTCAAAGCCTATGACAAGAACGGCGAAGATATGACAGACAAGATCTTTGCACCAAACGGATTCCTTAAAGTCGATGCCGACTATACTGCAAAACCGTATGAAGAGTGGAAAGCAAGTGACTGGCCAAGAACCTATCAGAACCCTGAGTACAAAAACATCTTTGCGGCAGGTATTGCATTCGCACCGCCACACCCTATCTCCAAGCCAATGCAGTCGCCAAACGGTACACCGATCACCCCGACACCGCCAAGAACAGGTATGCCTTCCGGTATCATCGGTAAAGCGGTTGCGCACTCTATTGTCGATATGATCAAAAATGGTGAAAACGCACATATTCATGAAGCTTCTATGGCAGAAATGGGTGCAGCATGTGTGGCATCTGCAGGTAAAGGTCTGACTGACGGTACTGCCGCAGCACTGACTGTCTACCCTGTTGTACCTGACTTCGAGAAGTATCCCGGAATCGGTCGTGACCTTGACTATACCTTCGGTGAGATTGGTCTTGCAGGACACTGGATCAAACATATCCTGCACCACCTGTTCATCTATAAAGCGAAGCTCAAGCCGGGCTGGACACTGATTCCTGAATAATCCGCTTCGGATTATTCAGACAAAGAAAAAGAAATAAAGTAAGGAGAAACAATGGCAAGTGTAGACCACTCAATTGAAAAGAACATTAAAGCGTATGAACAAAGCTTTGAAGCAATGGTACCGACACCTTTTGTAAAATTCATGAGAACATGCCTGATTTGGCAGTTCATTCGCTTCATCATCATCAACATTAAAATGATCATTGTGGTTCAAAAAAGCCACTAACCCCTCTTGCAGGCTTCGGCCTGCATCCTGTCAACCCCAGTATTTCCTACAATTTTCCCTGAACCGAATGTTTTAGAAAGTATTGAAAAAAGGATGCTCTAATGATCAAAGAACTGGTAATCTACCCCGATGACCGCATTTTGGCGTGTGGCGATGTACGCGGCTTCGATGAAAGTGTAGGCAGACTCTTCGACGACATCAAAGAGACGATGGATCATCACGGTCTCGATGCACTCAGCGCTATGCAGGTCGCCCACCCTTTCAATATGTTTATTGTCAAGAAAGATGGTGAATACATTGAATTTGCCAATCCGCGTATTCTGCAAAAAAGCAAACCCTTTGAGGCTGAAGAGCGCAGCAGTTACTACCCGGATGTAACCGCCATCGTTCCCCGCCATGAAAAACTCAAAATTGTCTATGAAGATCGTAACGGCAACACCTGCTACATGGATGCCGACAATGACAGACACTTCGCTGCAATGTTCGAGCAAATGATGGACTTCTCACTTGGCGGCACCATGCTTGACCGCATTGACAAAAAACAAAAACAGCGCATTCTCGATGCGTTGGAAGGCAAAGGACTTGTCCCGCAAGTGGGTGATGTCTGCCCTACTTTTTCACGCAAAGACTACTTCGTTTCTTTTGCCGACAAGATTCTCTTCTTCATGGGATTGAGTCTACTGACACCACTTTTCAAGTTTGAAAAAACGACTGTAGAGAACATCTATATGTTCGACAAGATCGCCTTCCCGTCTGTATTGCTGCTGATGGCAGGCTTCTTTGTCTATGCCTTTTACGAATCAAAAAAGTACAAACAGTGCTCCTCCTGTCAGGTGGGTAACAACATCGGTGTGGTTATCAAACGGAGTGTTGCGGCTATCGCATTTGCAGTAGGGGCTTACTTTTTGGTTAATCCCAGTTAGTACCTTTATATTATCCTATCTCAGAAATAAACATTTCGGGCGTACAAACCTTTATGTGCGTCATGTGTTTGAAATCTTTGGTATTGCGTGTTACAAGATATTCAGCTCCAATTTGAAGTGCCATTGCATACTGTAAAGCATCTTCATAATCACTCGTAGACAACTTGTTCGCTTTTTCTATGCTTAAGCTGTCCATGGGAGTTATCGTAAAATCTTTGGATATTTTATGTAAAAAAGCTTTGATTGCCGCAATATTATGTGCTTTCCTGCAAATATAGTAAATGTTATTTACAGTAATAGGTGCAATATATCCTTCAACCAAACTGTTTTCACATAACTTGTATATAAGAGCAGAAGATTCTGAAAAAGGCTCTCTATCTAACAATATATCAATAAAGATATTGGTATCTACAAAAATTTTCACAGATATTTCTCTTTAAGGTATGCTTCCCTGCTTCTTCTGTATTCATCGTCTATCTCATCTTCAGACACAATGCCGATAAACTGGTTCACTGATGAGGGCAAGCTCTCCCACACAGTTTTATCTATCACTGCTTCATCTCTTTTTTTCATTTTCAAAAATATTTCATACGAAATAAGCACAGCTGTCGGCTTGTTACGTTTTGAAATAATCACTTCTTCTTTTCCGAGTCCGGCAAGTGCCAGCAGGCTTGAGAATTTGGCTTTTGCATCTGCTGCATTTACTACCATAATAGAGTCCTTAATGGTCATTATGACTATATTTTACTCTATAATAGAAAAAATGTCAACTAAATAGATCTGCTTATTTCTGATTTGAATGGTTGATAGAAAAGGAAAATGTGTTTAGAGAAAAATAGATAAAAGAAAAACCCCAAACCCAAAAAGGTTCGGAGCAAAGAGAGTGCGGTAGAGGGTACCGACTATCTTTTTGAGAACTGCGGAGAACGTCTCGCTTTTTTCTTACCTGGTTTCTTACGCTCAACAACTCTTGAGTCACGGGTAAGAAGACCCATAGGTTTGAGGATTGCTCTGAAAGAAGGCTCGTACGCTACGAGTGCTTTGGAGATACCGTGTTTTACAGCGTCTGCCTGAGCAGAGTAACCACCGCCAAGCGTTGTCGCTCTGATGTTCAGAGAGTCAAGCTGCTTTGTTGCTTCAAGCGGCAGTCTGACTTTCATTTTCAGAGTTTCGTGACCACCGAGCCACTGATCAAGTGTTTTGCCGTTGATGAGCATTTCACCGTTACCCGGAGTGATCCAGACTTTCGCGATCGCCGCTTTTCTTTTTCCTGTTGCATAAATAGTTGCCATGATTACGCTTCCTTATTGATTTGTGCAGTGTGCGGATGTTCAGAACCGGCATACACTTTCAGTTTCTTGAGCATCTGCTTACCGAGTTTTGTTTTAGGGAGCATCCCTCTTACTGCAAGCTTGTAGAGCTTTTCAGTGTGGTTCTCAAGCATATCGCTAAGCTTCTTGGACTTTGTAGAACCAAAATAGCCAGAGTGTGTAAAGTACTCTTTTTCATCCATTTTGACACCGGAGAATTTTGCTTTCTCAGCGTTGATGATCACTACGTAGTCACCACAGTCAACATTTGGTGTGAAAGAGGGCTTGTGTTTCCCTCTGAGGATAGAAGCGACGTCAGTCAGGATACGACCGAAGGTTTTGCCTTCCGCATCGACCAGAACCCAGTCACGCTGTACTTCATGAGGTTTTACGACTTTTGTCATTTTCATGATGGTTTCCTTGTTTTGAATAAAAAACTGCACTGCAGCTCTTTTTGTGGACGGATTGTACCCAGTTATTCTTAAAATAATTTTAAATTCAGTTTACTTTAAGTTTATTAGCGAAATTCCCTCTTTTTCGAGGTAAACCAACACCCCAACGGTAGGTTTGTGCAGCAAGGCACCAACCGCTTTGGCATACCATGCAACCTGCTCCTGATGCTTGAAACTGTACCGGCGCGAACTTTTGTAGTCTACCACCACTGCATACTCCTCATGCTCAAGCAGCAGATCGACCTGCTTGAGCTCTCCGTTGTAGCTGAGTGCCTGCTCTTTGCTGATCTTGGCACCTTCAAGCAGTTGCATAAACGGCTCATGTACAAGCAGCATGGCAATGCGCCTTCGTATCTCTTCAAGCCCCTCTTTGCCAATACGCTGACCGTAGCGGTTTTCCACCGCGATCATCGCCGCTTCAAGGCTCTCCATATCGAAACTGCCCATCATCTCCAGCGCATAGTGCAGTGCGATCCCAAACTGTATTGCGGCATAGTCTTTCTCCTCTTCCTCTTCGCCCTTCACCTCCAAACGTCCGTAGAAGCTTACACGCTCAGGCAGTGTTTCGGCCACACACCCACGCTCCCCCTGTGCATCTTCCGTGAGGACACGCAAAGTTCCCAGACTGCCGGAGACAATCCCAAGCAGGTCAAATATGGAGCCTTCCGGCTTTCTAAGCACCAGCATCCCGTCTATCGCTCTTGTCAGTGCCACATAGAGCACATTGAGCCTGTCTTTTTCTGACGATCTCTTACGTGCTTCAAGAATCTGTGCGTAAATTTCGTCAAAATGTTCACGCCCTTTGGTACGGTAGAGGATCTTGTCAATGTAGAGTGCATCGTTGTAGTGAAAAATAAGCGGTGCAGTATCGTTGTTGGGCTTGGTCAGCTTGTCCATGACGATGACATAGGGAAACTCCAGCCCTTTGGAGCCGTGTATGGTCATAATGTTGGCACCGTGCACCGAGTGGGAAGCGATGGCAATACGGGAGGTTTCAAACTCTTCCAAAAAGGTAGGTATGTCACTGAAAGCAGAGGCAAACTCCAACAGCTTCAATATATTCGGATCATCATCGAAGTAGCCAAACACCCGTACCAGTCGGTCAAGTACCTGCAGCGGCGACATGAACGGGTGGAACCATGCCGTATCTATCTCATCGATCTTCTTCCCTATTCTCTGCAACAGTGGCTCAGCATCGATACGTTCTCCATAAAAGAGGTACGATACCATAGCAGCCAATGCAGCGATCTTGGGCAGATACTTCAGTGACGAAGAGGTCTTCAGCAGTGTATGGATACCCTCCTTCTCACACGCCTCCTGCAGTGCCTGTCCGTCTTTGTTTGTACTGACGAGAAAAGCGATATCATCGACACGTACGCCTGCTTCCATCAGACGCTTCGCCTGTGCAACCGCCTCCTCTATCAGCACGTCACTCTCAATAACCTCCACATACCCTTCCGCAGCGTTTGGACCGCTCTTTTGCGGCACGTAGCCCGGCATAACAGGTTCAAACCAGCGGTTGACCTGTTCAACAACCGCTTTGGCGCTTCGGTAGTTGGTATCCATCTGCTCAATCTCGATGTTGTAGCGCTCGGCAACCTTGTCAAACAACTCCTCCACCCCGCCCCGGAAACGATAGAGCGACTGCTTGGTATCCCCCACATAAAAAAAGCTTCTAAATTCCCCCTGCCCTTTGCCCGCAAAGATCTCATCGATCATCGGCTTGAGTAGCAGAAACTGCAGTGTAGAGGTATCCTGAAACTCATCGAGCAGAATATGTCTGAACTTCGCATCGATCTTGAAGTAGATAAACTCCCTGCTGACACTCTCGTAAAGCAGCCGGTAGGTAAAGTAGGCAAGGTCATCAAAGCTCAAAACCCCAGTTGCCACCGCACTGCCTACAACAGCATCTTTGTAGTAGCTGTACACATCAAATACCGCCTGAAGCACGATCGCTTCTTTTGTCCGTGCCCACTCACCCAACAGCATCCTGAGCCTCTGATAGCCCGTTTCAATCTCCGGATGGCTCTCAATATACTTCTTGTAGTTTCTATGCTCATGCAGTGACGCTTTGGAAAATACGCTTTTGCCAAACAGTGTCTTGGCACCGGCAGGAGCAAAATTGTTGACGGCACTTTTGGAGGCACCTGAAGCGACAACTGCCTCGTAGAGCGTTTGACGTGCCGACTCGATGTCTGCTTCAAGCGCTTTGATACTCCGACTGACCTTTGGCGGCTGGGGCAACAGCGGATCGACCTTGTAGAATGTCTGCATCAGGTCAAAGATTTTTGAAAAACGCTTGTCTTCAATGTCAAGTGCAAGCTGTACAAGCGAGCCAAGCCTTCCTTCGTGTTCAAGGGCATCAAGAAAATGTATCTCCAGCTTTTCGTGCGGCTCATCTTTGGTTACAAAATCGGGTTCCAGCCCAATCTCCAGTGATGCAGCACGCAGGATGGAGGCAAAAAAACTGTCCAGTGTCACAATATGCGATGTTGAAGAGAGGAAACGTGCCAATACTTCAGGCTGTTTGGCAAAAAGCACCTCCCTGCTCATGCCTGTTTGCACACAAACGGCATCGAGAAAGGCATCATTGGCTCCAAGATGTTTGAGTGATTCAAGTACACGTTGACGCATCTCAGCAGCGGCTTTATTGGTAAAGGTAGCTGCCAAAATCGTTGCAGGCGACTCCCCCATAAAGAGCAGCGATATGTAGCGCACTGCCAGCGCAAAGGTCTTGCCGCTTCCCGCACTTGCGGAGTAGGCTAAAAAAGGTTTGAAACTCATAGATACTCTCCTCTCCCACACATCAATGCGAATTCGCAATACTTACAGGTCTGGAGCGATTCACACTTTTGGGCAACAAAACTTTGGGTCTGCTTGAGTGCCACGATGTGTTCGGCAAGCAGTTCGTTTTTCTCCTCCAGTGCTTTGATCTCCTCGATCTGCCCCTCTTCGAGGATCTTGACAAAAGCCAACGTAACATTCTGGTAACGGGGCGTAAGCAGATGGTGGTAGATGCTCATCTGAAAATCGGTCAGACTCTCAAGATTCTTAACTTTCTGTGCTTCAGACGTCGAACCGCTCTTGTAGTCCAGTACCAGTGTTCCGCTCTCATGCTGATCCATCCGGTCGATACGTCCTTTGAAGCGCAGTCCGCCTACCTCTCCGGCAATCTCCTCTTCACGCGCAACAACACGCCAGCCGTTTTGAAAATGCGTTATCTGCTTTGCCACAAAGGGTTTGAGTTTTTGTGCCCAGAGCAGTTTTTGGTATGCAGCTTTTGTATCATTATCGGGATGCAGTGCATAGAGCAGTTTCTCAAGCCGCTGCTGCATCTGCGCCTCTTCCTCATAATAGGTATCACTTTCAAACAGTCTATCAAGTACCTGGTGCAGAAAGAGCCCTTCGTTCAATGTCTCTTCTTTGGGTGCTTCTATCTTTTGGATGTATCGGTAGTAATACTTTCGCTTACAGCTTAGATAGGTCTTGAGGCGGGACGGTGACCAGACAACCTTTGAAGCATCAAAATTTTCAACCACCGGGTCACGCTCCTCGACCATCTGCACAGGCTCATCATAGAGCAGCTTCAGCGGCACACGGCTGCAGGGTGCCTTTTCAAGACCAAGTTCATAGAGGAACTTCGAGGGCAGACGGTCATCTGCACTGCTGTAGATCACCACAGCTTCTTTTGCGCTCTCAAGTAAATGCAGATAAAACTGTTTCTGCAGTGCCTCTCTGTCGGTTCGTGTAGGCAGTCCGGCAAACCTGCGTACCTCAGAGTTGAGGAAGCGGTCTTTGGTGGTGGTAGCAGGGACAATGTTTTCATTGAAGTCCACAACTACAACCCCGTCAAACACTACCCCACGTGTCTCCAGTACTCCAAGGACGGTCACCTTTCCGCCCCGAACATCGTCAAGTGTCACAGAAGAGAGTGCCTTTAGCCAGAGAAAGAGCCAGCTCTCCAGTGACTCTTCATAGCCTCCGAAAAGTGTCAGGAAATCGTTTTCCAACACCTCAACGCGCTCCTTACTCTTCTCTATCAGTTCCAAAGTATCCAGTGTTTCGAAAAAAGTGGCAACAGACATTTTTGTTGTGATTCTCAAATGTACATAACGCTCTTTTGGCATACCATAGCGCTCAAGCATATCGACATACGCCTGTTCACCTGTCTGCAAATAACGCAGAAGCGCTTCGGTTTTCTTGTAGATACTCCCGCCGCTATAGTCATAGCCCATCGCAAAGTTAAGATTGCCAAGCCGGTCAAAGAGCATGAAATGCTCCTTGAATGACTCATCCGGCAGCACCAGTGCGATCTTCTGAGAATCCATGCCGCTTTGTACCATCTTCTCTATCTGCGCCAGTGCCAGTGCCACCTGCGCTTCACGCTCCTCCACGCTTTTGACACTTACCCTAAGGGTATTGTTCATAGGCGTTTGGGAGACGATACTGCGTTTGCCAAGGTCAAAACAGACTTCACTGTTATCGGGCAGGACAATTCCCATTTCGCAAAAACGCTCCTGCATCTTTTTGGTAAAAGCTGAGGTGCGGTAGTGGATCAGCAGGGTCGTCTCCTGGGCTGCCGTTTCAAGCAGCTCCAGTTCAAAACGGCTCAGGTACCCCTCAAGAAAAATCTCTATGGTTTCATACTGCTTCAAAAAAGCTTTGTTGACCTGATAAAGCTCAGGAATGAAACAGCGATCGGTCAATCCTCTCTTATCAAGTATGTTTCTATAATTTTCTCTGAGTGTTTCGAGGATTTTAAGATGTTCTCCGAACTCTGCATAGGCATCTGCCTGCGCCAGCGTCTCAAAGTCCACTTTTTCCCCTGCAAGCTCTTCAAAAAAACGGAAAATTGCCTCCCCTTTGCCAAAAAAGCGTACCAGCTTTCTGTCAAACTTCAACCCTTCAAAGGCTTCAAAGCCGCTTGCCTCTCTTAGCAGCAGTATACGCTGCATCGTATCGACAAGCTGCATGTTTGGCAGCAACACCATACGCTGTTCGAACTCATCCATACGCATATAAGCGGGTAAAAAAGTATCACGTTCACGTGCAGCTGCAACCTGTGTACGAATGGCTCTGGAGGTAGGATAGATGTGTAAGGTATTCATGAAAAAGAGTATAGCATACAGTCACGCCAAAGCAAAGGGGATCTTTCAAATTGTCATATATTATCGTTTACATAAGCACGGTATAATCACGGCAAAAAAGGACTACCATGTTTAAAACACTTGCCCTCTGGGTACTCGGTGTATTTCTGCTGCTGCAGCTCATTCAAATCAAGATCCCTGAAGCGCCCAAGCATATCGACCCGGCAAAAGAGATCAAGGCTCCCAAAAAGATTATGGCCATGCTCAAACACTCCTGTTATGACTGCCACTCTTACCAAACAAAGATGCCATGGTATGGATACATCTCTCCCGTATCACTGGAAGTTAAAAGCCATATCAAAGAAGGACGTGAAGCTGCCAATTTTCAGGAGTGGGGAAATTACGATGAAGCCAAGAAGCAGAAAATATACAAAGGTATTGTCAAGACCATCCACTTCCGTATGCCTATGCCAATGTACCTGAGCATGCATAAAGATGCCAAACTGACAAAAACACAGAGAGATGAAATTGCTGCGTGGGCAAAAAGCCACATCAAAGAGGAAGCGTATTAATAGGGGTGCGTGACTACGCACCCCTATATTGATAAGACGCATCATTTTTAAATGATTGTCTTATCGAGAGTAAGGATCTCCCCCTACGGATTAAGATAGGCAGGAAGATCTGAGTAGCCGACAGTATCTTTGTCAACCGCCGCTTTAAGACGCAAAATATATCGTCCCGGCTTGCTAATATTGACATCCGCAACCACATATTCACCGTTTTTGAGGGGAATATTGCTAACAACCACATTGTCCTTGTCGGTATGTGGGCGGGTGAGCATAAACGTAACGTTGACACCTTCGACCGGTTTGCCGCTTTTGTCAAGCACACGGTATGTAAAGGTATTGGGACCTTTCTTCAGCAGTATGACCTCTTCTTCTTTGGCACGTTTGACATGCTCCAGTTCAAGGGTACCCTTCTTGACACCATCGATGACAATGGTATACCCTTTGTCAAAACGCTTCTTTTTGTCCAAAATGTCATTGATATGCAGGTCTGCCTGTTGATATTTCAGCATATAGTCATTCGTTTCCTGAACAGGAACCGAAGTTGCCGACTTGACCGTCCAGTATCCCAATGTAATACCTACAAGCAAAAAGCCCAGTATCATATGGGGCCAATAGGAAGTTTGTTTATTTTTTTTTGCCATACCTTATCCTTCGATATATTGGGTTAATGAGAAAAAACCAAAATACAACTGCTGATCCTAACAGTACAAGTACCTGTACAACCCGCAATCCTATTCGTGAATCTTTAATGGTGCTCTTTAATTTCACACCCTTTGTATCAGCGATCTGATCTGCAAGTTCTGAAAACCCCTGCACAATGGCAATGGCATGTTTGTCTTCAGCTTTGTTTTTGTCGACACCTTCCAGAACGCCGATTGTCGCATCCATCACATCGCTTTTGTCATACATAGAAGCAACTTTGGGAGAGGAAGGAATGAACGCTACTCTACCTCTATGTTCCGATTTCTGAGTAATCAATGCAAAAGGTGCAAATATAAATAATACGTAAGGCTTGCTCATGTTCGCTTCGTATGTTTTACTGTATTTCACCAGATTAAAACCTACAGGGAAATGTTCATTGGTGGCAATCAAATATCCGTTAACCCCCGTCTTGGCATGTAATTCTTCTGCCATTTTTTTGACGTACTGCTGTGCCGCAGAATTTAGAAGGTCATTCTTGAGAATATAGTTTGCATGAAGTAAAAGTGGAAGGAACAAAGCAAGCAAGGCGAACCTTGCTGTTGCTTTTATCATAGGTTACCCTACGTACAGATGGTTTGGTGTGAGCACTGCCCATGCAGTGTAAATAGCAGTAATTACCATTCCCCAGCCCAGTACTTTATCCATAATTGTAATCATAGTCTATCCTTTCTTATTTCGGATCTTGGAATGCAAATTTTGCATTGTCTTTGCTGATCATCTTGACATTGTCAAGGCTACTGACAATCGGTGTAGGATCGTACGGTTTCTGTGCCGATGCCTGTTGTACCTTCAAGCTCCATGTTGTCAGGAAAGCAAGAATGGAAAGCAACAGTACTGTTGCAATCAGCATTCCCGTCACACCGTTGAGTCCAAATACGGATCTGTTTGTATTTTCTGTCATACTCTACTCCTTAGTCTTTCAGAGACTGAATGTACTCAGCCAATGCTTTTTCCTGTACCGGTGTCATTCTTGTTTTGAATGAAGGCATTCTACCGATAATACCTTTCTTGCCATGCTCAAGTACGTGGCTAACCAATGTCACGTCATATTCTGTAAGGTTCGGCGCCATACCGTTGTTACCTTTGCCATCAGCACCGTGACAAGAAGCACATGCTGCAAATGCTGCCGGTTTTTCACCTTTCATACCGCCTGCAATCCATGCAGCAATATCTTCAGCATCTTTACCGGACGCCATTCCAGGAGGCATTGCACCCATTGGGAAATCAAGCTGATGCTGACCGTTGTTGATGACGTGCAGCACCTGTGCTTTGGTCATACGTGAAGTAAAGTCCTGCGCTTTCCCTGAAAGTCCGTCACCCGTCGTTCCATGACATGGTGCACACTGTACCAGGAAAATCGATTCACCCATTTGCTTCAATGTCTCTTTGTCGGCATTTTTATGCATCGCTTCAAACTTTTTGTTATACGCTTTTACCTCTTCGTTGTATTGTCCAATTTGGCTAAACGCATTGACAGGATAGCCTACTGTCCAATACCACAATGCCCAGATCAGTGTTCCAAGGAAAGAGTATGCCCAACCGGAAGGAAGTTCGTTTTTGTACTCGCCAATGCCATCCCAGTTCTCTTCAGCAAGCTCACCTTGCGCCTTGTCTGTTTTCATCTGAGCGATATATTTCGCCGAGACACCAAATGCGAGTGTCGCAATCGCAACAGCACCAAGCATGGTGATAGCGTTAATCGGGTCACTCAGGTCAATATGCATTTGCTTTACAACGATCAATGTTGCTACAATCAGTATCGCTGCAAATGCCAATGCTTTAATTACTAATGCATTCATTTATTTTGCTCCTTGTTATCAGTCGGAAGAGGATCAGAAGTATTCACCGGCGTAGAATCGAGCTCGTCGTCGAGCGCGATCTTCCCCAGTTTTTCATAATCTTTCTCCCCTTTTTTTTCACTCCTATAAAGGTACACAATGTACCAATACAACATCACCACCAGGAAAATGGTCATAAAGAAACTCGCATATCCTTGTAGTTCTCTAAGTCCCATTTGCTTACTTTTTCGCCTCGTAGCGGCTTGATCCAAGGCTGTTAAGATATGCGATGAGTGCTACCACTTCTGGTACTTTCCCTGCTGCTACCGCATCTTTTACATCCTTGTTTTTCATGTCTGCAGCGATTTTTTTCGCTTCAGCCAGTACTTTCGGCTTATATGCTTCCCATGCTGCTTTGCCAGGTTTAATGTCGTCACCGTATGGTACGTTGAATACATTTTTAACTGTCACAGCTTCAGCATAGGCTGTTTCAAGATCTGCAATGTTCTTGAACTGATGCTTGTATGCTGGCATGATAGATCCAGGTACCACAGAACTTGGCTCCCACATATGGTTTTCATGCCAGTCAGTTGTTCTGTAGTTCCCTACACGGTGCAGATCCGGACCGGTTCTTTTTGAACCCCACAGGAATGGTCTGTCGTAAGCATATTCACCGGAAAGTGAATATTGGCCATATCTGTCTGTTTCCGCTTTGAACGGACGGATAAGCTGTGAATGACATGCAATACAGTTGTCTTTTTTATAGACTTCTTTTCCTGCAAGCTCCAGGACAGTATAAGGACGAAGTCCCTCTACCGGTCTTGATGCCTCAGCAAAGTTTGGCAGGATCTCGATGAGCCCTGCAAATGCGATAACCAAAAATACACCTACCGCAAAGAAAAACGGTCTTTTTTCCAACCAATGAAACATAACCTACCTCCCTTATGCCATAGGTGATCTAAACTGTGGCTCTTCAGAAAGTTCTCTTGAAGAAGTCATTGTTTTAATCATATTGTAAGCGAACATTGCAAAACCAGTTACATAAAGTACACCGGCAAGCGCTCTGATCGCATAGTATGGATGAAGTACTGTAACAGTATCGATGAATGAATACATCAGGTTACCATATTCATCAACCGCTCTCCACATCATACCCTGAGTGATACCTGCAATCCACATAGATGTGAAGTAGAGTACAACCGCAGTGGTCTGAATCCAGAACTGAGCTTCGATCAATTTCTTGGAGTAAATCTCTCTTTTGAACATTCTTGGTGCCATGTGGAAAAGACCTGCCATAATCATGAAGGCAACCCAACCAAGTACACCATCGTGAACGTGACCTGGAATCCAGTCAGTAAAGTGTGCAATTGCATTGACTGACTTGATCGCCTGGATTGGCCCTTCAAGTGTTGAAAGCATATAGAATGTAGATGCCAGTACCATGAACTTGATCAGTGGGTTCTCAGTCAGCTGGTTCCACTCACCTTTCATTGTAAGGAGCATGTTGATCGCTGAACCCCAAGATGGGAGGATAAGAACAACAGAGAATACTGAACCCATTGTCTGCATCCAGTCTGGAACTGTTGACCACAGAAGGTGGTGGGATCCTGCCCAGAGATATACGAACATCAGACCCCAGAAAGAGAGGAGTGAAAGTTTGTAGGAGTAAACTGCCTGACCAGACTCTTTTGGCAGGAAGTAGTAGATCATCGCAACGATAGGCACAGTAAATACGAATGCAACCGCATTGTGTCCCCACCACCACTGTACCAGTGCATCGTTTGTACCGGAGTACATAGAAACAGAGTGCATAACACTACCGAGGTTACCAGATGTAAAGTAAGTAGGTATTGCCATGTTGTTGAAGAGGTAAAGCATAGCTACTCCGAGGAAACATGCAATGAAATACCACATAGAGATGTAAAGTGCTTTTTCTCTTCTGATACCGATCAGTCCGAACATTGCGACACCCCAGAGTACCCAAATCACTACGATAAGGAGATCAAGCGGCCATTCCATTTGTGCATATTCTTTTGACTGTGTAATCCCCATCAATTCGGTTACTACCATTGCTGTAGCAGCGATAAGGTAAAGCGCAAACTGCAATTTACCGACAAACATGATAAACTTGGACTCCGCCATAGATACTTTCAGTACCCTTTGTGCAGAGTAGTAGAATGTCGCAAAAACACCACTTACTGTAAAGCCGTAAATCACGACGTTTGTGTGAAGTGGTCTAAGTCTTGAGAACGTACCGTATTCACCGAATAGGTAGTTCAGTTCCGGAAATGCTAATTGTGCCGCGATAAGCGTACCAATAAGCATCCCTACAAATCCAAACAAAATTGCTGTATATGTATACAATTTTGCTACGGAATAATCGTATTCCAATGCTGCGTTTGACTGCATGCATACCCCCTTGTAAAAATTTATGTTGTAACTAATAACAACATTCAGCGTTAATTATAGGTTAACTTTTCCCATATGAAGCTTAAAGAAGTGGGGTAAAAAAGGGTTTTGTTAAAAATTATTTAACAAAAGATACCAAATCGTAGCAAAGTTCGATCTCATGGGGCTTTGCAGAGAGATTAATAGGAGAAAAGGACTCCTATTTAAACGAAAAAAAGGCGATTTTTTACGCCTTTCCCTTGGCCTGTTGGATAGAGTGGATATACTGATAGTCGATCTTGATCTCGGGCTCTTTGGGAAGGTGTTTGGCAAGCCGTCCCAGCATCCCTTCAAAGTCTTCGAAGAGATAGTTCGCCATAGATCCCGGGATCGGGTTGATCTCGTTGAGCAGCACTTCTCCCTCATGTACAAAGAAGTCACAACGAATAATACTGCCTCTAAAGAGCGGATCGTAAATGGTTTTAAAACTTTCCCGGATCTTTTCTTTCATTTCACCAGAAATATCTGCTGCCAGCACTTGAGCGTCTCGTGCAAAGTCCATATATTTTTTTTCAAAGTCCAGGAACTCCTCTTTATGCGGTTCTTCGACAATGGAGAGTTCCCATCTATCGGTCAGACAGCCTGCCTGGTTGTACTCTTTGACACCTTCAAGGAAAGGCTCTACGATCACATCGCTGTCAAACTCAAACGCAACATCGAGCGCATAGTCAAGCTCACTCTCGTTTTTAACAATGCTCACCCCGATACTGCTGCCAAGGCGTACCGGCTTGATAATAACCGGATATGCCATAGAAATCTTACGCTCACCGTTCTTACGCAGGTGCTCATAGGGGACTGTCTTGATCCCAAGACTCTGTGCAAGATATTTTGTATAGAGTTTGTTGTAAGAAAGTGCGGAAGCTTCCAGACGCGGTGAAATGTAGGGAATGCCAAAAAATTCCATGAGTGAAGCAACTTTGCCGTCCTCTCCGTCACGTCCGTGAATGAGATTGAGCAGGACATCAAAGCCTAACTGTTTTCTTCCAAGCATACCCTCAGTAAAGAACCCGCCTTTCTTAAGTGTCAGCTTTTTCCCTTTTTTATATGCTCCCGAAGAGAAAAGTTTGGAGTTGATCTTGTCTGTATCTACCAGATAGAATTCGCGGTTGGCATCGACAAAGATGTATGTCAGCGTACTCTTTTTGAGTACCTTCTTCATTGTAATGGCAGAGACAATGCTGATCTCATGCTCGTAACTCGACCCGCCAAACAGGATTGCGATATTCATAGTAATTCCCTAATTTCTAATTTCTAATTTCTAATTTTACAGCATCTTTGCAAATTCGCCGAAAATATAGGCGCTCTCATGGGGTCCAGGACTCGCTTCGGGGTGGTGCTGTACAGACATGATGGGTGCATCTTTATAGCGCAGCCCCTCAATCGTGTTGTCAAAGAGGTTCACATGTGTCACTTCTGCAACCTCTACAATATTGTCAGGGACATTGTAGTTGTGGTTTTGCGCGGTAATTTCCACTGTACCTTTCTGTGTATTCTTTACAGGGTGGTTACCTCCGTGGTGGCCGAATTTCAGTTTGTAGGTATCGTAACCGTGTGAGATAGAGAGCAGCTGATGCCCCAGACAGATACCGAACATCGGTACCTTCGCAGCGATGAGCTGTTTAATCTTTGCCTGCTCCTCTTTGAGAATAAGCGGGTCTCCGGGGCCGTTGGAAAGGAAGACACCGTCAATCTCTTTTGCCTCAAACTTACCGATGATCTCTTCGGCACTCATTGAGTTTGGTACCACTGTCACCTCCATGCCGGCATGGGTCAGTTCGTTGAGGATATTACGCTTGATCCCGAAATCAAGTGCAATAATCTTCTTCGTGGTGTCAGGTTTTTCATACGCGAAGGTAAAGGCGTTGTAACGCGCTTCTTTATGCACGTACGGTTCTTTGGTACTCACCTGTTCAATGTAGTTGATCTCTTCGATGCGCGGCGAAGTTTCAAGTACTTTTTTCAGCGCTGCTTCATCATGCACTTCTGTGGAAGCAACCATCATCATCGCCCCTTCGCTACGAAGCATTTTGGTTAAAAACCGGGTATCAACATCGGTAATACCAAGTACGTTTTCACGCTTCAGCAGTGCATCGAGACTCTCTTCAGAGCGGAAGTTCGAAGGGCGCGCCTGATAGGAGCGTACAATGATACCTTTACAGTAAGCACCTTTGCTCTCCATATCCTGTGCATTACAGCCGACATTGCCGATTTCGGGCATGGTAAACGTCACAAACTGTCCCGCATACGAAGGATCGGTCACGATCTCCTGATACCCAGTCAAAGAGGTGTTGAAGACAATCTCACCAACCGCCGTTCCTTCTGCACCGAAACTCTTCGCTTCCAGCATCAAACCGTTTTCAAAATACAAGCTTACTTTATTCATTTTACTCTCCTTGGTGCGTGGTTACGCACCCTACATTCTCTTTTCGGTGTATGGTTACACACCCTACAGCTACAGCATGCCTCTTTTTGCCAACTCTTCCTGGTAAAGTCTGTCATACAGAAGCTCATAGTCCTGGGAGCCGGGAACGATCTCACGTTCCATGTTTCTAATCTTTTCATAGACAATATCATCAATTTCATCAAAAGCATCGGCAAAGGCTTTGAAGGATTTGAAGATGACATTCTTCACCTGATTGTCACTGACACTGTACTCTGCCAGATAGTTCTCATAGAGTTCGTCAAGGATCACGTGTGCAAGGTCATTGTAGCGGTCGTCATAATTCATGATCACCCCGTATTCCGGTGCCATCTTCTTTTTGATCATAAAGAAGAGCTGACGCTCGTCAGCATGCTGAAACTCGATCTCATCATAGTTCTCGTCAAGTATTTTCTTGACTTGCTCATCGAGTGCACGTTCCTTGGCCAGGTTCTCATCAATAATGCGTTTGGCAACCTCTACGACTGCTTCTTTTCCTTTTGGAAGTGTTACAAAAGGAGCATTTGCCAAATCGATCCCTATCTTGGTCGCTACATATCCCGTCTGTTGTGGTTTCAATCTCATTGCTTGATACTCCTTGTGTTTTATTATTTCTTAACGCAATCACGCAGGTAGGCACAAGGCCTGACCCTGCTTTTACCGTACGATAGTATCTTCTCTTTCAGGGCTTGTCGAAATGATGCCTATCTTGGTACCGATCATCGCTTCGAGCGCTTCAATATATGACTTCGCTGTCTCTGGCAGTTCATCAAAAGTGCGTGCGCCTTCGGTCTTCTCCCAACCCGGGAAGGTCTTGTAAATGGCTTTGACATCTTCAAGATCGTAAGGTACATAGTCGATCTCTTTGCCTTCAAACTCATAGGCAACACAGACCTTGATCTCGTCAAAGCCGTCAAGTACATCGAGTTTCATCAGTGCCACCTGGTCGACACCGTTGACGCGTACCGCATGACGCATTGCCACAGCATCGAACCAACCACAGCGTCTTGGACGTCCTGTAGTTGTACCAAACTCATGACCGTTTTTTCTCAGTCTGTCACCCTCTGGACCAAAGTCTTCACTGGGGAAAGGACCGTTGCCCACTCTGGTACAGTAGGCTTTGGCAATACCGGTCACTTTGCCGATATCTTTAGGGTTGATACCAAGTCCGGAACAGGCACCTGCACTCACCGTTGTGGAAGAAGTAACATAAGGATAGGTACCATGGTCGATATCAAGCATTGTCCCCTGTGCTCCTTCAAGCAGTACCTTTTTGTCAGCATCGAGAATTTCCCACATCAGTTGTGTTGTATCACAAATGAATGGAGACAGTACTTCTTTATAGCTTTGAAGCTCGGCAAGCAGTTCACTCTCTACCGGGGCTTCAAGACCCATCGCATCAAAAACCGGTTTGTTGATGGCAAAAAATTCCATGATCTTTCCGGTCAGCTTTTCAGGATGCAGCAGTTCACCCAGCCGGTGCCCAACACGGGCAACCTTGTCACCGTAAGCCGGCCCGATACCCTTACCTGTCGTACCGATGGCCTTGTCACCCTTGAGACGCTCACGTGCCTGATCAATCTGTGCATGGTACGGCAGCAGAATGTGTGCCTTGTCTGACAGGAAAAGCCGTCCGGTAAGATCGTCGAACTGTTCCATCTCTTTGATGAAATCGACAGGTGAGAGTACAACACCGTTACCGACGATATTTTTGGCTTCAGGGTTGAGTACACCCGACGGAATCAGGTGCAGCGCATACTTCTTGTCACCGATGACGATGGTATGCCCGGCATTGTGTCCACCGGCAAAACGACACACATAGTCATGGGTCTGCGCCATGTGGTCAACAATCTTCCCTTTTCCCTCATCACCCCACTGGAGCCCTACGATCAAATCTGCTTTACTCATTTTTCTTCCCTGTTCAATTTACTCACAATACACTCATCGGTATAGAGTGCAAACCCCGCTGCTTCCATGCCGTCAATCGTATAAATACCCCCCATTGCCAGCAAACTATTGCCTTCGAACATACGGAAAGTCAATGAATCATAGTAGCGCATTTTGGCATAAAAGAGCGGCGAAATAACCATTCTCTCATAGGCGACAGTCAAGGTAGCAACTTTAATTTTTTCAAGTTCTTCACGAATATCATCCGGAAAAGCACTGAGATCTTCAAGGTCTTCAACTGTATTCAGACGTACCAACTGTTCGATCCACGGCAGATCACTCTTCAGAATCTGCTCTACATGCATCGCCTTAAGAAGCTCGAGCGATACACCATACTTTTCATTCAGAAGATGCGGAATGCGAATGTTGGCAACCTGAAGCAAAGGACTTGCACCGATCTCATTGAGCAGCATACTGCTGGTACGGACAATTTCTTCAAAACTGCCTCCGAGGATCTCTGCACCTACCTGATACTGCTCTTTTGTAGGGAAAGAGAGGGTCGGCTGAATATAAAACCACTTCTTCGACTCTGTAGTACGCCCCAGTCTTTTGGTCGCAATACGTACAACGTCGGCTGTAGAATCCGCACGAAGCGTTACTTCGTGATTTTCTGCGTCATTGAGGCGCACCAGTGGTTTTTTGTCTTCAAAATACTCATGCTGGTGGTAGGAGAAAAGCGGCGTGACGATCTCTTCAAAACCAAGGTTCTCCAGCATCTCGGCAGAGACAAATTCAATCTCACGTTTGATGCGTGCCGACTGTCCGAAATAGAGCTTTGATCCGCTTGGGATCTCGTGTTCAAATATCATGCACCCTCTTTTTTCAGCGTACTTTTGAAGTACTCTTCGTTAAATACACGGCTTGCTGTACCATCGTAGTCACGTCTGCCGAGTTTCGCCAGTGCCAGTTCTACAGCATTGACCACCCAGACCATTTCATATGGTTCGATAAGTCCCATCTGATTAATACGGAAGATCTTGCCTTTAAGGTGATCCTGCCCTCCGGCGACATTGACACCGAAATCGGTTTTGAGAAGATCACGGATCTCTTTGGCATTGACATCATCTATCGTCGTCATAGAACGCGCAGGTACTTTCGGGTAAGAGTGCAGTCCCAACGCTTCAAGTGCGAAACGGGTCGCTTTGGCACGGCGCGCGGTATCGCAGTAGAGTTTACCAAGACCGCCACCCTCTTTGATCTGCTTGAGAACAGCACCCAGTCCGATAACAAGTGTGGTCGCAGCAGTATACGCTGTCGTGTTCTGGCGCTGCTTCTTGATCTCACTGGCAAGGTTAAGGTAGTAGCCTTTCCCTTCACCGATCTTCACGACTGCCGCTTCACTCAAGCCTACAATCGCCAGCCCTGGAGGCAGCATCAGTGCTTTCTGGCTTCCGGCGATCAGTGCGTCAATGTGGCTTACATCGATACGCTCAACACCTACTGCAGTAATGCCGTCAGCAATGACCATGACATCCGGACGCTCGGCTTTGACCGCCTTGGCAATCTCTTCAACAGGATGTCTGAGACCGCCTGCAGATTCACTGATCTGAATAGCGATCGCATCGACAGCGGGGTTGGCTTTGAGTACTTCAAGCACTTCTTCGACCGTTGCGGGAGTGTCCCACTCGTGCTTGATCTCAATATTGTCCAGCCCGTGTGCTTTGGCGATCTTTCCAAAACGTTCACCGAATTTTCCGGCATTGATATTGAGCAATGTATTGTGACAGAGGTTGATGACTGCCGCTTCCATTGCGCCTGTTCCTGTGGAGGCAATCATGACTACCTCATCGGTTGCCATCAGTTCAAAAAGAAGTTCTCTGGTCTCCTTGAAAATCGCTTCGAATTCAGGTGTGCGGTGATGCAGTGTCGGCTCCGCCATTGCAAGGCGTACAGACTCTGGTACAGGGGTTGGTCCGGGAGTAAAAAGTAACATAAACTGTCCTCATAAAACCGCATATATGACGGCATAATTGTGAGGATTATAGCCAAAAAGCGGTTAGAGGCGGGTAAAGCTCAAAGCTTCCGCAGGAAAATGACAGGTAGTTTTGTCAACTTTCTAAACAAAAAAGCAGTTGCAAAATAACGGTCGAAAGGTGTATAATGAAGTATTGAGCACATGAGGAGAAATAGAATGGAAACACTCAAAAACAAACTGTTTGAAAGTATCGATGCCATCAATGAAAAGGTCGTTCACATCCGCCGCGACCTGCATATGCATCCGGAACTTTCCGGTCACGAAGAGCATACCAAATACCTCGTCAAGGGCATACTTGAAGCAAGCGGCTACGACATAAAAGAGAGTGACAGGCATTATGGGCTGGTTGCCGACCTACGTGTGGATGAAAATGCAAAAACCGTCGCTATCCGTGCCGATATGGATGCTCTGCCCATTGAAGAGCAGACTCAGAAACCTTACGCTTCCCGGGAAAAGGGTATCATGCACGCCTGCGGTCACGACAGTCACACCGCCATTGCGCTGGGAACCGCCATTGCCATGGCACAGCACAAAGCGGCACTTCCGGGGAATGTACGTTTCATTTTTCAACCCTCTGAAGAGAGCAAGGAAGGGGGCAGTGTGGAGATGATCGAAGAGGGGGCGCTCGAAGGTGTTGACGGCATTTTCGGACTGCACGCCTATCCTTACCTTAGAACAGGACAGATCGGCTATAAATACGGCGTCATGATGGCTTCGGCAGACATCTTCACCATCGAGATTTTCGGAAAATCAGCACACGGGGCAAGACCGCACGAAGGGGTCGACGCCATTCTGGTCACCGCAATGATCGTCAACTCTCTCAACCACATTGTTTCACGTAAAATAGATCCGCTGCATCCGGCAGTTATTTCACTTGGCACCATTGAGGGAGGGAAAGCTTCCAATATCATCTGCGACCATGTTGTTCTCAAAGGCACTGTGCGTACCATCAATGAAGAGGTACGCAGCAATATCCCCGAAATGATGAAGAGTTCCATCGACGGGATCTGCAAATCGATGGGAGCAAGCTATAATTTCGACTACGAATTCGGGCAGCCTGAACTCATCAATGACGATGCCATGGTAGACATCGTCGTAAGTGAAGCCAAAGAGGTCATTGGCGAAGAGAACTGCATCGACCTCAAAGACCCGGTCATGGGAGGGGAGGACTTTTCAGAATACCTCAAGATCGTTCCTGGGGCATTCTTCCGTCTGGGCACCTGCAACGAAGCCAAAGAGACCTGCATCTCGCAACATAACAGCCGATTCGATGTTGACGACGATGCCCTGCAGTACGGTATGAAAATCATGGGAGCAAGTGCACTCGCTTTCCTCTCGAAAAAGGAGGAGTGATGCCCCAAAGCGTAGTTCTCAAAGTTCCGGCACAACACAAATACATCAAGCTTGTCGAAGATACCCTTCGCGATGTCTGTGCAGCTTCCGAATTCAACGAGACAGATCTCAATGCCGTTATAGAAAGTAGCAAAGAGCTGGTGGAGAATGCCATCGAGCATGCCTATCCCGGGGAGGAGGGATATGTGCAAATCTCTGTTCATCCTTTTGAAACAGGCGTACGTGTCGATGTCCATGACTGGGGTGTGCCTATGTCACACAGCAAATACCAGAGTGTTCCTCTCGATCCAAATGCTTCCAAGGGCTTCAACCGTATCTACCGGCTTGTCGACCGTTTTGAATACAAAAACCTTGGCAAAGAGGGCAAAAAGTTCATTATCATCAAATATCTCTCACACCCCGTACACAAACGCAAGAAGCATACACCGGCATTGCATCCCCCACAAACAACTGTACCGGATAATATTCCTGTTACCATCAGGGATTTTCAGGAAGGGGATGAAGAGGGTATCGCCTACCTTATTTACAAAAATTACGGCCACAGCTATATCAAGGAGAGTTTTTACTACCCCCGCCGTATCGCCCGGGAGCATGGAGAGCGCTTTTACTCTGTCGTT
This sequence comes from Sulfurovum sp., assembly GCA_027019175.1. Taxonomy (GTDB): domain Bacteria; phylum Campylobacterota; class Campylobacteria; order Campylobacterales; family Sulfurovaceae; genus Sulfurovum. Next base: position 4,125 of record JALUXB010000043.1, on the reverse strand, counting down.
GCAGAGAGTGAAGGAAAGATTGTCGGCCACTTCGCCTTTGTACTGATCCCCGAATCTACCATCGCTGAGATAGGCATTGTTGTTGTTGATCCACGCTACAAAGGACGCGGTATCATGAACAGAATGATCGAGCGTATTCTTCAAAAGGCTCAGTCAGTGGGACTTGATGCGGTCTTCGGCGAAGCGATCATGTACCATGTCTTCAGCCAAAGGAGCAACCTGCGGCACGGATTTTCCGAAAGCGCACTGATGATCGGAAGAACGCCGGCAGATATTACCCTTGAGAACAATGAACTGACAAAAGTGGAAAAACGCGGTGCCGTCCTGATAGGATACAAATTCTTCCAAACATGGAAACGAAAGCTCTTTCTACCCGATGTCTACAAAAAACAGATTGCCAAAACCTACAAAAATGCCGGTATCGATTTTAAAAAAGCCAAGATAAAAAAGAAAAAGGAGCACACACATGTCTTTCTCTCCTACGAATTCGATCCGCCGACCAATATTGCAACCATCCGTATTGACCGCTATGGCAAAGACTTCAAACGCAAGTTTTTATTGCTGGTGGCACAGCTGCGTGCCAAGCACTGCGACATGATCTACGCTGATGTATCACTGCAGGATATTCCCCAGATAGAAAAAGTCGTCAACATCATGAATAAACGGGGGTTCTTCTACTGCGGGGTTATGTTTTTGTGGCATAAACAGAAAGACTACCTCCGCCTACAAATGAAACACAGTGACAAGGTCGGGAACAAAAATTACGTCTGTTACTCTGACTTTTGCAAAGCGCTCTCACGCTACATTAAAGCGGATGAAAAGCGCTGCAAAGGGCTTTAGCACACCCTTTTAGTCCAGTGCTACTGTCTGTTGCCCAATCGCTTTGTAGCGCGCATAGTAGTGTTCGACGAATGCGCGCACTTCGGAATTGGCAGGCAGAAATACACCCTCTTCTCTAACAACATAGCGTTTGAGGTAATCATTCGCGTCACTCTTGCCCAGATAATGTTTTGCCAGCGATTCATACGCCTCTGTGTAGGCTGATTTCATCATTTCATATCGGTCATAATGGATGACAATGGTATTGTCATAGGTGACAATACCAGAAGCAAAAAGAATATCCAGGTGAATGAGTCCCTCACAGTAGTAGGGCAACACTTCACCCACTTCACGCCACGCTATGAGTCCTACCGCACGGCTGACCAGATCATCGACAATGTGCGGTTTAAGCGCCTCCTCTTCATTGACAAAAAAGGCCATTAGCCCGCCGGTAGTGGCTTTGAACTCTTCAATGTTCTTGAACTGTCCTGTGGCATTCATAGCCGTTTCGGTATCGCTGTCTATCCAGAGTATATGCCCGTACTCGTGCCCGATCGTGGAGATGTCGTAGAGCTTGTGCCAGAGTTCGGGCTCCTCTTCGGCCAGCTTGCGCTGTTTTCGTACAAAATCCTCTCCCATCGTCTCGACTGAGAGTTTCATCACCGGCTTGGACTTTTTGCTCTCGAGGACGAAGTCGGCATAGGCAAAGATCTTCTTGCCAAGCTCGCTGCTGACCTGTTCGTCGTTGGGTACCACCTGCGCAGAAAAGAGGCCGTTGAACTCTGCTGCATAGTAGAGCATCGGCTGCCCGATATAGAGCTGTGTGCCGTCTACCTGCAGAAGATTCTTGGCAATAGTGTGCTGTGCATCATCACCAAAGCGCTGCGCCATCTCGTAGGCGAACTTCTTGATGTTCTCACGCGTATGCGACCCCTCCTGCAGCTTGGGGTTGATGATACGCAAATCCCACTCCAATGCGACAGCTTTACGGTAATGATCTTCGTAGTACTCCAACGGATGTCCCACCTGAATCGGCGTCGTCACCGCCATCCAGCGACGGTCCACCTCTGCCCACATTTTGATAAGCTCGTTGGTATTCCTGTGCCCAAACGCTTCTTTGAGCGCGGTGAAGTAGGCGATCCACTCCTGCTTCTGCCCGAAGACCTCATCTTCGTGCTGTCCAAGCAGCGCGATGAGCTGCTCCAGTGCCGTCACAACAGCTGCCGCCTCCTTCTCGAACGCTTCGGCATATGCCAGTACCTTGTATTTGGGCTGATCCCCACTCTCTGCCCCCTGCTCGTTGTCTCTGACCAGCACAGAGTAGCAGCGGTCTCCCACGCACCCTTCTTCACGCTCATCGAGCAATGACTCTGCCTGAAGCATTTCGAAAACTTTGGCATCGTCACCGTTAAAAAGTTCGGAGAGTTCAGGATTGATTGTATTGATAATGTGGTGTGTCCAGTGGCTCTGCCACTCCGAAAGGCGCAGTCCCACAAAATGCACACCGAAGATCAGCCCGCGGTAAAACGGCGTCAGGAGATTCTGCTTTTCAATCCAGCCTATAAAACTCTCATGCCTTGTAATGTGCAGCATACTGACAAACCCGTAGGCAAGTTCTTTTTTAATACGTATCTCATCTTCACCAAAGCCCTCTTTCTCAAGCACCTGTTCGAGCGCGTCCTCCCGCAGATTGACAATACGTGTAAGGGCCGCCATTTCACTCTCTTTGTTACGCGGCAGATCTACCAACTGCAAAAAGGCACCCACCACCTCATCGGCCTTGGCATGCCCTTTTGTCTCATCAAGCAGATCATAATAGCCGTTGAGCTCCGCCTGTCTGTCCTGCAGTTCCAGATAAACTGCCTGCAGGTCGTTCATAAATTGTTGTTTTGTCACCTATATCCCTTTATTTTGTTTTGTATTTTTCTACGATTTTCTGCAGTGTTTCCCGAACTCTTGTAATGTCATCGACACAGACACCATACACAGTCTCGGCATTCAAGTCAAAATAGTAATGTGAAAGAATGTCTCTCATTGCTGCTACAGCACGCCAGTTGACTTCAGGATACTCCGCAAAAAGCTGTTTCTCTGTCAACTTATCTACCTTTTTGACCCCTTCACCCAGTGCAATCAACTGCATACAAATACTGTCAAGAAGCACCTGTCCCTCTTTACTCATCAAGTCATCTACACAGGATACACTGCCGCAACGTTCCACTATCTTGTCAGTAGCTTCAAGCATCTCTGTCAGAAAATCATACACCAGTGAGGTATCAGACATAAATCGCCTCTTTTTCTATTCTTTGCTTTAAGCGCGGGTTCATACGCTTCCACAAAGCAATCACATCCACATCTCTGCCAAAAAGTCTTTTCAGTTGCAGCATCAATTCCGCCTGTTTGAGCAGATTGGGATTTTCAAATTCAACCACAATATCGATATCACTCTCTTTGGTCTCTTCTCCACGCGCCACACTTCCAAAGAGCCCCATCTTTTTCAGCGCATACTGCTTGGCATTTGCTCTGTAGAATTCACGCAACTGCATCAATACCTCATCTTTAAGCATACCGACTCCTTTAACGTCATTATATCTTTTTTTGAAGCATCTCTATGATGGGCTTCGCCAGCACCAGCGCCTTGCCGCGGTGGGAGATGGCACTCTTGACATCGTCATCGAGCTCTCCCAGTGTTCTGTCGTATCCGTCGGGGATGAAGGCGGGATCGTAACCAAAGCCTTTCTCTCCACGTACTTCGTCGATGACCTTTCCGTGCATCCATCCGTGTACGACATACTCGCCGTATTTGGAGACGATAGCGATGGCTGCGGTGTAGTATGCTGGGGTCTCTTTGAGCCCTTTGGCTTTTACGGCATCAACAAGTTTGAAAAGGTTTTCTTTGTCCGTTGCATCCTCTCCTGCGTAACGTGCCGAGTAGATGCCCGGCTCACCGCCGAGTACGGGCAGGGATATGCCGCTGTCATCAGCAATGACTATGTAGTCACTTCCCAGCTTTTCATAAATGGTACGCGCTTTGATCAGCGCATTCTGCGCAAAGGTCTCTCCATCTTCAACAATATCAAACGCTCCGAGTAGATCGGAGAAAGGCACCACTTCATTTTTACACATGTTGCGAAACTCACGAAGTTTGCCTTTATTGCCTGTTGCAAGAACCATCTTCATTCGGTTAACCTTCATTTTACTTAATAGGAATATAATTGGGACAAATTTTACCCTATCGGAGATATCAAGATGATTAAAAAGGTTTTACCCTTAAGCCTGATTGTCGCGTTACGCTTTTTTGGACTTTTC